>CAVHTL010000031.1:3797-11212 GCA_963638955.1 bacterium
GGAATGGAGATCAAGGAAGGCCTAATAATTGATTGCTCCGAGAAGATAATTCCGATCAACGAAAGCGCCTACCATTTCCCGATACATCTATTGGGGATATGACCGTATAAATGCCCTCGCCTCGAAAAAGAGACCAAATCGATGCTTATTGATCCAAGAGGCCCACTGATGATGTTTCAGAATGGTTTTATATCTTCTACACCACGTTTTTATGAAACATGCTCGCAACTTTTAATTCGATGAAATCTTATCTTTTCGCGTTTTTCGATTAAATTGCTAGTCGGGTAGGAATTTAATCGCATATCAACAAACAGTCGTTTTTTATCGCGCCTGCTCTTTCGCGGGAGTCACCATAAGAAAATAGAGGGAACCGAATCGCCGATCGGTTAAAGGATAAAGGATGCAAGCACGTATATCTTTACGAGCGTGAAACGCGGATCAAGATAAATAAAAGAAACGCTACAAGAATCTCTATTTGGACAAAGGGTAGGGAAGAGGCGGCATCTCCACTCCTTTTTCCATCCTCTGTCTCATTTCCGTGACCAAAAACGGGAGAGCTGAGTGAGGAATGCTCGTATAGAACGACCCTTTTCCGAAATTGCCGCCCATAATCTTGTAGCACTCACTTGCTTTATAAGGACTAGCCCCCTCCATGACAGCTTTCGAGGCAGCCATTTTGCCATTCGTCGATTTTTCCTCAAGCAGGACGATGCCATCTTCGTTTTCGATGATAAAATCGATTTCCAGATGCTCTGATCCGTTAGAAAAGTAATATAGAGGCAAATCCGCCTTATCAATCATCGTGGCGGCGAGATTCTCGTATATCGCGCCTTTCCTCGCCCCTAAAGACCCGCGTAGAAAATCCTGCGACACGGAAAGAGGGTAAGAGGCAAGCAAGAGCCCGATATCGGACATAAAGGCCTTGAAATGGTTTCTCGTCGCGTTCATCGATAATGGTTTTTCGATGGCTTTGAGATTGAAGCACCTTATAAGGAGCCCTGCTTTTTCGAGCCATTCGAAGGCATCCTCGAATTCGGCGGCTCTTCCGCCTTTTTTAACTTCGCTGTATTTGAATTTGCTCGTATCGCTTTCTCTTGATAGCTGAACTGGGATAGAGGAGAAAAGGCGATTGAGTCTAGACTGAAGCGAATAATCAATCTCCTCTTCCCCCGCATCGTTGATGAATCTTCCAAAATCAACTCGGTAATCATTGAGAAGTCCAATCAAATATTCGCGCGATTTTATGTAATTGCTGCTCTTCAAGAAGATTTTGACCGATTCTGGCATCCCGCCGATAACGACGTATCTCTCGATCATCTTTTCGTAATAGGTAAGAAGCGCCTTTGGCAACTCCTTCCTTTCTTCGAGATGCTTTTTCAATACCTCAACATCTTCTTCTTTGAGGCCGTTGGCCCATAGAAATTCCTCAAAGTCCATGGATTTCATATGGATTATTCTCTCGTAGCCAGTCGGCACATCGACTTTGCTTTTGCGCCGATAGTTCATGACTCCGAGCAAGCTGCCTGTCGCAATGACGTCGAAGCGTTTATCGAGGGCAAAACTTTTTAGGGCAGTGCGGGCCCGGGGACAATCGTTGATTTCCTCAAAGATCAAAACGGTCTTATGCGGAAGGAATGTCTCCGAAGGGAAATACGGGCTCGATTTCCTCAAAATGGAATCAACGTCGATATCGCCGTTGAAGACGTCCCTTAAACCCTCTTTGTGGCGAAAATCGTAAACGATCACATGCTCATAATGCGCATCGGCGAATTTCTTGACGATGAAGCTCTTCCCGATTTGCCTCATCCCGTCCACGATCAAAGGGAGGCGATTTTCGTCTAAGCTCCAGGATAGAAGCTCATCGTATATCTTCCTTTTGAATTCGATATCAGCCATATGCGTAACCTCCTGTCTATAATACAGCAAATCTTCGTAAAATGTTAAAAACAACACAAAACGATTTCGTAAAATGTATTTTTTCACACAAAACGAAGATTTAAGCCTTTCTATCCTTATGTATTCCTGTTTCTCGTATCGTAGGCTAGAAAGACGGGAGCGGAGTCGCAAGTAAGCATGAGCTCGTAAGGGTCTATCCACCATTTAAGCGTTCATTCGCACTTTGAAAAAGAAATAGGCGGGTCAGCGATAAAGAGAGGATAAAAGGCTATTATCCTTGCAAAAGGCCACTCTCCGGCGCATTATTTCCTCTAGTTAACAAGATGAAGCAAAGATAGAGAGATATATCGTCCTCTTTATTCGCCTTATCATCAGATAAACATGCTAATAGCCATCATCATTCTCTCTATCGCCTTCTTCCTTCTATTAGGCTACTTCATCATCGCCTTATCGATGGATGCTTATTTATTGCACCCGAAAAGGATTTCGAAAGAGGAAGCATATCAAGTCGATGTCGATAAAGGCCAAATCCCGCTCGATATGGGGTATCTAGAAAGAAAACCCATATCAATCAAAGCCAGAGACGGAGCTTATGTCGAAGGCGATTTCTCCCCAAATGGCGACAACAAGAAAATCATGATCATCGCTCACGGCTATAGCTGGAACAGAGAAGGCTCGCTCAAATATGCCCAGTTCTTCTATAAGCACGGATTCTCAATCCTCCTTTTCGATGAGAGAGGGCACGGTGAAAGCAAAGAGAAATTCACCACGATGGGCTATAAAGAGAGCCAAGATATCGCGGATTTGGTCGAATATTGCCATAAGGAATACGGAGATGATGCCTTAATCGGGCTACACGGCGAATCAATGGGGGCAGCAAGCGTGCTCGCCTCTTTGGAATATAATCCCAAAATCGCCTTTGCCATCGATGATTGCGGTTATAGCGATCTCTCCTCTCTCCTCCTTCACCGCATGAAGAGGTCGCATATCCCTTTCCCCTCTTTCTTCTTGCCTGGCGCGAATCTTGTTTGCAAATCCTTTTACGGTTTCTCGATAAAAGACGTATCACCAAAAAAAGCCATCGCGAAAAGCGATGTTCCCGTCCTCATCTTCCATGGCGAAGATGACGATTACGTGCCGACCAGCGAAGGCAAAGAGATATATGAGGCTAGAGAAACAAACACGGAGCTACATATCGTTCCCGGCGCGATCCATGCGCGCTCATACGAGGTAAACCCCCAAGCATATGAAGAGATATGCGTGGGTTTTATAAACAAAATCCTAGAAAAGGAGAAATATGGAAAATGAAACATTGCCTCTAAGAGAGGAAAAAGTCAAAACCTCCTCGGCCGTCTGGCTCGGGGCGGCGAACGCAGGGACTGGCTTATTATGCGCTTTTGCAGAGGGAGCGGCCTTCCAGTACCTATTCGTGAACAAGTTGGGGCTAGACACCAACCTCAACATGATCGTCTGGATCATCTTCGGCATCTGGAACGCCCTAAATGACCCGATCTACGGCTTCTTGGCCGATAGGACGCACTCTAAACTCGGGCGGCGCATCCCCTGGATTAGATATGGCGCCCCGCTTATGGCGATAGTCTATGCCCTCATGTGGCTCCCGTGCTTGCAAGGAGCTGGCGTCAATCAAGGGCTCCTCTTCTTCCAGGAACTCATCGGCTTATTCCTTTATGACATTCTTTATACCGCGATAGCCTCCGCCATTTACGTCATGCCTTACGAGATGGCGGTAACCAACAAAGCCAGAAACAAGATATTCCTCTTCAATATCCTCTTCTCGCTCATCAATTTCGGCGCCCCGATGATCCTCAATTCGCAGCTTGATAAGCTCATTGAGCATAATGCCACCATCTTCCCGCTCATCATGGCTGCGATGGGGCTTGTCTGCGGAGCCATCGTTTTCGCTTCCACTTTCTTCTACAAGGAGAACGGCTATATCGTCGAAGAGAAGCAGCCCAAATTCTTCGAAGGGCTCAAGATGTGCCTCAAAAACAAATCGTTCCTCCTCTTCGAAGTCGTCTCTTGGACGGTAATCTTTGCCCAAAACGCCCTTATGGTCGGACTCACATACGTCTCTGGCATGTGGGCGATAGAAGGAGCGGGCAATGGCTGGATAGGCGGAACGTCCATCATCGTTTTATATGGCGCCCTTGCCGTTGGGCTTGCTCTTGGCATCGTCTTCTTCAATTTCACCCGCAATAAGCTAGGCCTCCGCATCGAGATGCTGATTCTCACCGGAACAATGGGCGCTGGGTGTTTGCTTGGGGCCTTCCTTGGCCAATATTTCATCGTGTCGGTCATCACCTTCTTTCTCTGCGGAATCGGTTTGGCGGGCGGATTGTATCTGATCCCGATGGTAAATGGGGACGTCATCGACAAAGACGAAGTCGACAATGGCTCAAGAAGAGAAGGGGTGTACGCTGGCATCAATTCCTTGATCACTAAGCCAGCCGGCTCTATCGCCACGGCCTTATTCCCTCTCATGCTCACGAGCTTCTTTGGCTTCAATGCCGAACTCAAGAAAGAGGAAATCGATTCCATAACGGGCAAGACAATCTCCGTCATCGATTACGCCTCGCAAAGCATGCAAGCGAAAAACGGCTTGTTCATCTGCTGGTTCCTCATCACCGGCATTTTGCTCGTTTTATCCTTCATCGCCATGTATTTCTATCCGCTACACGGCAAAGAATGGGACGAGAAGAAGAAAGAGCTTTCCGAGAAGCATTTAGCGAAACAGCAAGAATACGAGCAAAAGATGCTCGAAGAGTTGGCGAAGAAAGAACAGTAAAGCCAAAGTAAGAAACTCTCGTTAGATATCATTTTACGGACGTTTCATCTTTTGTTTCCTTAAAGCCCGGGCTAATTCGGCAATCGCTGAAAGAGCTCGGGTTTTATCGTCTTGAGGTATCGATAAGGCGATTAGGCGCCCTCGTTTTTTCTCACCATCCAAAAAACAGACAAACAATCAACGCAATCCGCTGCCGCGTCTATCAAAATATCGCGAGCTTCATCAAAGGGAAGTCTAAGCAATATCGGCTTTTGAAAAATGGCCGCACAGCGAAAAAGAGAGGCTGCTCACCGCTTTCGGACAAGACGCCTTAAAGCTCAGGAAAAGCGAAGATAAAGCAAAAATAGGCCGCCTGGGCGGCCTATTTTCCGTATCGACTCAGAATTTAAAGGGCTTTTATTTGGAACATCAAAGTATCATCCGCCAAATACACTAAGTAGGTGAGAGTGATTCCGTCCGCTTCGTATTTAATGATTTCGCAATCATAAGTTACGTCAATGTACTCGTCAGGTTGGACTTTGCCCTTCCCCCAGCCTTCGCTAGCCACGAGGAATCCTGTCGGGATGAGATGCTCGACTATAAGCGTCTTCAAAGAATCTAGAGTCAGATCTTCCATATAGCCGCAGTTGAATTCCATCCAGTCTCCATTTTCGTCGTGATTCGCGTAATGCTCTTCATCATCGCCGAGAGGCATATAGATGTTAAGCAAATCCGCCACTGCATCAGCGGCAGATGCTGATGTATATGGGGTTCTTTCGGCAACGGTGACCTTGAGTGAAGCTGTGCGTGCCGTTTCTTCGCCTGGCACGTTCATTGTGGCCGTAACGGTGACTACCGTGCCGACGGTTGCTTCTTCATCGATGGTGATCGTCCCTTCTTCATCTACACTCACTTTTCCTGTGGTGTCAGAGCAAGAATAGGTAACATCGTAAGGCAACATGTCTACTTTCAAGTTTGAAGCGGTTTCTGTGCCTAAGCCGAGAGTTAATTCGCTCTTCGCAAATTCAAATACAGGCGTATGTATCTCTTTGCTTCCTATTGCAACGTTGATTGACGTTGTTTTGCCAGATCTATACATGTTTACTGCTAAAGCGCCAGTCGGATCTTCGAATTGAGCAGGGCCGTTTGATGTATCCAAATGCCAGCCTGCTTTATAAAGAAGATCGTAATAGGATTTATAAACCTCTTCTTCTTCATCAAAGAATTCCAAGAAAACCGCTATCTCCTCTGCAGCGATTTTGGAGGCAGTTTCTTTGACTTTTTCCTCATCCGAAGGATCGATTTCCATCCACCAAGCGTTTTCCTTTATGTAATCAATCCAATATTGAGTGCGCTCAGCAAGATCATCCACGACGTTATATCTGATTTGCTTTCCGGTGTCTGGCACATTCTCCAATACTGGGCAAGCGACGTTTATTTCGAATTTGGCCAAGAAAGAGGAAATCACATCGCTCGGCCAAGAAGAGGCATAAGAAGAGGAAGGTGCGATATTCGCGATCACCAACTTGATGCCTTCCAACTCCTCATAATCTTCGGTGTAAGCGTAATCGACATATACGCTTAAGCTTTCCTCCCAGTTGGTAAATACGCCATAACTATCGGAATCTGCTTTATAGCCAGCGTCAACCAAGCGCTCAGTATATTCATCGTAAAGATCTTCAGAATCAGTCTTAGCCAAAATATAGGCAATGCCGTTCTTCACGTAATATTCGTATGAAGTGACTTTGAAAGAGGATTCTAACGGAATGACTTCTGTTTTTGCCGCAGTTTCTATATCGGTCAGGATTTCTGAAGGCCACGTCATCGATTTTTCTTTATTGGCGACATAACAGAAGCTGAAAAGATTGCCGTTTGAGTAATTGAGCGCCGCAATTATAAGCGAACCGTTCTCAAGCCTTTTGGTCAAAAGGTAACCCTTATTCGCTTTGCTTTGTTCTTCCTCAATAACGAAACCGTCCTTCAACAAAGTATCCGCATACTCTTTGCGTAAATCGATTGCGCAGTAATCGAACAAAGAAACAAGATCGTCGCTAGAACGGCTAGTTCTATAATCCGATCCCAATTTCATGAACGGCAAGAGGTAAGTCAAACCATCTTCGAAATTGGTCTCATCGTCTTCCGACCACGACGCTTCTTCAGTCAAAGAAGAGCTGAGGTTGTTGTAGCACCAAATGACATTGGCTGATTTGACGTTGCTCGAACCTTCCTCAAAGAAATAGGCGATGTCATATCCTTTATCGTCTTTTGTTTTTACCGATTCAACGAATTTTGTGCCATTCGTATCGCTTCTAACCTCGTTGCCTGAATAGTCTCTGACGATGTTCCATTTAGCGGTTTCGAGCGATTCATAATACGTTTCCAATGTGAAAGAGGTTGATTCGTCGTAAATCTCTAGATATGTCGATCCGTCCTCGCTTTCTCTTTCCCTATAAGTGATCTTGCCGGTGAGTTTGCCTTCAGGATAGGGCAAAATCTCGCCGCAATATTGTTTCATCAAGCCTTTGAGCTCTTCGCTCCACTCTCCAACTGACGAAGATGAGGATGAGCTGCTCGATTCGCTTTTCGAATAGCTAGAGGATGATGACTCTTGGCTCGAAGAAGAAGATGGTTGATTGCCACTACAAGCCGCTAACAACGTAGTTAGGGCCAAAGGAATCATGATTAAGGTTTTTTCATTTGTTAGTTCCCCTTGTTGAACGATGAATATAATTTT
>CAVHTL010000031.1:11222-13501 GCA_963638955.1 bacterium
AAGAATATCCTTTCGAAACAAAAGCCTGGTATAGCAAAGTGGACTCGCCTTCTTTCATTAAGCTCTCAGCGGATTAGAAAACCATAATTTAGTTTTGCTTATCACATGGTTCCAATTGCATTTCGTATTTTCTGAAGTGTGTTTGTCAATTTTTCGGATTCAATGGTCGCTCACCAATCTATAGACCTAGAATGGAAATCAAAAGCCGCAAAAGATCAAAGCGTGCGCGGTTTTTAGATAAAGGGGCGATTTATCACTTCTTGCCGATAAATTCCCTTAACTTGGAGATGGTCTCTTGATCTAGTTTGCTTTTTTCGATACGAAAATGAAGCCTTCCGCTATGGGAGACGATGAAGCAATCGTCGTCTTCCTTTACGTCTACGATCTTCCATTCAAGAACTCGATAACCGTATCCATCCACCGACACTTTATTCTTGCTAGTGAATACGAGAGAAGAGACGTTGAAAAAGCCAGAGGTCATCGTGAAATACGTGAATATGGCACCAAGAATCAAGAACGATATGGACACGAAAAACATGCTGAGCGATAAAGGCGAGAGAAAGGAAAATCCGCGAATCAGGAGAAGGGCCTCCACAAAAGCAAAAACGAGAAAAAGAGCTTCGAATGCCATAGTGAGCAGCAAATATCTTTTTCTCGTTTTGTTCATGATTAGCCTTTGTCTTATGACGTTCATAGATGATACAAGAGCCGAAGGAAGATTGCCCTGTTTTTTTCTTCGCGACAAGTCTTCTTCCGCCTTAGAGAAACCAAACGCATTGGCGTCGAGAACACTTTAATGAAGACACCGATCGACCCAACAGTTTCCGAATCGACCTTTTCGTGACTCAAATCGTATTTTGTTCGATTCTACCTGTATTTTTATCGAGTAAAAGGTCGGCAAAAACATCATTTTCGTGCCTATTCTCCAATATTCTCCCGGGAGAATAATCGATTTTCCGGGAGATTATTCCATTTTCCGGGAGAATAATTGATTTTCCGGGAGAATAATTGTATTCTATTCGCAGAAAGGATGACTTTTATGGGAGAAACGCTGGCTTATTTAGAGAATCTCAAGGAAGATGCGAAAACCGAACTTAAAGAGGAGGGGACTACGAAAATACCTTCTAGTTTCTTTGAGACCTATTCGTCTTTTTCCAATACCGAAGGCGGAATCATATATCTAGGCATAAAAGAAGGCAAAAGGAATGAAATCGTCGGAATAAAAAACGCTTCAGAGCAAAAACGCAATCTCATCGCTGCCTTACACTCAAAAGAGAAAGTCAGCTACTGTGCGTTGAAGGATGAAGATATCTCTTTGTTGACGATTGACGACAAAACCATCATGAAAATCATCGTCAAAGAAGCCCCGAGAGAAGTCAAACCGGTTTATATCAACAAAAATCTTTCTTTGTCTTACGAAAGGGTCGGCGATGGGGATTTTCTCTTAAGCGAAGAGGCTATATCGATCCTGCTCGATGAAAGAAGGGGCGTTGATTTTTCCTTGATGAGAAATCCTTATGGCTTTGATTATTCGCGTGTTGATTCCTCTTCTTTGAAATCGTATCGCGACTATTTGAACTACATATCGCCAAACAATATATATCACGGATTGTCCGACCATGATTTTCTTCTTCGCATCGGAGCTCTCCTAAAGGAAAAAGAAGAGGAAAGCCTCACGAATGGAGCCGTGCTCTTTTTCGGATACATCGACGATATTTTGCTTCTTGCACCGAATTATCACCTCGACTATATCGAAAAAACGAGTGAGAGCGACAGATGGGATTATCGTTTAGTGAGCGACGATCTTTCAAATAACTGCAACCTATGGACCTTTTTCTCCATAGTCAAAAACAGGATCATCAAAGAACTGCCAAACCCCTTTAAATTGAACGGTATCAGTAACGTTGATGGCAATGATATCAAGCGTGCCGTAATTGAGGGCGTGAGCAACGCTTTGGCGAACAACAACTACCTTTTTGCCCCGTCTATATCAATCAGAAAGAGCAGGAAATCCATTACGATCGTCAATTCTGGCGATATGGGGGTATCGCTACCACAAGCAAAGAAAGGCGGGATAAGCGATCCGCGGAACAAAAACATCATGAATTACCTTCGTCTCATAAGGGCAGCTGATCGAGCTGGGACTGGCATACCGAACATATACGATGTTTTCGCCTCTTATCATTTCTTGACGCCTTCATTAGAGATAAAAAGAGAGCCGCTTCGCACCGAACTGCGCCTGAATTTCACATCACTGCCTTCTTCTGCCCCTTATAGAG
>CAVHTL010000032.1:0-13351 GCA_963638955.1 bacterium
ATGCATGAGGCCTCCTTTTTGCAGAACAAGCTTTACGTAGATGAAAACGTCCTTATACCAAGAGGAGAGACCGAAGAGCTTGTGGCCCTTATCACTGAGCGCATCCGCGATTACTTCGATCCAAGAAATTATCTTGTGGCCGCTGACATAGGAACGGGAAGCGGAGCCATCGCTCTTGCCTTGAAACAGTTTTTCCCGAACTGGCTCATAAGCGCAACCGACGTCTCTTCTGCCGCTTTGAAAGTCGCCAAAAAGAACTTCGACTCTTATCTCTTGCCAATCGAAACGATCGAAGGCGATGCCTTGTCGCCCTTCACCGAGAAAGGCCAAAAGTTGGATGTGATAGTTTCCAATCCTCCTTATATTCTGAACAAAGAAGACGCTCAGGCTTCCGTCCGCGACTATGAACCCGGCAGCGCCTTGTGGTTAGATAAAAATGACAGCGTCTATGAAAAAATATTCGCCTCGGCCTCGAAAGTGAAAAAGCACGCTCTTTTCATCGCGCTTGAAATCTCGCCTGACTTGATCGATTGGCTTACTGGACTAATGAGCAAATATCTTGAAGATTATGAATATGAATTCGTTGATGATTTAAACGGATTCACTCGGTTTTTGTTTGTGTTTTTGAAGGATAAAAATGAAAACGATTAAATTTGATGAGAACGAAATAGAAAACGCTGCAGAAATCGTACGAAACGGCGAAATCCTCGCATTTCCGACGGAAACTGTTTACGGATTGGGTTGCATTTTCGACAATGAATCGGCTTTTAAGAGAATGGTCGAAATCAAAAGGAGACCGCCGAACAAACCCTTCTCTTTGATGTGCTCATCGTTGAGCGAAGCTTTTTCTTATTGCTCAGCGGACGA
This sequence comes from bacterium, assembly GCA_963638955.1. GTDB lineage: Bacteria > Bacillota_I > Bacilli_A > RFN20 > CAG-826 > UBA4951. The sequence continues at coordinate 868 of CAVHTL010000032.1, forward strand.
TAAGGCGAAGAAAGTCATGGAGAGATTTTTGCCAGGCGAGCTCACGGTGCTCGTCCGTGCGAGAGAAGGCCTTCCAAACTGGGTAACGCTCGGGACAGAAGTCATAGGGATTAGAGTGCCTGATGACGAGTACATCCGCTCTCTTTTCAAGACTATCGGGAAACCGTGTTTGGTGACTTCCGCAAATAGAAGCGGCGAAGCAACTAGTCGTTACTATGAAGAAGTTGTTTCTTCATTCGACGGAGAATGCGCTGGTATCGTAAAAGGCGAATGCGTGTCGTTGACACCTAGCACGATTATCGATTTAAGCAAAGACGACTCTTTGACTTTGATACGAAAAGGGCCAATCCCTTTTGAAAAAATTGATGAATATTGGAGGAATTTAAAATGAAGATTTCCTTAGGGTCTGATCATGCCGGTTTAGAACTAAAGCTAGCCATCAAAGAGCACCTAGAAAAAGAAGGATACAGCGTGATCGACGAGGGCACTTATAGTGAAGATAGCTGCGATTACGCTGACTTTGCAGCGAAAGTTGCTCATGACGTAATAAATAAAAAAGCTGATTTCGGGATACTTTGTTGCGGAACTGGCGAGGGCATTTCGATCGCCGCCAACAAAGTGAAAGGGATTCGATGCGGAATCGGTTACGATTTAGAGGTCAGCAAACTCACTCGTCAGCACAACAACGCCAACATGATTGCTTTTGGCGCAAGATTCATGAAAACAGAAGATGTTCTTACTCGCGTTGATGCCTTCTTGACCACTCCGTTTGAAGGTGGCCGCCATGAAAAAAGAATAGAAAAAATAGCAGCTCTTGAAAAATAAAAGAACAGCCTTAACGCCATTTTGGATTTTGTTTCAGGTTTGTTTGCCGGTTTAGTTTGTTCTAGCGTTTCTATTTACCAACTGTTTTCACCCTTCCAAAAAGGGTCACGCTTGAAGAGGCTTTTTTGGCGCTTCAGGAACATTTTCTACGAATCGCCATGATTAGTAGCCCCACAAATAGATTGATGAGTCACAAAAACAAGAAAATAAAGGCACACGAGATAGGCGTTTTCGCAAAAACGAGAAATCCACCCTATTAATGGATGATGAAAGAGAGTACTTTCGTTTGCGAAAAATGTGGAAACAAAGACGAACGATACATCGGGTTTTTAAACGGCGAGCCATATTGCCGAAGATGCATCTCTTTTATTGGAGATAAAGCCCCTCCTTCTGAAGTAAAACCAAGCAAAGCCCCGCTCACGCTTCACTATCCTCTCAGTGAGGACCAAAAGAGAATTTCTGATAAAATTCAGCAAAATTATTTAATGGGAATAGACACTTTAGTCTATGCTGTTTGCGGAGCTGGCAAGACCGAACTCAGCTATGGCGTAATCGCTTTGGCATTACGCGCTGGGAAACAAGTTGGATTCGCTCTTCCCAGGCGTGATGTGGTCATTGAATTATATTGGCGAATCAAGGAGGCGTTTCCAGAGAATAAAGTTGTCGCCGTTTATGGCGAGCACACATACGATCTTGCGGGCGACATAGTGATTTTGACTACGCATCAGCTATATCGGTACCCTCATTATTTCGACTTGCTTGTCATGGATGAGATCGACGCCTTTCCTTTCAAGGGAAACGACGTGCTTATCGCGATGTATGAATCATCGAAAAAAGGTCCCTGCGTCATGATGAGCGCAACCCCTTCCTTAACCTTAATCAAGGAGTTCAAAAAGCCCAATCACGACATCGTGGAATTGCGTACTCGCTTTCATAAGAAACCAATTCCCGTTCCTCGCTTTGTAAGACTACCGCTTTTGCTTCAAAAGATATATTTGATAAAGAAGATAAAAGAATACAAAGCAAAGAAAAAGCCGTGTTTTATCTTCGTATCGACGATAGAGAATTGCAGGGATATTTTTAATTTTCTCCGCATTTTCCAAGCAAATGGTAACTATGTAAGCAGTGCGAGGAAGAAACGCGATGAGATCATAAACGACTTTAAAAAAGGAAAATACGACTATTTGGTTACGACCTCTGTTTTAGAGCGCGGGGTTACCATCAAGAATCTTCAAATCATCGTTTTCGGAAGCGACGATGAGCGTGTCTACTCCTCTTCTACCCTTATCCAAATCGCCGGGAGAGCAGGAAGAAAAATGGATGCTCCAGACGGGGAGGTAATCTTTTTGTCGACGCGCATTAACAAAGCCATGGAGAAAGCAAAGCATGAAATCGAATTCTGCAACACCTTTTTGTAAAATCTGCTTTAAGGATATTGAGGATAACGTGATTGCCTCTTTGTGGGGAAAGGAGCGATTTATATGCTCACGCTGTTTCCATAAAATGAACCCTTCGATTGAGCGATTCGAGATTAAGGGGATAAAGGTCACTAGCCTATATGAATACAATGAGGAAATAAGGAATCTCCTCTTCCTTTTCAAAGGATGCGGCGACATTGAATTGGCACCTGTTTTTTTGAGTGAGCAATCCTCCCTTCTTCGCTTCATTTTTCATGGTTTTTATTTAGTAAATTCACCTAGTTATCACACTAGGGAAGAGAAGCGCGGATTCTCCCACGTGAAAGAGATGTTTAAGGTGTTGAATCTTCCTTTTATCGATTGCCTAGAAAAGACTAAGGACGTCAAGCAAGCCGATCTTAAATACAAAGACAGATTGAAGGTCAAAGACTACATCAAAATCAGGGGTTCACCGAAAATCAGAGGGAAGAAAATCCTCTTCGTCGACGACGTATTGACAAGCGGAGCCACCTCTTTGGCCTCTGCCTCGCTACTAAAAAAGCAAGGGGCCAAGGAGGTTCAAATCCTGGTAATGGCGCATACGCACTTGTCGTAATTGCTTACAATTACGTGCAAGGGTATAATTCAAAAGATTTTCGTTTGAGGTAACAAAATGGCTAATTTTATCGAAAAACTCTTCCGGCTTGAGCAAAGGGAAGTCAATAAATACGCAAGAGAGGCCGAACACATCCTTGCTTATGAAGAGAGCATGGGCAAATTGAGCGATGAAGAACTCATTACCAAAACGAAAGAATTCCAAGATAGGCTTCAAAAAGGCGAAACCATTGAATCAATCAAATACGAAGCTTTCGCCGTTTGCCGCGAAGCCGCATGGCGCGTTTTGAAACAAAAGCCTTTCAAAGTGCAAATCATGGGTGCCCTCGTTTTGAATAATGGCGACATCGCCGAGATGAGGACTGGTGAAGGCAAGACTTTAACCGCCACGATGGCTGTTTATTTGAATGCTTTGACGGGCAAAGGCGTTCATGTTGTCACCGTCAACGAATATCTCGCCGAACGTGACGCTGAATGGATGGGGCAAATCTATCGCTGGCTTGGATTAACGGTCGGCGTGAACCTTGCCAAAAAGAGCCCTGAGGAGAAGCGCGCGGCATATGCTTGCGACATTACTTACACAACAAATTCCGAATTGGGTTTCGATTATCTTCGCGACAACATGGCCCCAAACCTTCGTGGGCGCGTTCTTCGCGGGCTTGAATATGCGATTGTCGATGAAGCCGACTCCATTTTGATCGACGAATCTCGCACCCCGCTCATCATCTCAGGCGGAAGTCGCGCTCCTGCTAGCCAATACCAAGTGGCTGATAGATTCGTCAAATATCTGAGAAAGGACGTCGACTACGAAATCGATGTCAAAGACAAGACCTGCTCATTGACCGATTCAGGCAACGAAAAAGCCGAAAAAATGTTTGGGATCCGGAATCTCTATGACCCAGAGAACCAAGACCTCGTACACCGCATCCACCAAGCTCTTAAAGCTAACTATATCATGGCAAGAGACGTGGAATACATGGTCGACAAAAACCGTCAAATCCAATTAATCGACCAATTCACTGGCCGCATTATGCCGGGTCGTGAATATAATGACGGGCTTCAGCAAGCCATTCAAGCCAAGGAAGGGGTGGAAATCAAACAAGAGACGACCGTCATGGCGACGATCACCTATCAGAATTTCTTCCGCCTCTACCACAAGCTTTCCGGCATGACCGGTACGGCCAAAACCGAGGAAGAGGAATTCAACACTATCTATAACATGAAATGCGTGATTATTCCTCCAAACCGCCCAGTCCAGAGAATAGATGATACTGATTTGATTTTCGCCACTCATAACGCCAAGCTGAAAGCGCTTGTCAAAGAAATCCAAGAACGCCATGCGAAAGGGCAGCCAATCCTTATCGGTACAGTGTCAGTTGAAAGCAATGAGGAGATTTCGCATTTGCTCGACGAAGCGAAAGTCCCACACGAAGTATTGAACGCCAAAAACCAGGCTCGTGAGGCCGAAATCATCTCTCATGCTGGCGAGCAAGGCTCCGTTACCCTTGCCACGAACATGGCTGGACGTGGCACCGACATCAAACTTGGGCCTGGCGTAAAAGAACTCGGCGGCTTGTGCGTTTTGGGGACCGAGCGCCATGAATCTAGACGTATCGATAACCAGCTTCGTGGCCGCGCCGGTCGTCAAGGCGATCCTGGTTACAGCCGCTTCTTCGTTTCCTTTGATGACGATCTAATGAGACGTTTTGCGCCTGAAAATCTCCGCAAACTCTTTACGGAAAGCCTGCAGGACGACTCTTATGAGAACAAAATGCTCACCAATGCAGTAACGAATGCTCAGAAACAAATCGAAGGCAAAAACTTCGATATCCGCAAAAACCTCAAAGACTACGACGATGTTTTGGCAAAGCAAAGGCAAATCATCTACAACAAGCGCGATTCCATACTCTTTGCCGAAGATATCGTGAACATGGTTCATGACTTCTTCTCGACAGCTGGCAACTATTTGGCCAATAAAGCGGTCGACCCAGATTCATCGATAGGTGAAATCTCCGGGGAATCGTTGAAGCGTTTGGTTGAGCCGCGTTTCATGCCAGAAGGAAGCCTTAACGTGGCTGCTTTCGATGGGGCAGCAGCCGAAGAATGCGGATATGACCTAGGCGAGCTGCTATATGGAAGATACGTAGAAAAGAGAAAGCAATGGCCAAACGAGGTCGCTGATCAAGTCGAACGTCAAATTTCATTGAGCGTCATTGATAGAAATTGGCAAAAACACATCGATACGATGGCCCATCTCCGCGAGGGTATCAACCTCCGTAGTTACGCTCAGACAAATCCTCTCCAGGATTACGTCAACGAAGGATACGACCTCTTCCGTGAGATGAACGAGAAAGTCGCTGTCGACACTGCTTTCAATCTTCTGAACGTGCAAATCGTCAAGAAGGCACCAGAAGCTCCGGAAGAAACCGCAAAAGAGGTTAAACCAGAACCTATTGAAAATAGCGAAAAACCGGCCGAAGAAAAGCCAAGCGCCGAAGCAAAACCAACCGAAGCCGACAATAAATAAGGAAAATAAGGAATAAATGGAAGAGCTAGTCGAATTAAAACAAAAAGCGGATAAATTATCCGTTCTTGTCTCGCAGCTCGGTGATTCTCTTTGACCTGGACGCGTTAACGAAAAGAATCTCCGAACTCGACGAAAAACAAAATCAAGATGGTTTTTGGAATGACCAAAGGGCAGCGCTGCTTGTCGTGAACGAGCTTGCTGATGCTCGCAAGAAAGTCGAGTCATATAAAAGGATACAATCGGATTACAAAGATTTGTCCGACTTGCTTTCATCCTCATCTGATGATCAAGAGATGATCGACCTCGTCAAAATAATGGAAGCCGACCTGGATAAGAATATCTCCGAGTTGCGCAATCTTTTGCTCTTTTCTGGCGAATTTGATGCCTTGAACTGCACTCTCGACATTCATCCTGGAGCTGGCGGCACCGAAGCCCAAGACTGGGCGGATATGCTTTTCAGAATGTATGGGAGATATTGTGAGAGAAACAAACTCAAATGGCAGGTTCTAGCCTACGAGGACGGCGATGAGGCTGGATTAAAAAGCGCAACCGTGAAGATTTCCGGGCACAATGCATACGGATTGCTTAAAGGCGAGAAAGGCGTTCATCGCCTCGTTAGGATTTCTCCGTTTGACTCCAATGCAAGGAGGCATACTTCTTTTGCCTCTGTAAACCTCGTCCCTGAATTCGGGGAAGTGAGCGATGTTGAAATCAGGCCAGAGGATTTGAAAGTCGACACTTTCAGAAGTGGTGGAGCAGGCGGGCAAAACGTCAACAAAGTCTCAAGCGCCGTCCGCATTACGCATTTGCCATCCGGCATCGTGGTGCAATGCGAAATTGAGCGCAGCCAGCTCATGAACAAAGCGACATGTATGGAAATGCTTCGCGATAAACTCATGCAAAAGAAAGTCGAGGAGCGCGATGCTCAAATGAAATCCATCGTCGGTGAGCAGAAGAACATTGAGTGGGGGTCGCAAATTCGAAGTTACGTATTTTGCCCCTATACCATGGTCAAAGATCACAGAACCGGAGAAGAAACATCCGATGTCAATGGCGTAATGGATGGAGACATCGAACGTTTCCTCTACGCATATTTAGAGATGGAGAGTCGCAAAAATGTCGTTGCTAAAAAATAGGCAAAAATTGAGCAAAGCGGACAAGCTTCGCCTTCTCCGCAACTATTCTTTGGTGCTGCTCGCCTGCATCGTTCTCTCTTTCGGCGATGCCGCTTTTATTACCCCCTGCAATATCGTAAGCGGCGGAGTTGCATCAATTGGTATTATCGCGAACCATTATTTGGAACCCATACTAGGTTTCGATACCAACTCTATGGTCGTGGCAATCGTCCAAGTCGTGCTTCTCATCGTCGGATTCTTGGTCTTAGGCAAGGAATTTGCGGCAAAAACAGCTTTTGCTTCACTAGTCTACCCAGCAATTTTTGCTTTGTTTATGTGGCTAGACATAGGAAGCCATTTAGGCCTTTCTACCATGTATCAAGAAGTCGCGAACGGTGACATCGGTTACTCCATTTTGGCGGCTCTTTTCGGCGGAGCGCTTGTTGGGACCGGAGTTGCTTTGGGGTATTTAGGCAACGGTTCAACCGGAGGACTGGACGTCATAAGCGGGATCGTTGCCAAATACAGCGACATCAAGCAAGATGTATCGGGCTTTATCATCGACGCGACTTTGGTCATCGTCGGCATCTTCATCTTCCGCAACATCGTTTCGGGGCTAATTGGAATCCTTTCGGCTTTTGCCTGCGCCCTCGCCGTTCAATACATCTATATATCAATGAACTCATATGTCATTGTTGACATCATCAGCGATAAAGTGGAAGAAATCAAAGCATACATCCATGAGGAGATGGAACATGCCACCACCATCATCGACGCTGTGGGCGGATACACAGGCGAAAGAAGGAAAATGATTCGTGTTGTTATTTATCACGAAGAGCAAGCCGAACTTCGTCAGCTTGTGGCGAATGTCGACCCCAAAGCCTTTATGTCAATCACGACTGCGAAAGCCATAAACGGCGAAGGGTTTGAGCCTTTGATGGTTAGAAGTCATTCTCCGCGTTTTTTCAAAAGAAAGCATATCGACATAAATATCAAAAATACTGAAAATCAACCGCAAAACGCTCCTCAAAATTCGAATAATGAAGATAGTGGTGCAGGTAACGAATAATGGATTACTCCCACCCTTTCGAGATTGTTTCGCCGTATAAACCTACCGGCGATCAGCCAGCCGCTATTAAAAAAATACTCGAAGGAATAAATAAGAAAAAACAAATTCAAGTCATCTTGGGGGCCACTGGGACTGGCAAGACATTTACTGACGCAAATATCGTAAAAGAACTCAATAAGCCGACACTCGTTTTGGTTCACAACAAAACATTGGCTTCTCAGCTTTATGGCGAATTCAAAGAGCTCTTCCCCAACAACCGTGTCGAATATTTCGTCTCTAATTTTGATTTCTATCAGCCAGAGGCTTATGTGCCGAAGACCGATACCTACATCGAGAAAAACGCGATGATGAATGATGAAATCGAAATGATGCGCACCAGCGCCGTCAATTCCGTGATCGAGAGAAACGATACGATTGTCGTAGCTTCCGTTGCGGCGATTTACGGTTTGAGCGATCCTGAGGAATATAGAGGTTTGGTTTTCGATATCCATCAAGGAGAAACGATCGATAGGAAAGTTCTTTTCCAGCGCTTAATCGAAGCACAATTCAAACGCGACAACATCGACATCGCTCCAGGAACTTTCAGAGTGCATGGCGATATCATCGACATCGCGCCGATGAGCACGAACGAGTATTTCATTCGCCTCGACTGCTTTGGGGACGAGGTAGAGCACATTTCTGCCATTGACAGAGTTTCCGGCGAAATCAAAAATCGCTACCTTACCTATCCGATATACCCTGCTTATGATCACGCGTCGACCAAGAAAAGGATTGAGGAAGCTTGCGTCAGCATCAAAGATGAGCTCGAGGAACGTTTAAAAACCTTTAAAAGTGAAGGCAAGTTGCTTGAGGCCGAGCGCCTTGAGATGAGAACGCGTCAAGACATCGACTCCCTGCTTGAATTCGGGCGCTGTCCAGGTATCGAGAATTATTCTCGCCATATCGATAAACGAGCTCCAGGGCAAAGGCCTTGGACGCTTCTTGATTATTTCCCGAAGGATTTTTTGATGCTTATCGACGAGTCCCATGTCACGATCCCGCAAATAAGAGGGATGTTCAATGGTGACCGATCGAGAAAGCAGACGCTTGTTGATTACGGCTTCCGCCTTCCTAGCGCTTTAGACAACAGACCACTCAATTTCGCAGAATTCGAGTCCCTCATGCCTTCCAGTGTAGTTTGTACTTCCGCCACGCCAGGAGAATACGAACTAGATAAAGCAAATCATGAGGTGGCAGAGCAAATAATCAGGCCTACAGGCTTGCTTGATCCTGTAATTGAGGTCAGAAAAGAGACTGGTCAAGTTGACGATTTGCTATATGAAATAAAGGAGCGAATCAAAAAGAATGAGCGCGTCATGGTCGTAACTTTGACGATCAAGATGGCTGAAGATCTCACCGCGTTTTTAAGGGGCGAAGGGATAAAGGTCACATATTTGCATAACGAGACAAAGACCTTGGAAAGAACGGAGATAATCTATCAGCTCCGCAAAGGCAAATTCGATGTGCTCGTTGGAATAAACTTGCTGAGAGAAGGATTAGACATACCTGAAGTCTCTTTAATTTGCATTCTTGATGCTGACAAGGAAGGCTTTTTAAGAAGCACGACTTCGCTTATCCAAATAATCGGCCGCGCTGCGAGGAACGAGAACGGTAAAGTCATCATGTACGCCGACAACATGACCGATTCCATGAATGAGGCCATAACCGAGACAAACAGAAGGCGTTCGATTCAAAAGGCCTATAACGAGGAATACGGAATCATTCCGACGACGATCGTAAAAGAGATAAGACCGCCTTTATCCAACAATGACTCTCTGAATGAATCTTTGATAAAATCCCTCGGAGCCCATAGCTCACGCAGCGAAATAGAAAAGAAGATTAAAGAACTCGAAAAAGAGATGAAGCAGGCCGCGAAGCAATTCGACTTCGAGCGGGCGGCGCAAATACGCGATGTCATATTGGAGATAAAGGCAGGGTTAAACAAATGAAAGAATACGAGGTCTATTTGTTCGATTTCGATGGAACGCTTGTCGATAGTTATCCTTCCCTCATCGGCGTTTACCAAGAAGGCTTCGCTGAAGTCGGCGAAAAAGTTACGGCTGAAGATGCTGCCGTTTTCATGCATGAAGCGCTTGTCGATTCCTGCGCGAGGCGCAATCTTTCGCCAGAAGAGACAAGAAAGGTTATCGACACCATCGATATAGCGATCGATGAGCCAAGGAACCTCGACAAAATAATCGTGTACGAAGATGCCATCCCTACGATAAAGGAGCTCCATAGACGAGGAAAGAAGCTTGCTATTGTAAGCGGAAATTCCCCCAAACACATTCGCCTTGTGCTGGAACGTTATTCGATTGCTTCCTGCTTCGATAGCGTTATTGGCGCTTCTGCAAATAGAAGGCCAAAGCCATTCGCCGATCCAATCCTCGATGCGATTATCCCCTACAAAAACGTCACGAAAAATCAGATTTTGTATATCGGCGACTCTCTTCAGGACCCTCTTACGGCCTCAAATGCGGGAGTAGAGGGAATTTTGCTTGACCGGAAAAGCGAATATAAGGGATACGAAAACGAAAAAATCTCTACTCTCGACGAAATCCTGAGATATTGAGTTGCTCCGCCTACAATAGAGGCAAAATGAAAAACGCCGATTTTTAGCCATTTTAAGACGTTTTGTTTAATTGCGAATCCAAAGTATTTTTAAGTTGGTTTTTGTCCCCACATTGACTAGGCAAAAGGAAGGCCACGTATTACTATATTGTTTGTATAATCTATGTGGTACGAAGTACTTTATCGCGTATTGAGCATCGTCAACTATGTTGCGATTGCTTTTTTTGGCCTCCTGATTCTTGTTCAGATCGTGGAAATTCTTGCCGCTCTTTTCCATAAAAAAATCACATATCCGAAGTCGGCGAAAAAAGCCAGAATAGCCTACCTTATCCCAGCGTGCAATGAAGCTGACGTTATCTTCTCGACCGTTGAGCATCTGCTTGCGAACCAAGATTATCCTAGAGAACTATTCGATGTTTACGTCGTGGCGAACAACTGCAAAGACGATACGTATGAACTCGCAAAAAAGGGAGGAGCCATCGTTTTGAAGCTCGATGATCCAGACCCAGCTCATCATATGGCGGCCTATCCTCTCGCATATGGCGTAGATTACATTTTGAAAAACGACCAAAGCGCGGAACTTATCATTCATCTTGATGCCGACAACCATATCAGTCGCGATTTTTCCTCTCTCATGAATGACGCATATCAGTCGGGCGTTGATTTCGCTCGCCCGTATGAAGGCGGGCTGAACGGAACCCAAAATTTCTTCACCAAAGCCTGTGCCTATTTTTACGCCTTCGATTCGCGTTTTGGCGGAAGAGGCAAGGAAGCCCTCCATTTGAGCGCTCATGTAAACGGAGCGGGAGCCATGATGTCGAGGAGGATGCTATTGGAGACTGGTGGATATGATTGCCACACCATAAGTGACGACACAGAATTCTGCTTTAACCGTATTTTGGAAGGAAGAAAGGCCCACATGGTCGAAGAGGCTGTCGTCTATGAAGACATGCCTTCAAGCGGAGCTGTCACCGCAGGGCGCAACGCGCGAATTTCGAAAGGCAACAAGATCCTCTTCAAGAGCAAAACACGCAAGATGCTGCCGCTCTTCTTCAAAACCGGCAATCTTTCGTTGCTGGAGACTTTTTTGACCTATATTTGGCTTTTTGTCGGAGGCCCGATGTTCATTTGGCTTTTTGCCTATTACGTTTATTTCTTTCTTTTTGCTGGCTTTGCGATGAATGGCGCTTTCGAATTATCAATGTTCTCCCAAGCTTATTTTTCGACCGTTTTATGGAACACGGTTTATTCATTCATCGGCGTGATTGCCGTTCTTTATTTCCTTTTCGGGGTCGTGCAGGTTTTGGTTTTCGCTCTCAAGGAATACGATAAGTTCGGCGCGAAGAGCAAATGGGAGCTCATACCCATGGTTTTCCTCTTCCCGTTATATTTAATTGTTTATGGATTCTCGATGATGGCCCCTCCGAAAAAGAAAAAAGGTTGGGTCAAAGTGCAACGGAACATAAGGGGTAATGATGATGGAAAGTAAAAAAACGCTGAAAGAGGAAGATGTTGCTTTAGACGTTAAGGACTTAGTGAAGGTCTATTCGAACGGGAAGGTGGCGGTCGACCACATATCCTTTAAGGTGAAACGAGGCTCATTGTTCGCCTTTCTTGGCGTGAACGGGGCTGGCAAGTCCACAACAATCAACATTATCTGCTCGATTTTAGATAAGACTGAAGGCAAAATCGCACTTGAGGGGTACGACCTTGATCATGACCGTTTAGCCATCAAAAACCTCATCGGCGTCGTTTTTCAAAATTCTGTTTTGGATAGCATGCTCACCGTCTTAGACAATCTGAAAATCAGAACCGCTTTCTATTCTATGCCGAAGAAGGTTGCCGAAAAAAAGCTAGACGATATCATTCACCTTCTCGATTTGGGGCAGATCCTCAATCAAAAGGTAGGTACCTTATCCGGGGGTCAACGTAGAAGAGTCGATATCGCTCGCGCCATAGTCCACGCCCCTAAGTTCTTGATTCTCGATGAGCCAACAACCGGCTTGGACCCAAAAACCAGGCAAGTCGTTTGGGAGCTTATAGACAAAATCCGCCGCGAGACCGGAATGACCGTTTTCCTTACGACGCATTACCTTGAAGAATCCGATTTGGCGACATATGTCGTTATCATGAATCATGGCAAAATCATTGCAGAAGGCACTCCAAATGAATTAAAGAATACCTATAGCCACGATTATCTGATTGCGTATTCTCACAAGTCTAAAGAACTCGAAGATAGACTCATCGAAGGCCGCTACAAATATTTCTATGAGGCCGAGAAACATGTCTATCGAATAGAAATAAAAGACACGGCTCAGGCAAAAGC
>CAVHTL010000033.1:0-3445 GCA_963638955.1 bacterium
CACTAGCTCGGTGTAGCGGTTGGAGATTGTGCCGCTGACGCTCCCCTCTTCCGCGAAATGATCATCGGTGGCCTTATCGAGCTCCACAAGGAAACGGCGGCGCTCCTGAATGACCTTGAGGCCGAGCTTTTTGCTCTCTTTTTCGTAAACCTCGATCGTTTTGTCGATGAAGGTTATCGCTTTGTCGCTGACCTTTAAAAAGAAGGCTTTCTCTTCCTCGGTAAGCGATTCTTTCTTTTCTTTTATATGGGAGAAGAAATTGATGAGATTCTCCCCGTAATCCCCAATACGCTCGATGTCTTTGCTCGCTTTGAGAACGCTTAATAGAAGCGCGATGTCTTTCTCGGAGAGGTTCGTTTTGTCGCACCTAGATAGGTATTCGTTGAGCTGGCGGTCGATCAAATCGATGCTGGCCTCGAGATTGAGCCCGAATTCCGCGTCCTCATCGCGACTATTCTCGAGATAGTCCTTGATGGTCTCAAACATCATTTTGTCATAAGAGAACATCGTGAGGGTGCGCTTTTTTGCTAGGGCAAGACCTTCGGAAGGGAAATCATGCATCAATACATCATCAAGCGGTTCAAGAGCCGCGATGACTCTTTTCCGGTCGGAAGGGATCATCTTGTTGATGAGGTCAGTGACCGGCGTCAAGAAGCAGAAGAAGATAAGGCCTGTCGCCAAATTGAAGAAGAGATGGCATAAAGCGACCTGAATCATCGGCGGGAGGTACCAGGAAAAAGAGCCATCGGATAATTGCTCTCCCCAATATGAAGGGGTGCTGAGCCAATTGCGGATTGGCGGGATGAAGATAATCCCCATGAACAAGAAAGCCCCGACCACGTTGAAAAGAAGATGGAAAATAGCCACTTTCTTGCTCTCTTTGCTCCCTCCTAAAGAGGCAAATAAGGCAGTCGATGTCGTGCCGATATTCGCTCCGAATAGGACTGGCAAAATACCAAAGAGAGAAATAGAGACGCCAGCGCTGACGGCATATAGCCCCTGCACGACGCCGACCACGGCGCTTGAAGACTGGATGCAGACTGTGGCAACGATGCCGATAAGAAGGCCAAGCCAAGGATGGTCGTTGAGAGCAGAGAAAAGAGAAATGAACCATGATTCCTCAGCAATCGTCGATAAATAAAGCTCCATGATCCATAAGCCGAGGAAAAGAGCGCCCAAAGCAAAAGCGAGTTCTCCGATATCCGTCCACTTCTTCTTGGTGGCAAATAGCAAGATAACGGAGCCAATGAAAAGAATAAGCGGGAAATATTCCATGAGCGGTATAGAAACGATAAAGGCGGTGATCGTCGTCCCTACATTCGCCCCGATGATGACGGCGGCAGCCTGAACGAAAGTCAGAACGCCAGCTCTCACAAGCCCGATCGTCAAGGCGCTCGTGCCTCCGCTAGACTGGATGACGGCCGTGAATCCAGCGCCGGCCAAAAAGCCCGTAAAAGGGTTTTTGCTGAGCTTATGGATCCAATTGGAAAGCTTGCCAGAAGCCATCCTTTTGAGGGTCGAAGAAAGAGAAGTGATGCCGTAAAGAAAAAGCCCAAGCCCTCCAAGGGTCATGGTCCAAAATGCAACCTGATACCAAGAAAACATAAATTAAACGTCCCTCATTATGCTTGAGTGAGAGAGGAAAAAGAAGAATTTTATGATTGTTAGCCCTTTCAATCGCCGGCAACATCTCTAAAAAAGGCACCGGCAATCGCTCTTTTGCCAAAATACTGGTTCCAATAGAGCGATGTTGCCCATTTTTCCGTTGCAAAGCCACTGGGGCAAGAGGATAATAACCGCGTCGATAAAGTAGAAAGCAGTTCGCAAGACTCGCCAGATTCTTCCTTCAAGAATTGGCTCATGGCTACCAAACAATAGGTATATCATGGTTGGAGTGGCGCGAAAGGCCGCTCTATTTTATTTCTCTAGGAGGAACAGATCATCGCATACTTCAACTCGAACAACCGACGTCCTGAAAAACGCTTCGACCCCATCAATGAGCACATCCGCTACCCGGAAGTCCTCGTCATTGGCCCAACAGGCGAACAGCTTGGGAGAATGAGCTCGAGAGCCGCGAACGAACTCGCGATGCGCTACGACTTAGATCTCTATTGCGTCGCCCCAAACGCCAATCCGCCAGTCTGCAAAATCTGCAACTACGGCAAACTTCGCTACGAAAAAGAGAAGGCAGCCAAAGAAGCCAGGAAAAACCAGCAGCGGACGGAAATGAAGCAAATCCAGCTTACGCCGCAAATCGGCGTTCATGATCTTGACACCAAAGCCCGCCAAGCCCGCAAATTCATCGAGGATGGCGATAAGGTGCAGGTCTGCGTCGTCTTCCGCGGACGTCAAATGTCCCACAAGGAAGTCGGAGAAGATGTTATGAAAAGGTTTGTTGACCAGCTCGCCGATATCGCATCCATCGACAAAGCCCCTTATTGGGAAGGCAAATGGTACAACTCGATCTTGGCGCCAAGCAAAAAGAAATAGGAGGAATTCTTATGCCGAAAATGAAGAGCAACAGAGCTTTGATGAAGCGTATCAAAGTCACCGGAACCGGTAAAATCAAAAGAAAGCACGCTTATATGGGACATTTAGCCCCAAGAAAATCGCGCAAGCAGAAGAAACACTTGGCGATGGCTACCTATGTCAATCCAGTCGACATGCCACGTATCCGCGACATGATCAACTACAAGGCCAAGTAATGAGGAGATAGATCAATGAGAGTCAAAGGAAGTGTTGCGACGAGAGCTCGCCGCAAGAAAATCTTAAACCGCGCCGAAGGTTATTTCGGCAGCAAGCACCTCTTATTCAAGACCGCCAAAGAGCAAGTGCTTCATAGCCTTCGCTATAGCTACGTCTCCCGCCGTGAGATCAAACGCGATTTCCGCAAGCTCTGGATCAAGCGTATCAATGCCGCTTGCCGCGTGAACGATATCAGCTATTCGAAATTCATGGATGGCCTCAAAAAGAGCGGCATCTCCATCAACCGCAAGATGCTCTCCGAGCTAGCGATCAACGATCCAGCCGCATTCAGCAAACTCGTCGAGACTGCCAAAAAAGCCTCGAAATAAGGCGATATTCATAAAAGGCGTCACAAGCAAATCCTAACGGATTAAAAAGCGTAGCTATCGTAACTAATAGCTACGCTTTTCTATTTGGCTGATTTTGGCTCTTCTATTCCATAAAAAGCGAACTCTTCGAGGAAGCTCTCTCAAATGAATCGCAAGTTAGAAAGAAACTCAAACGCTCTTTGCTTCATAAAAGGCTATGGATATGAGATTGAAAGAGAAAAGCCCAATTACGCTGAATCAAATACCAAAACCACCTCGGGCCGCTTGGCTTAATCTCCAATATATCGAAAGCGTCATCAGGCAATTCACGCTTGTTCAAGCAAAATTCAGTCTTTCTTGAATTCTTTCTCCACGCCATCGACATAAAGGAT
>CAVHTL010000033.1:3455-13270 GCA_963638955.1 bacterium
TCAACATTATTGACGCACTCCTCCACCATCGGCGCAAAATCCCACTTGCTCTCAAAGAAACGGCATTCATCCGCTTTGGGTTTCGTCTTTGGCTTCTTGGGAGCGAAAATCGTGCAGCAATCCTCGAATGGGCGGATGGATATTTCATAAGTCCCGATTCTTTTGGCGGTGTCGATAATCGTTATTTTGTCACTCACCGCAAGAGGGCGGATAATCGGGAAATTGCTCACCTCGTTGATAGCGATCATCGAATCTAGGGTTTGGCTTGCCACTTGCCCGATGGATTCCCCTGTCGCAATACCTAAGCAATGGTCTTTTTTGGCTAAATCGGTGGCGATTCTCACCATCATCCTACGCATGATGGTGATGCAATACGGCTCATCGACGTGAGCGTAAATCGCTTCTTGGAGCTTGGTGAAAGGGATGATATTGAGCTTTATCTCCCTTTGATAGACGGAAAGAGCCTTGATGATATCCTCAAGTTTCTCCAAAACGGCGCTTGAAGTATATGGTGGAGCCGCAAAATGGATGCATTCGATTCTAACGCCCCTACGAAGAAGGGCATAAGAAGCGACTGGCGAATCGATGCCGCCGGAAAGGAGCATCATGACTTTGCCGTTCATGCCAAGAGGATATCCGCCAGCCCCAGGGTAAGAGTGACAGCTGATATAGGCGGCATCTTTCCGCAAATCGATGCTGAGTTTGATATCGGGATTATGGACATCGACTTCAAGCGGGGTGCGCTCAAGGATGTATCCCCCTACTTCTCTAGCGATGCCGTAACTATCAAGCGGATAGCTTTTATCGGCGCGTTTAGCCTCGACTTTGAAGCTCTTTCCGCTTTCTTTCTTGATCAAGGAAAGAGATGTTTCCGCGATATCGGAAAAGTCTTTGCTGCATTTATAAACCAAAGAGAGGCGTTGGATTCCGCTTACTTCTTCGAGCCGATTAAGCACTTCTTCTTCGTTGCCTTCGCTTAAACTTACGTAAGTATGGTCGCGGTCACAAGAAACAGTCACCCCTTCATAGCCTCTTAACGCATCGCGGATATTCCTATTCAACTGATTTATGAACAACTTCCTGTTGTCGCCTTTGGTGCCGAGCTCCCCATAATGCACCATGATCATTTCGCACTTCATCTATCGATTACCTCCTTCATGATTTTGCTTAAAGTAGCAACGAACTCCTTCGCTTCATCGAGGGTATTATCAAGCGAGAAAGAAAGGCGGATGCTGTTGCTTGCCTCTTCCAAAGAATATCCGCACCCTAGAAGGACGGAGGAAGCGTGCGCCTCTTTCGATGAGCAAGCCGAGACGCTTGAGACATAGATATCGCGATTGGATAGAGCCTCCACGATCACAGAGGCTTTCTTTTTCTTGAATCCCACATTTAAGACAAAAGGCGTCTGTTTTGCGGAGATTTCCGCGGAATGAACGCTGTATTGCTCAGAATCTGACAAAAAGTAAGAACGGAGATATTCGTATATCTTTTTGGCGTTTTGGTAATTTGCTTCGCGATGAAGCAAAGCGATTTCGAGGGCTTTTTCCATCGCTACGGCGCCAGCGACATCGACCGTTCCAGCCCGGAACCCCCCTTCTTGCTCTCCCCCTGCGATTAAGGAAAAGAAAGACATCGTCTTTTTGTATAGCAAAGCCCCCTCTCCTTTGAGCCCGCCGAACTTATGGGCGGAAAAAGAGCAAAGATCGATGTCTTTGTATGGAAGATCTATTTTCGTAACGGCTTGAGTGGCATCGACATGGAAAAAGCATTTCGGATAGCCGTGCACGATTTTGGCGATAGATGCGATATCGTTCGCGGACCCAAGCTCATTATTGACAGCCATCACGCTCACGATGATCGTGTCTTTGTCGATAAGCGAAGAGATATCGTTTAAGGAAACGCATCCGAATTTGTCGACTGGCATTTTGACGATTGAAAAGCCGGCATAAGAGGCGAGTTCCTCAAGCGGTTTATTGACGCTTGGATGCTCAACGGGTGAGACAAGGATCTTCTTCCCCCGGTTTTGATAACGCATCGCCGTCCCTTTCAAGGCGAGATTGTTTGCTTCGCTTGCTCCGCTTACGAAAAGAAGAGAATGGGTTCTCTCGATCCCGAATAAGGCGAGGATGCTTTTTCTCGCCTCTTCCAAAGCCCTAGAGGAAGCGAGTCCGACGGCGTGATTGGATTCGCTGTTCCCGAAATAGGTTTCGCTAGCCATCGCAAAAGCAGACAAAACCTCCTTATCGGCACGTGTTGTTGCCGCATTATCGAAATAAATCATATCATTGGGCGCCTTTGTTGCTGCGCTTGCTCTCCAAAGCGATTTCGTAAGCCTGTTTGAAATCGCCGCTGTAGAAAAGACGCTCTGATTGGGAAAGCAATGAATTGATCATCTCATTGCTGTTGCGTCGCCGATTCATCATCACGATCGTGGACTCGGCGAGGTCTAAATCCTTTTTCGTTTGGTTGATTGAGGCGAAAGTGGCATCGCCTATCTTCTTAAGCTCGGCATGAGCCACTCGCACTTTAGATACATCGATTGGCTGAGCGTAAAGAAGGGCGCTCATGGCGTTGAGATGCTCATGAATGGCGGAAAAATCGCCCTCATAACGTTTGCTGACGGCTTCGATATTGATTTTTCTGACGTCTATCTCGACTTGACGCAGGTTTTTGTAATAAGAAGAAAGGTCGTTTCGCGCTTCCTCGGTGTCGTTTTTGAGCGATGAGAGATAGTCTTTGAGCGCATTTATCGACTTTGAGGCCTCGAGATTTCGCTCCTTGAGATTGTCCATTTTCTCTAGCAAAAAGGAATAAGGCTGGTAGACACCGCTATTGACGTAGGTGTCGAGCGAGCGCTTGCTCGCCCCGGCTTTATTTATGGCATCGGTTATGTCATCGACGAGTTTTTGCTCCTCTTTGTCGAAAAGGTAATATTTCTTGAGCGTCGGCCTAGAATGGCAGAGATTGATGAAAGTTGATTCGAGCGTAACTTCCTCTTTGCTCACCTCGCTATTCTCTTTCTCGAAGCGCTCTCTTGCCTTAACTTCTTTGTCGAGAGCTTCTTCATACCGCTTGATTTTCTCCGTTATTTCATCAAGCGCCTCGCTCATTCCTTTGAGATTGAAGCTTTGGATTTGAGCGGCGATTTTCGAGAGCCGATCATCAATCATGTTCAAATCGTTTTTTGTGAGAATGTGATAAAGGGGGTATTTGTCCTCGTTCATCTCATCGTAACGGTGCGAAAGGCGGGAAAGCTTCTCAGGCAAAATGATGGTCACGCTGAGGCAAAGGCCTGGCAAATTGGTGAGAGCATGCGACAAAGAGTCGGTGATCGGGGCGATTTGGGTCGTCAAAGTAGACTTGGCGTTTGAATAACGGGCATTCTCGATGTCGGTCTCAACCTCATCGAAAAGCGATTCGATTTTCCGGAAGATGGCATTGACGGAATTGCTGACCAAAGTCAGATCGCCCTGTTTCGTGTAATAAGACTGTTTCGCGGCCCTGAAGCGCTCACGCTCGGAAACCGCGAGCTGACGGCAGACTTCCTCTTCCTGGAATTTATGCTTGAGGGCATGGTCGAGGCTAGTGACGGAACTCTCATAATCATCGATGCTCTTCTTGAAATTCGGAAGCATTGACTTGAGTTCGCCGAAACGGCGCTCGGAAATAAAATCCTGCATCGTGTTGACGCTAGCCTGGGCGTTGGCGTCCAAAACATCGCGTATATCCTTGAAACGGCGATTGTATTCAACGAAATCCTGGACGTAGGTCAGATTCATCGAGGAAATTATCTCGAGCCGTTTGATGTATTGGTAATCCTGTCCTAAAAGCACCGCATGGCTCTTCTCAAAGCGCATCATGAGGCCTTTCGCGGATTTCTTCAACGCAAGGTGCTTGAAAAGGGTGAAGTAGAGAGTCACGAAAACGCCGGCTAGAGCGAGAGCCCCTCCTATCGATATCGCAACAATCCAACCAGCGGATAGCATAACCATCATCATAAAGTAAATTCCCTAAGGAATGATACCACAACGAGGCTCATGAAAGAGAAAAAGTCGCAACAATTATCGAAGCCAGAATCAACGATGAAAGCCTAAGAAAAAGCGCTTGACAGAAGGAAGCCTAATACATAAAGTATTACTCGCGTAAATAGAGCAGCAGGTTATTACTATTCTGTCTGACGTCGCTCAAGCCGATCCAAAGTAAGCCTAGGCTACAAGGCCGAAATTAGAGAGCGACACCCGAGAACAGGAGATGACCCCAAGTCTTTGTTTAGGCAAAGAAAGGAAATATCAATATGTCAAAGTACACAGGAAGCAAGTGGAAATTATCCCGTCGCCTTGGTTTCAGCACCCTCGAAAGCGGTGATGAGCTCAAGAAGCGCGCTTATGGCCCAGGACAGCACGGCCAGGACCGCAAAAGAAAGCCATCAGAATACGGCAAACAGTTAATCGAGAAGCAGAAGCTTCGCCAAATGTATGGCGTGAGCGAACGCCAATTCCGCCGTCTCTTCTTGCTCGCTAAAGCGGAGAAAGACACCGTCACCGGTTTAGCCTTCTTCCGCATCCTCGAGAGCAGACTCGACAATCTCGTCTATCGCATCGGATTCGCCCGCACCCGCGCTGGGGCCCGCCAACTCGTCAACCATGGCCACATCTTGGTCAATGGCAAGAAAGTCGACATCCCAAGCTATTTGTGCAAAGTCGGCGATGTGATCACCCTCAAAGAGGAATCGCCGCTCAAAGTCGTCAAAGAATCGATTGAAGGCAAGCCGAATATCCCAGGTTATGTCTCTCTCGATGCCGAGAAATTCTCCGGCAAATTCGAAAGACTCCCTGAGAGAAACGAACTCCCAGCCGACATCGCCGAAGCTCAGATCATCGAGTACTACAACCGTCTCTTATAATCTCCGCCTCGAAAATGTAGCTAAACGCCGGACCCCCGGCGTTTTTTCGTACAAGGAACTTCTATGCGACTTCCTCGTTTTTCTTTTCTTCCTCGTTTGCGTTTATTTTCCATCGCTAGGATAATAAGGCGGATGAAAGAATTGGGAGAAATCGTAGGCAACAATCTTCAAGAGCTCCGCAAATCGCGCCACTTGACGCAGCAAGAGCTTGCCGAGCAAGTCGGTTTCAGCGACAAGAGCATTTCGAAATGGGAACTAGGCAAAGCCGTCCCAAGCGTCGATATTCTAATCGAATTCGCCTCTTTTTTCGGGGTCAGCGTCGATTACATCATCACGGAGCGTGAGCCGGGCGAAGTCCAAAAAACGCTCAACGAGACCGCGAAAAGGAAAAGCAATCAGATTATCCTCATGGCCTTATCCGTTTGCATAATCTACGCCATTGCCGGAGCCATATACATAACAAACGTCTTAAATGGACACGCCCTCAATCTTTGGATTGCCTTTATCTGGGCTCTTCCCGTCTCTTTCCTTTTTTGTGCCGCCTTCAATTGGCATTTTTGGCACCGCAACAAATCGTTTTACGTGTTCGTGTCTCTTTTTTGCTGGTCGCTTATCGCCGCTTTCCAAATTCACTTTCTCTTCTATCCGCCTTACGAAAACCTGTGGTATATATATTTGCTCATGATCCCGGTTCAAATCGCGATCGTACTCACCGCCAATCTGAAATGAAAACCGCCCGAAGGCGGTGTTCAGAATTCTCCGAGATACCAGTTTTTCTTGCCGCGTCTCACGATGAGGTATTTGCCATACATCGCATTTTCCTTGCTATAGACGGCATTCAAGTCATTGACTTTATCGCCATTCACGAGGACGCTGTTTTGCTCAATGAAGGTTTTGGCTTCGCGTTTGCTTGAGGCCGCCCCTAATTTCACGAGCAAATCGATTAAGCCGATTTCCCCGTCTATTTTCACTTTGATCGAGCCTAAAAGGGTTTCGATTTCCTTTTCGTTCAGCCCTTTGACATCGCCTGCGAAAAGGGCGTTTGTCATCTTCAGGGCCTCATCGGCTGCCTCTTCTCCGTGTATGTCTTTCGTGACTTCGTAAGCGAGTTTCTTTTGAGCAATCCTTTTGCCGGGATTCTCATTATGCTCGCGCGCGATATCCTCTATTTCATCGCGCGAGAGGAAAGTGAAAACCTTTAAATATCTGACGGCATCTTCATCGGTCGTATTGATGAAGAACTGATATAGCTCGTAGGGCGAGGTCAATTCCGGATTGAGGAACAAAGCCCCTTTTTCGCTCTTCCCGAATTTCTTGCCATCGCTTCTCGTGATGAGCTTGCAAGTCAAAGCCTCGACTTCTTCCTCATCGCCATCGATTTTCCTGATGAGCTCTAGTCCGCTCGTGAGATTGCCCCACTGGTCATTTCCACCCACTTGGATGGAAACGCCTTTTGTATGATGGAGTTTATAAAAATCGATTGATTGAAGGATCTGATAAGCAAATTCGGTGAAGGAGATGCCAACTTCTAATCTTGAAGCCACGATCTCTTTCGAAAGCATGTAATTGATAGGAAAGTATTTCCCGTAATCGCGAAGGAAATCGATGGTCGTCATATTGCCGAGCCAATCGTAGTTATTGACGATTTCGCCTTTGTTTGGGTCGCTTAAATCCAAAAAGCGCTCAAGCTGGGCTTTGATGGAGGCGGTATTGGAGGCGAGAGTCTCCTTCGTTTGGATGTTCCTCTCCTTGCTTTTGCCGCTTGGATCACCGATCATGCCGGTGGCTCCACCGACGACGGCGATTATTTTATGGCCTGCCCTTTGCAAACGCATGAGCAAGGAAATCATTACGTAATTGCCAACGTGCATCGAAGAAGCGCTCGGATCGAAACCGCAATAGATGACGGTCGGTTTGGAGAGGATCTTTCTCACATTGTCCGCGGATGAGTATTGCTCAATGAGTCCACGGTAATTCAATTCATCGATGATGTTTTCCATAAATTACACCTGCCAAATAGGTATTCTACCTATCTTTTAACCATTGTCGAGAGAAAGAAAGCAAAAGAAATATCAGTGTAACTTGTAGCTATATTCATAAGAATTTACGGAAAAAAAGACATTCATGAAATATCGTGCATAACCCCTCGTTGCTCCTTATTCTCGAGCCGATTCAAAACTGAGTTGATGGCCTTTTATCGCGCCAAAAGGAACTTCATGGAATTCGTTAGGAAAGCAAAAGGAAAACTCCGACCTTTGTTTGACACAAAGTTCGGAGTTTCGTTGCTCTTTGATTCGTTTTGATTTTAGGCGTATCTGAGGGAGCGTTAATACATTCCGCCCATATCGCCGCCACCCATCGAAGGAGCAGCTGGTTTCTCTTCTTTGATTTCGGTCACGGCAGCTTCCGTGGTGACGAACAAAGCGGAGATGGAAGAAGCGTTGAGCACCGCGGTGCGGGTCACTTTGGTCGGATCGACGATTCCAGAAGCTAGCATATCGACCCATTTGCCAGTTGCGGCATCGAAACCGGTATTGCCGGTAGTGGCTTTCATCTTCTCCTCGACCTCATCAGCGTCATAGCCGGCGTTATCGGCAATCTGACGGAGCGGGGCGTAGAGAGAATCCAAGACGGCATTGATGCCCTTTTGGATATCCGGATTCTCGTCTTTGAGCTCGGAGCGGAGGGCTTTATAAGCGGTCGCTAGAGCGGCTCCACCGCCGACGACGATGCCTTCGCTCACCGCGGCTTTCGTCGCGTTGAGGGCGTCTTCTATGCGGAGTTTCTTGTCTTTCATCTCGCTCTCTGTCTGGGCGCCGACTTTAACGACAGCCACGCCATTGGAGAGTTTGGCGATGCGCTTATTGATGCCTTTCTTGTCATAATCGCTCGTGGCGACGGAATATTGGGCCTGAAGCTCAGCGACGCGGTCAGCGATGTCTTTCTTGTTGCCTTCCCCATCCACGATGGTCGTGCTGTCTTTCTTGACGATGATTTTTTTGGCGCGTCCAAGATCATCGATGGTGAGATCTTTGAGATTCATGCCGAGGTCTTTGCTGTAGAAGCGGGCGCCGGTGAGAATCGCAATATCCTGAAGCATCGCTTTCTGGGCATCGCCGAATTCAGGGGCTTTGGTGGCTACGACGTTGAAAGTGCCACGGAGTTTATTGAGGACAAGGGTGCTTGTGACATCGCCATCCAAATCATCGGCGATGATAAGAAGCGGTTTGTGGCTATCGACGACTGATTGCAGCATCGGGATGATATCCTGGATGTTGCTGATCTTCATATCGGTGACAAGGACATAGCTATCTTCAAGGACGCTTTCCATTTTCTCGCGGTCAGAAGCCATGTATGGGGAGATGTAACCTTTGTCGTATTCAAGGCCTTGGGAGATGACAAGCTCGTCTTCGCTTGTCTTGCTCTCATCAACGGTGATGACGCCGTTATTGCCGACTTTGTCCATTGCTTTCGCGATGAGTTTGCCGATTTCCTCGTCGTGGCTTGAGATAGTCGCGATTGAGGCGATGTCTTCATTGGAGACGACTGGTTTGCTCATTTTCAGAAGCTCAGAAGCGACGGCTTTCCCCGCCTTTTCCATGCCGATGCGGACAAAGACAGGATTCGCGCCTTTTTCGACCGCGTTGATGCCGCGGTGAATCATGGCCTGAGCGAGCACTGTCGCGGTGGTCGTGCCATCGCCTGCTTTCTCATTGGTTTGGTTGGCGACTTCGTAAACGAGCTTCGCGCCCATGTTCTCGACTGGGTTCTTGAGTTCGATTTCTCTTGCGATAGAGACGCCATCTTCGCAGATGCTTGGGCTTCCGTATCCTTTATCAAGAGCGACGTTGCGTCCTTTTGGACCTAAGGTCACTTTGACGGTGTTGGCGAGAGTGTCGACGCCATTCACCATTTCGTCACGGGCACTTTTCCCGAATGTGATTTTCTTTGCCATAATTAATTAACCTCGATTCTTTTTTTACTCGATTACCGCGAGGATATCCTCGGATTTGATGAGAAGGTATTTGTGATCGCCCTCTTCATAATCTGTCCCGGCGTATTCGCGGTAGACGACCTTGTCGTTTACCTTGATGCCATCGATTTTGACGAGCTTGCCTTCTTCATTGGCTTTGCCTGGGCCTAAAGCGACGACCGTCGCGACGTTGCCGACTTTCTTCTCGCTCGCTAGAACGATGGAGCCGACCTTTTTCTCACTCGGGGCTTTCTCGATGAGAATGTAATCATTCAGTGGTTTTATCATTTTTCGTTAATTCCTCCATTTGGAATACAGCAAGTATATTAATCACATTTTTGGCACTGTCAATAGGTGAGTGCTAAGTTTTTTCAAATGACTTAAAAAGTGTCGATAAGCAGTTGATTTATAGTTCGATGAAAAAACCATTTATTAGGAAAATCGGGCCTTAAAAAGAGCGAAGAGGAAGTCGTCGAATTGCTTTTATCTCTATGTGGGCGATAGAACAGAAAACTATTTCAATAAGAAAAAAGCGCGGTCAGGTCTATGACTGCGCTTCTCCTGTTTTGATTGCCTTGAATAAGCGAGAATCGCACGCTTAATAGTTTTTGAAGTTATTATTGAGCCGATATTATCCAAGAAGTGTCTACTTTGTATTCCGTCTCTTCTTTTCCTTGATATGAATAAACGGTATTCTCTTCACCCTCATATTCTTCAATGAATTTGGTGAATGGCGATTTTTCAGCATCCGTATCTACGAACTTCCCGTTCGCTTCAACGTTCTCGAACTTCGTCCCCTCGCTCTTTTTGCTTGGATCGACGTTTTCGAGGCTCAAACTGATTTTGGCGTTGATGCCTAGATAGACTTGGAGATTCAAGCTGACGCTCGTAAGGACTTCTTCGTTGCTATTGATCGATAGTGTCGCAAGAGCCACGTGT
>CAVHTL010000034.1:0-13128 GCA_963638955.1 bacterium
TGTCAGAGAAATTGAAAATCGCCTTCCCTTCTCCGCCAAGCGATTGATCGCCGGTTAATCTCGTCACGAAAATGCCGTCCGCCCCGCTCCAAGAGGAGCGATAGGAAGAAACCATGCCCGTCAAATCGATATCCTTGGATACGCTTCTTCCTTCGCCTCTTTCGATTTTAAAGGCGCCCAAGCCATTATATTCGCCCCCGTAATTATCAAGGAAAGAGAAACGTATGTATTGGGCTGAGAGATTATCGATATCCACCTTCAAGGAAGGCAAGGCCCCCTCTTGCCCTGTGCCTATCGGTAACGAATAGACGCCTAGAGAAAGATAGTCACTATCGTCTTTCGAAATGAATATCTCAATTTCTTTTATGCCGTAATCAAGATGATTGGCATCGTTGTAATTCCAGAAAGTTATCGCTTTTAAGGGGTATTGGCCTCCTAAAGAATAGGTCAAGGCTTTCCTTGTGGTGACCCTTTGATAAAACGGGTTAGCCGTGAGTCTATCGTTCGTAAGTCCAGCCCCTAAGGCTGCTACATTGTTCTTATCTTCGTTTTTATCGAGATAGCTATATGGAAATAGCCCTTCTTCATCGTTTCGATAGGAGAAAAAGCGCACTTCGCTGAGCCCATACTGATTCGCGCCATAATTCTCCAGGACCTCTATTTTCACGAATCTGGCCTTGATGCCGCCGAAATCATAATATTCTTGCTCGTCTATAAGGCTGCTATAAGAATCGGTACCGGTTCCTATTTCGATGGTGTGCTCGCCAAGAGAATGGTAATGGTAATTATCCTCGCTATAAGAGAGGAGGAAGCGTTTGACCCCGGCTTCAAGCTTGCCACGTTGGTTATAATTCCAGATTGCAAGATGCCCAAGCGATTTGAACGAAGAAAAAGCAAAAACGATCGATCCGCTTTTATCTCCGCGCGCCGATAAAAACATCGAGTCGCGCTGCTTCTCATAAGTATGGGTTTGATATAATGCCTCTCCGCCGCTCATCCCCGAATCATCGATGAGATGGCTCGCTTCATATAATTCGCTGCTGGAAGTGGCGCTTTCGACACGGATAAAAGAACCGCGCTGCTCACTTAAACTTCGTTCATATTCGAGGCTCACGCCATTATTTATATCGGATGGAAGCTCAACGGAAGAAGCGCTTGAGCTATCCGTATTCGAAGCGCAGGAAAATAAGGTCAATGAAAACAAGAAAAGGAATATGGCGTTTCGTTTCATATCTCTACCTCCAAAAAATGCGGGCGATAAACATAAGTCTCTTTCACCCTCGCTTCATTGAGCGAATTCGTATGATAGGAAATGATGAGATTCCCGCCTTTTGAGAAAGCCGGTTGGATTTTGGCGTTATAGCAAATATCCTCGCCCTTCATTTCCGGGCATTCATAGATGAGTTTCCCTTCTTTGATGGGATCCCCGAGTTTTAAGAAGGAAGTCAATCTTATTTCTTTGTTTATCCCATACGGCGAATACGCCATCCAATATCTCTCACCATATTTGCAGATCTTGTTTTCAGCGCCCAAGAAATCGCACAAAACAAAGGCGTTTTCGTAATCAGCGCCGTATTCGCCATTTTTCTGGAGAAAGGAAAAACGCGGATTTTCTAGCGAGTCGCTGCGCGCTAAAAACGTTTTCTTCTTCGCTTCGTTGCTGTAGCAAAAGACGTAGAAATAATCCCCTCCTTTTATAAGGGCGCTCCCATAGATGACCTCTTTGGGGAAGGATGCGATCCTTTCATATCGAAGCACTTCGCCAAAAGGAGACAAACTTACACGAAGCAAATCGCTCCTGAGCAAAGAAAAAGGCGAACCGTCTTTGACTATGAGAGCAAAAACATAGAGTTCGTTCTTCTCTAAATACCCGTCCATCAGCCAGTAATAAGATCCATCATTATCATTCGGGGAAAGAATAGACCCTTCTTTTAAATAAGGAATGGAGGAGGAAAATTCCCTATCGACAAAAAGAAAAGAATTGTGACATAGCTTGAAATCCACCAGTTTCCCATCTTTCTTTTTTGTCGTTACAGTGTCTGAAAAATAAAACAAATAACCGTTATTATACGAATAAGCGTAAACGCCATCGCATCCAAAAGCGCCATTCTCTCGCGAGAAGAGCGAGTCAAGAGAGGAAGCCGTCTTAATCATTGAACTTCAAACTCAAAAAACGCGGATGGTAGATTGAGCAGTCCTCTTTGTTCTCTTTCATCGACATATCGTTCACGTTATAGCTGAGCAAAATATCGTCTTCTTTTGACAAGTGCAGATGCGCTTTCGCGTTATAGGTATAAGTAGTGCTGTTATATTTCTCCAATTCCGGCGTCAAATAAAGCGGGCAAACTGGAGAAGCGCATTCGTATGGCGAGTCCATGACGGCATAACTCACGTATTTCCCAATGGAATCGTACTGGAAGATCGCGAGGTATTTGCCTTCAAAGTAGCCTTTTTTGAGCGGAATCACCGACATTTCAGTTGAAACATGTGGCAGAAGGAGTTTTGCCTCTTTGTAGTCTCTAACCCAATCTTTGCCGTCGTAATACCTTAACTCGTTGTAATCGCCAAGGTCGGAAGGCTTGATACGGCTCACGATAAGGGAGCGAAGAGAGCTCTTTCGATCGTTTTTGTAGCCATAGATATAGAGATAACCATCAAGGTCGCTGTTATCCAATATGGCGCTCCCCAAGATGAATTCGACTTCATCGTCGAGCGCATAAAATGGCACCTGGCGCATCGTGACGCTCGACAAATCGAGGCGATCGTCTTTGATTTTCACCTTCACTTCATTCACGCCAGCAATCCTGAATTCGAACCCTTCGATGCCATTTAATTCCTCTTGCACGATTTCCGGATATATAGTGAGAGTGTCGCCATTAATATATCCATCCTGCAGCCAGAACCACGACTTAATGTTCTCATAGGCGCTTAAGGATGATGCTTCCGCCTCGACGTCAGGCAGATATCCTTCCTCATCGTAAAAACGGACTTTCTTTAAGCCGATCGCGTCATCTTCTTCGGTCAAACCCGTCTTTTTCTTGAGAACGAAACGAACGAAAGAGGTCTCAAAAGCCACCTTGAGTGTGTCGACTCTTTTTCCGTCTTCGTTCATCGAGAGCGTAAATAAGCCTAAGCTCGAGTATTCTTTCTCGTCGTTAGAGGCCAATATCTCTATCTCACGTGCCCCGCGTTTATAAGAGGTGGGCAAAGCGTAAGAATCATCAAAGAAATTTTCGATTTCGATACGCTCAATCTTTTTTCTTCCATGCAAAGAAAAATCGATATGCGTTTCTTCTTCTAGCCCTAAAGCGCTAATGTAGGGCTTCAATGAAACATCTTTCCCAAGATCAAGCGTGAGATTCGCCGATAAATACCCGCTTCTAGTGTATTTTTCCTCAAGCGGGAAAGCGGAAATGAAGGCGCCTTTCTCGTCGCGATTAACGAAAAATGAATAATCGCCCTTATTCAAATAGCAAAGGCTATTGTTCACCATCTTCGTCGGCTCAAGCCGTTTGTTATTGAGCAAGGATTCGCCAACAAAAGTATCGCCAAAAACGAACAAAGTCGGATCATCGATCTGATTGTAGTCTTCTTTTCTTCTCAAATTGAATGAATAGATACCGTCCGCTCCACTCCAAAGATGACGGCGAAAGAAGACGTCGCTCAGCTCTAGAAGCGGCGAGCAAACAAAACCATGCCCTTCATAAATACGAAACGAAGTCGCGCGTTTGCCAGATAGACGCAAATAACGGAAAGTCTGATTTATCTTCGGGCCGCGATAAAAAACGCACCCATCGAAAGAGTATTCGACCTCGATATCCCCCTCCACCTTTCCCAAAGGCAAAAAGGTTTCGTTTTGAAGAATCGCTATTTCGTCTTTTCGTAACGTTCCTGAATATAGCAAATCATTGAACATGTTTCTCTCCTCGCGCCCTCTTTATGGCTGCCTCGATATACGGGGTAATCGCAAAATAGCCTTTCGCGTTTAGATGAAGCCCTTCGCGCGTGTATTCAAGGCGCAATTCTCCGTTTTCGTCTTTTAAAACGTCGTTCAAATCAAGGAAGGTCACTCCTTTGACTCTCTTCAATAATTCGTTCGTGGCAGAAATGAGCATATTGTCTTTATTATCGACAGAACCCCTGTCGATTTTCGGATTTTGGCTTTTGTTGACCGGATAAAGCCCTTCGAGAATGATGGATGAAGAAGGCAGTCTTACATGGATAGAATTCACGATTTCTTGAACTGATGAAGCGACTGCAGAAGGCGTCGTTCCTTCTTTCAAAGCAAAATCGTTGATCCCGATTAGTAGCACCACCACATCGGGAGAAAGAGCGAAAACGCTCTCCTCCAATCTCTTTGATAATCCTTCCGTCGTATCGCCGCCGATGCCACGGTTATAGACTCGATAATCTTTCTCGAAAAAGCATTCATCGACTGGGTAATTGTCAGTCAACGAATCGCCAACGAGCACCACTTCGCCTTTCTTCGCTTTTTCGTTCAATAAGGAGAATTCGGCTTTTTTCTGCTCGTATCCCGCCTTCAATATCCATTCGAAAGTCTCGCCAGCGCCTTTATCGTAGCTATCCTTTTCTTTTTTCTTTCCCGAAAGAAGCAAGGAAAAGGAGTAAAGAAGAGCGAAAAGGAAAAGGAAGGCGAACACTATCGTGGCGATAATCCATTCCATAAGATCTCCTTCGCTTTATAAGCGCTCCCTAAACCGGCGTCCATCTCGCCTTCGTAAAGTTTCAAATGTGGGAGGTTGGTCTCGATTTTCGTCAGTAGATGCTTTCTATATTTGCTTTCCGCTTTCCCTAGCCCGCCAATGATGCCAAAGGGAAGAGCGACATCAATCTCTAGTCGACGATAAACCGCCTCGACCATTGAATAGCATTCTTCCGCCGCTTCGATAAGGATTCTTTCGGCGACTATGTCTATTTCGTTATTCGTGACAATTTTGGCAAAGGAAGCTATTTCTTTTCTATTTGCTTTTTCCATATAGGAAGCAAACCTGACTTGATCAGCAAAGCCAAGTTCCTCTTTCATTGCCTCAAATAGGCTACTCTTATCCGCCCGTCCATCCATGGCTTTTGCAAAATACTGAAGCGCTTTTTTGCCAACGTCATAGGAACTGCCTAAGTCGCCTTCTTGATAGCAATATCCACCGCTTCTTGCGCTTTTGTTTTTATATTCGCCATAAGCCACAGAGCCAGTTCCGGCGATGAGGATAATTCCTTCCCCTTTTCCTTCCATGGCGTATAAGGCATTTACGCAGTCGTTGTCGCTAAAGCAAAAGGAATCAGGAAAAATTTCCTTTAGCAAAGAAACGCAAATCGCCTTTTTCTCTTCGCCGATTATTCCGCCTATCCCGGCGAAAATTGCTTTTGGGGCGAAAAGAAGGCGTTCTTTCGCCGTCTTGAAAACCGCTTTGATATCCGCAAGCGAATAAGTGTCGAAGGAACTGCCGCCAAGAACAAACGATTGCTTGACATTGCCATCGCCATCAACAAGAGTGAAGGCTGTTTTGCTGCCCCCGCCGTCGATGCCGAGAGCGTATAAACTGCTTTTATCTGACATATGCTTGAATTATCCCTGCATTTTCCCCTTCTTTTAAGGGTTCGATGTAATATTCCTCTATGCTTGAGGGGATGATGAATGTTTCTGCGTAATGCACTTCGAATGGCGCGAAACTATCATCGACGGAGGTTATTTTGGCCGCGACCCCCTCGACTAGATTATTCATATTCACCGAGCCATGCGTCTTGACCTTGATACGGCTAGAGAAGAACTTTCTCCTCGTTTCGATGAATTCGGCTTCATGTAGGCCCGTTTTCACCCAGCCATCGTCTAGAGGAATGAAATGATCGACGAGATTCTCTTTGACCCAGTTCGTGGTGCGGTCCATCTGGATCACTTTCTCGCCATGTTCGATGTGAATAGGGCGCGGAAGTCCGTCTAGTCCGACTCTCCCCCAGTCATAGAGCTTGAAAGTGAAGATATAAGGCGTGGCGCTTATCTCAAGCACCATCGCGTTTTTCCCTGAGCAATGAATCGTGCCTGCAGGGATGAGGAAATGGTCATGTTTTTTGGCCGGGAACTTATTGACGCATTTTTCGGCGTCAAAGGGTTTCCCCGTGCGTTGACTCTCTTTGAGCGCTTCGACGAGTTCCTCTTTTTTAACGCCTTCCTTTAAGCCAAGATAAACGGAAGCGTCTTCTTTGGCGTCGAGCAAATAATAAGATTCATCCTGCGTGTAGTTCATCCCGAAATTGTCTTGGATATATTGCGTCAATGGATGGACTTGCAAGGAGAGATTGCCGCCATCCATTGTGTCCAAGAAATCGAAACGTATCGGAAACTCATCGCCAAAGCGGCCATAGGCCCTCGCTCCCAAAAGGTTCTTTGCTTCAAAGAAAACCAAATTCGAGGCCGGGGTGTATAGGTTGTCTCCGCCAAAGGAAAAGCAAAGGGCATTCTCCTCTGGCACCCCGTCGAATGACCAAGCGAAATTCTCTTTATTTGGATCGAGATGGCATACCTCCTTCATCCATTGCCCACCCCATACCCCTGGATCGAAATAGGGAACAAGGCGGAACGGGCGGAATGAGAGCTCGTGCAAAGCCGAGAATAAGTCCTCGCTTTTAACCATCTTCCATTCTTTATCGTCATTCGCATCGATATAGAATTTTGAGATTGGGAGGATCTTTTTCTTGAGTCTATCAGCCACTCTCCATTCCACGAAGTAGCCTCTTTTGAATTTGCGCAGCGGATCTTCTTCGTGATTATCGGCGTGCCAATTGCTCTCTTTCGCGCGGAAACGTAGCTGCATTTCCCAACGATTTATCTCTGCAAAAACGACGTTTTTCTCGTTTACGAGACTCGAACCGAAGCCATAGAAAACGGCTTTTGCGGGGATATTCCTCTTAAGTTGCTCGATTTTCTCTAAGTCGTAAAAATCCTCGATATGGAAATGGCTCATAAGGCCAAAGACCCTATCATCGGTCAAGAACGGTTTGATGAGCGCAAGGATTTCTTCGTTGCTCTTCGCGCATGTTTCTACGTCAATTGCCTCTGCCCCCAATTGTTCGGCCAAAGACGATGCCACATCTTCAATTACTTCTTTATGAACGCCAGGATAATATTCCAATGTGACGTAATTCTCGTTTTTAATAGACGCATAGAGCGTTCTTACGATATCGTCCTTCCCTTTCGCAATTTCCCCTTTTGCTTCGTTGACGGGGTTTTGCTCATAAAGAGAAGCAAACGGCAAGTAATTAGTCTTTGGGCTCATAGGTGTAATTTCTCCATAGATGATTGAATATCTTTCCCTCTAGATAGGCTATTCCCCCGAATGCGATGAACAAGAAGGCAAAACTAACGTAAATGATTAGGTAAAGCGAGCCAACAAAAGCGATCACAAAGGGGATAGATAGATAGAAGTATCGGTGCGCGAAGAGGAAAGATAGATATACGTGATGAATGGTGTCTCCCTCGAATTTGACGGAGACTCCGTAGAAGAAACTCGCAAGCATCCCTATCTCGAGGAGCAAGGCCAAGAGAATGGAGAAAGAGGCAATCTGCAAAGCCCCTTGCTCCAAAGAGGAATAAAGGAGAGTGATAAGAAAATAGGCCCCAACGATCACAAGCGCCAAAACGATGTTGACGAGGATCGTCTCTTTGAATTCCTCTTTGAAATGCTTGAAGTAATTTCTTATGTAGTAGCCAGAATCATCGCTCCTTAATTCCATAAAGGTCGCAAGCAAAGCGCTCCACCCCGTTCCGATCCCCAAGCCGAGAGTAAGAGCTGAAGTTAATAGAAAGATGATATTGAGGAGCAATATGCTGCCGATTAAGTTGATGATCTTGGTTACTTTTTCCATAAAAATGGCGGGCGGGTCTAACTGTGGGGGTTGACCCGCCCAGATGGAAAAGAAGGGAGCTTATTTGCTCGCTTTCTTTTTGCGTTTGGAGAGGAAGACGATTAATGCGGCGATGATAATAACTGCGGCGATTCCGCCGACGACTCCGCCAACAATCGCGCCGATGTTGGTCTTCTTGACGATTTTTCCGCTCGCGGAAACAAATTTGACGTTGCCGTCTTCATCGGTCGTTGAGATATTGTCGATTTTGACTTTGCTCTCTTCGCCTTCGCCAATCTTGTATTGCTGCATCGAGATCGAAAAAGCGCTCGATGTCGCTACGGCGTAATCCGCTCCCAAAGCGGCAGCATTGAAGAGATCGCCATGGATCATGGTATCGATATACCCGTATACGCTCCAATAATTGACGGTATAGCACTCTTTCCAGGTGTAGATATCGCCATCCCCCTTTGTCAAACTCGCCCACGGCTTTCCAGCATCATCGAGTTCAGCAAGCTCGCTCACATCGTAGTTCTCGTTGCCGATGAGGGTCTTTGTTTTGCTGATATATTCTTCGACATTGTTCCAAGAATAAGAAACGTGATAGACATAGGCTTTCCATTCGTTCGTGGTGTTCGATGTTGCCATGTCGGCTTTGGAGAGTTCCATATAGGAATCGTTCCAGCCTGAGCTTTGCTTGCTATCGATGGAGAAAGAGAAACCGGTTGGGATGAGGCTCTCGATGCGGGCGTTCCATTCCGTCCACATTTCCGCAACCGTGGCTTTGCCGTTTGGATTCCTGAAGTATCCGTCTTTGGCATAGCTCACGTAGTTCCCCTCTTTCGGGGTAAAGGTTGGGCTAGCGAACGTAGCGTCGTCAATATAGTAATAGTTGCCGTTCCCTTCAAAAGAGGTATCGGCGGCCATTTGGACGGAACCGTCAACGAGGGAAAAGAGTGAGATGGTTTTACTTCCTGCCCCGTTTGCGTCGGTAATGACGGTGTTGGCATTCACCGGGCAAATCTGGCAAGAGGCAAGAACTCCAGCCCCTAGAAGCGCAAGTCCGACGATCTTGGCCTTGGTCGACATTTTTTTGTTCATTTTTATTTATCTCCTTAAAATAATGAAACCGAATCTTAGGGCGCTTCCTTAGTCTTGATCCAAATAATGGACCCAGTATTTGCTCGTTTTCCAGATCGTCACCACGAAGAAGATGACAATCACGAACATCACCCAGCTGATGGCGGAAGCGTAGCCAAGCTGGTTATCCATGAAGGCTTTGTCGTATAAGTAGTAAGCAAGGTAATAGGCGCTGTAATTAGTCCCCTTCCCCACCATGATGTAGGCCATCGTGAAATATTGAAAATTGCCTATGATGCCAGTGATAAGCATGAATAAGGTCGTTGGGGTGACAAGAGGCAAGGTAATCGTCCAGAACTGATGGAATTTGCTCACTCCAGCGATAGATGCCGCTTCGTACAGGTGATTAGGAATCCCTTTCATCGCGCCTAGATAAAAGAGGGCACTGATGCCGCCTCCCCAAGCCGACATGAGGATGAGCGATATTTTCACTAGATGCTCATCGCCGAGCCAATCGACATTCGGAATGCCGAATAATCCAAGGAATTCATTGATAAGGCCATAATTTTTGTTGAACATCCAAGTCCATAGAAGCGCCATCGCTACCGAGCTTACGATATTCGGCAAATAGAAGATTGTCCTCCATACGCCTAAGCCTTTGATTGGCTTATTGAGGAGAGTCGCCATCAATAAGCCGATGAGAATCGAGAAAGCAGTGCCAAAAACGACTTGGAACATCGTGTTTCCGAGGCTTTTCCAGAAAAAGGGATCCTCGGTGAAAAGATAAGCGTAATTGTTGAAACCTACGAAAGTTGGGGCATCGACCTTGTTGTAGTTGGTGAAGCTGTAATAAAGCGAGCTGCCGAGAGGGAAAAGGGTGAAAGCCAAGAAGCCGAAAATCCAGACGCTCGCGAATAAATATCCGACAAGCCCTTCTTTTGTCTTGCTTTTCAGCCGTTTTCTTTTTCTAGGCGGCAAAGCGATATCTTTTGCGTTTTCTTCCATGCTTGTCTCCTTTCTAACTTTGTACCGAGTAGTATTGGCGGATTTTCGATTCGAGGAGGGACTGGGCTTGCTCTAGCATCGTGTCCACATCCATTTTGTAAGAGGCGACGGAATTCACGTAAACCTGGATATCGCTCGTCCATTTGGGGACCGCGTCATAGTATTCGGCCTCGCGCGTTGAGGAGATGGCCTTCGCTATATCCTTGAGGATTGGGTCCTTGTCGACGATTTCAGCGTGATAGTTTTTCGTGGCGATGAGGAAACCGGTCGAGGCGATGACCTCCTGACTCTCTTTCGAATACAGGAATTTCAAAAATTCGTAGGCACCTCTGTTCCTTTGCTCAGCAACTTCCTCGCTTACGTTGCGGTTGGTGTTGTCGTAAAGTTCAATCGAATAGGAACTCGACCAGTTGCTGGAGGCGATATCGCTAGAAAGGGTCGGCATCTCAAAGACGCCGTATTCGAAATCGACTTTCGCTTCCTGGAGTTTGGTGTGCAGTCCTTCGTTTCCCACGATCATCCCAAGTTTTCCCGAGACGAAAGGATCAGCGCCTGTTTTTCCAACATCCGACATGAATTTTTCGAGGTTATCCCTCGCTTCTTCGTTCCGTCGGCAATAGGTGTCGTAATAAAGGGAAGAAAGAGCGCTCGATAGCTCGCTGTCGACAAAATGCGGGACGGGATGCTTATCGGAATCTTCGCTCCAGAAGGAATGACCCGCTAACCAGCCCCACTCATGGATGTATTGGCCTTCGCCAGAGAAGGGATCCCAGCCAACCGTCTTATAGCCGCTTGCGCTATCGCCTTCGATGTTGTATTTGGTGAGTTTCTCCGAAATGACCTCCATATCTGCCCAGGTTTTTGGGAGAGATTCAGTGGATATGCCAGCTTCCTCAAACATCGTCTTGTTGTAATAAACTAGGCGTACTGTCGCAGAGAATGGCCACGCTTTTAAATGCCCTTCATCGTTATAACGTGCTATGTCGTTGATTTGGGAGGCGAAGAAGATCTCACTAGGGTTCAAAGTATCGATGCCCTTTGCTACATCTTCCTCATACATCGATGTCAAATCCAAATCGTAACGGGAGCGAAGCGGGGCATCGCTTATCGTGTGCAAGAAGATATCGGGGGCCGTGCCGCCTGAAATCGCGAGATTCACTTTGTCCCAGTAATCCCAGAAATTGACGCCATTGCCTTTGACGTAGACATTGTATTTTTTGGCCACGTCAGATTCGTTGAAACTCTTGATGAGACTATTGATATCGCTATAACCAGTCGCCCCTCTTTGCCAAAGGTGATAGAAGGAAAGCTGCTGACGCTCGCTATAAGACCCATCATCGTCTTTGTCGATGAACCAAAGCGGAGGGGTGCAACTCGACAAAAAAGCAGGAACGAAGAGTAGTGATAGTTTGATAAGTGATGTCTTTTTCATAGTCTTATCCTTTCACCCCTGTGTGAGCAACTGAGCCGACAATCTGTTTTTGCGCAACGAAGAAGAGAACCAAAGATGGGAGAGTCATGATAAGAGAGGCAGCCATAATGAGGTTGTTCTGATTTGAGTATTGCGTGGCAAATGTGCGAATGGCGTAAGCAAGCGGGAACAAATTGGAATCGTTGATGTATAAAAGAGGATTGTAGAAATCGTTCCAGCAATTAAGGAAAGTCATGATGGCCACAACTACGAGCATCTGGCGCACAAGAGGGAGCATGATGGTCCAGAAAATCTCGAATTCATTGGCTCCATCTAACCTCGCGCTTTCCTTGAGGGAATTGGGGATACCCATGAAGAATTGGCGGAGCAAGAAGATGTTGGCGGCTTGTCCAACGCCGAACCAGAGCGGGATGATCAAGGGGTTATAAGTATCGATCCACCCTAATTTGTAATAAATAATGTAAAGAGGGATCTGAATGATTTGACTCGGGATAACCATCGTGCCGATAAGCACCATGAATACTTTGTCGCGCCCTGGCCAATTTAGCTTAGAGAAAGCGTAAGAAGTGATAGTGCAAGAGAAAACGGTGCCAATCGTCGCGAAAAAGGCGTAATAAAGCGAGTTGAAGGTATATTGCCCAAAAGAGACTGACTCCACCGCCGTCTTGAAGTTCTCCCAATATAAAGCGGTTGGGAAAAAGACGCCATTCTGAAGATCCTCAGTGCTCTTCAAGGCCGTGATGAGCATCCAAATGAGCGGGACGATGAAAAAGAGGCTGCAGATTGCAAGCAATATATAAGCGACGACTTTCTCTTGAATCGACCTTGCTTTTCTTGAGCGCGGCTTTTTAGCGGCAAACTGCGCTTTCTTGCTTTCTTCCATTTTAGCGCCCCTCCTTCTTGTGTACGAGACGAACAAACCGCGGGCCATAAAGAGAGGCAAAGCGGATGTTCTCGTCCAAGTTGCTCGTATTGACGTTTATCGAAACGAGAATCTCCCCTTCTTTCGATAAATGCGGGTGCCCCTTGGCATTGTAGTCATATTGATGATCGGCGATATTCTCTGGCATTACGTAAGCGATTCTGATTGGCGAAAAGGGGCCAAAAGGAGTGTCGCTACAAGCGTAAGCCACATACGGCGATTGGACATCGTAAGTGAAAATGGCGATATAGTGCCCCGAATCAAAGAAAACGCTTAATTCGGTGGAGACGTGGTCTAAAACAGGCGATGACTTCTTGATATCCCTTTGGAAAGAGAGCCCATCATAGAATTCGTATTCGTTGATATTGGTGAAATCCTTCGTTCTTGCAACGAGCATCCCTTTGCCTTTGCTTCCTCGCGAGGAGTCGTCGTCATACCCGTATACATAGATATAGCCATCACTTTTCCGATTATCGAGAATGCCAGCCCCAAAGGTGAATTTCCTATTTTCTGAGCGGCAATACAAATTCGTGCTCCTTTGAGCAAGAGAGAGAAAATCAGGGTAGTTATCCTTGATCGGCAAAGAGATAAGGCTCACTCCCTCAATCCGGAATTGGAAACCCTCTGGCTGAGACGAATCGCTCACGCCCACAAGCGGCAAAGAATAGAAACGATCATCGATTATGATGCCGTCCTGCAGCCAAAAGAAAGCATGCTTATCGTTAAAAGAAAGCAGCGAGTTGCAGCTTGTCGCAACATCAATCAAATCAACCCCATCGCTTGAGAAATATACTTTGTTGAGGCCGAATAAGCCTTCGTGTCCATTGTATCC
>CAVHTL010000035.1:0-6979 GCA_963638955.1 bacterium
GTATTCAGCAGGAACCTCATCTTCTTCAGAATATGTCTCTTCACTCGAGCAATAGAATCTGCACCCTTTGAAATTTAGTTCAGAAGCAGTTGTTCTGATTGACATCAAATATTCTGTAGCCGAGCCTTCCTCAATAGCGACAATCAAGCAATCCTCGAAATTAAGCTTCGTTTCAATAATGCCCTCATTCACAACAATAGTAGCAAAATCATTTCCATCTTCGCTCCATTTGTTCAAACCGCAAAGTGTGCTGTTTTGAACTGTGACGCTGGCACTATTAGGAGACCATAGTTGAATGGCACAATAGCCAACAATATAGCTATTTTTAATTGTGACTTTTGCGTTTTCGTTAAAGTTAGCGAAGTTCACAGCATAATGATCAGCCGAAACATAGCATCCATCCAAAACGAGAGTCAAATCAGTATTGCCATACATAGAAATGCCTCTTTCGATCTTAGAAGCGTCAACTTTAAGGCCAACAAAAACGACTTTGATTGCCTCGGTGTTATCGTTGATATTGATAACACGACCTTCCTTTGGAGTAGTGGTTAACGTTAACGTATATCCATTTCCATAAACGGTGACATCTTTATTGCATTCGAGCGGATTGGACAATGCGATGTCGCTATCGAGATAGACGGTTTTGCTTTCCTCAATAGCGGCCAATAGGCCTTCTTCAGTCGTAACCTTATCTTCGTCTTTGACCATGACGTAAAGTATATCCCCAGGAGCATCGACGGATGGAGTTCCGCCTGGATAGCCAGCTGTCAAATCTTGAACAACCGCTTTCCCGACAGGAATCGTAATTTTAGCTTCACCGACATAGCCGCTTGTTCGACCATCTGCAGTCGAAGTGTGATTGAAATTGACCTTATTGCTGACATATGTCTTGCCAGATCTTGCCAAGACGCCGACGCCATCAGTGATTTCAAATGTGCCGCCATTGATATTCGCCGTATCGTCGTTAGCGATATAGACGCCGCAGGCGATTTCGCCGGATGTCTTTATGCTGCCTTTGAAGGTTCCACCATTGATCTCGATGTAACTGCCGCCCCAACCTTTAGTGCCGTTTGTTCCGACCACCAAATTGTTTGTGCAGGTATAAGTTCCGTCTTGATTGACGAAAATGTTGCCACGTTCGATAGCGAGTAAGCAGAACTGGCTGGCGGTCATGTTCATCTCATTGGATGTGACTGAGCCACCTTCCGTAGCCTTAACGGCCCCATCATTGCCAGTGATAGTTATCGTGCCCTTCCTTAGAGCGAGATTTGCCTTATCTCCAGAAGCGACAAACGCTCTCTTCTCGCTTGTAATAGTCTTGCCGTTCATATCGATGGTAATATCGCCGGTGACCTCGATAGTAGAAGTTAAGGTGATATCGTTTTCGAGAACTATATAGGCAACTTCGCTTGTTGCCGCCTTAGTCAATTCCTCGGCGGTCGTTACTTTTTGCTTTGAGTCTAACGCGTAGACTGATTCTTTTGTCATAACGGTCGGAGCGCCGCCTGGATAGCCAGCGATATCATCCTTCACGACGGCTTTGCCAGTCGGGATGATGATCCTGCTATCGCCAACCCAGCCTTTTTTCACACCATGACGTTCAGTCATATTGAAAATAACGTCATCGCTGATGGTGGTATTGCCAGATCTTGCCAAGACGCCCACACCGTTTTCGATGTTGAAGGTTCCGCCATTCACATTGACTGTATCGCTGTTAGCAACGTAAATGCCGCAAGCGATATAACCACCGGTTGCAATTTTGCCGTTGAATGTTCCGCCATTCACGGTGATCCTGTTATGGCCAAGATCAACACCGGTTTTTTCGTTAACGGTTCCGTTTGTGCCAATGACGAAATTATCGATGGAATTGTAGGTGCCGCCATTGATAAGGAGGTTGCCGTAGTTGAATGCCGCTAAGCAATAGTCTTGAGCCGTTACCTCTAAAGTGTCTTCGACAGTCAAAGTGGCATGATCAACAACTGATAAACCACCATATGCTTTTGATACAATCTTCCCGTTTTTCACAAGAACGTCAGCATCTTTGCCGTATGAGCAGATGGCGGAGGCGTTAACAGTTGAAGTCAATGTCTTGCCGTTTAAATCGATAACAACGTCAGCAGTCGCCAAAATCCGTGTTTCTACAGTGATGTCTTTCGCTAAAACGATATAGGCATTATCGATAGTGGCGGCAGTTGCCAAATCTTCAGCATCTTTAGCAACAAAGCCAATCCTGCCTGTTGCGCCTGTGTCACCTTTATCACCTTTGTCACCTTTTTCGCCGTCTTTGCCGTCGGTACCATTTGTGCCGTCTTTGCCGTCGGCTCCGGTGTCGCCTTTTTCGCCTTTTTCGCCCTGGGCCTTCACTTCGGTCTTCGTCCCATTGATGACCCAGTAGCCGTCCTCACTGATCGACACGATTGGCGTAGAGCCGTCCTTGCCCTCGGCCTTCACGCCGGTGTCTTTCTCGCCGATCCACCAGTTGCCGTTTTCGCCGATTGTCGGGGTGAGGCCGTCCTTGCCGTCCGTTCCGTTGGTTCCGTCTTTGCCGTCGGTGCCATTTGTGCCGTCTTTGCCGTCGGCGCCGTCTTTGCCGTCAACACCATCTTTGCCGTCGGCTCCGGTCGCGCCGGTATCGCCGGTATCGCCCTTATCACCCTTGTCGCCTTTGTCGCCTTTGTCGCCCTTGTCGCCTTTTTCGCCTTTTACCGTAGCGAGCCACTCCTCATATGTGAGGGTGCCGCCATTGTCGACGTAGGCTTGGTACACCGCAGCGATCTCTGGGTCTCTGCTCGAGCTGCTTTCGTCAGTGTCGCTGCAGGAAGCAAGGCCCGCCAAAGCGCCTAGAGATAAAACTAGAGCGCATACGAATTTGTTTCTCTTTTTCATCTTTTTGGATTACTCCTTTACTCTTTGATTTTAAGACCCCCCCCCCGGACGGTTTCAAGCCTTGATTTTTCTCTCGGCAATTGCTGGCTTTTTTACATCGAAAAAAGAGTTTTTTTGGACATTGAAGATGGTTTTGTCTTCGTTTTAATCCTCCTGCTTCTCTTCGCGGAACAAAATGGTTCCATACAAAAATAGAAGGTTGTATATGCCAGAGCTTTTGAATCAAAAAATTATGCTAAAGAAGGCATTGGCTTCGTTTTCAAGAACGATACAAGCGATCTTGATTACGAACACTAATGCTCTTTCTTATTGTCGTTGAGGTCTTCTATCTCTTCCGCGATTTAATGATATGAGATTATGGCTTTCTTTTTCCTTCTCATTCCCGTTTTCCGTGGCTGACAAGCAGGAAAACATGCTCAATGCAAATCTCAGATATTTCCTAGAGTCTATGAGACCAAAAGTGCGCATTGTGGCATTTTTCGTGGTTTATAGAAGTGCGCATTGTGGCATTTTTTACTTTATTGAGATTGCGCTTTGAGGAATTTTGTTGGGCTCTAGGCGAGGCCCCTTTAACGGAGCTCATCAAGACGTGTTACGCGCAAAAAGAAGCCTTGCCACGCGAATTGCATCAAAAAGCGATGCTGCTTTGGAGACAATATATGCTCGTTGGTGGGATGCCTCAGAGCGTCTACGCTTTCATAGAAGGCAAAAAATCGTTCGCGAAAGCGGATATGGAAAAAAGAGACATCCTTTCGCTCTATCGTTCTGACATCATGAAGATAAAAGCGGCGAATCGAGCCAAAGAAACCTCTTTCGATCATAAATCCTCATATATATAAGGATGAATGCGCTAACAATTTAACAATGAGTCGACAAGGGATAAACTTTGATTCGTTGTTTTTTGATCAAGAAAAAAGGGAAAAACAATGAAAAAATCCAAAGGTTTATTTTTGTTAGGAGTCTCCGCTCTCCTCATAAGCGGATGTAGCCCCGATAAGGTTTCTTCTTCATCGTCTTCATCTTCTTCGTCAGGCAAAGAAACGGAAAGCTGGAACGAGAAAGAAGAGCAGCTCCTCGCCAAATACTGCGGCGAAATCTTGCCTTATCCTTCAGGATTCGAAGGTCAGCTCATAATGGAAGAAACGTATGATGAGGAAGCGGATATAACGTATTTGCTCATCGCCAACGAATCGAGCGAATTTTCGATCGGCGACTATTACAAAGAGCTTGAATCCTCCTCTTCTTTCTCCACTATTCGCGGATATAACGGTCTAGCTCAGCAGACAAGAAGCGATGGCTCTCCCTATTACGAATTGACCAAAGTCTCAGAGGATGAGAAAAAAGGCTACTCTTTAAGCTATACCTTCTTTGACTCGGGGAATGAAAAAAGCGATGCGAAATACAATCTCATCCAGTGCTTCAACGACCTTGATTCGACCCTCGACGATAAATCGGCGTGGAAGGAGGAGGAGAAAGAGCTTTTCTTGAATCGCCTCGAAAACGTGCCCCCGCTTCTTGCTCTAAGCGCCACTAACGCCGTCAGCGGATATGGCGAAGATATGGCCGTGGTTCACGATTATTCGGCCGTAGACCTCACTCTCAGCAATGTCGCGATCCTCAAAAACGACGGCTATGTCCTCGATGAGGCCTTAAGCAAGGAAAAAGACGCCTATATCTTGAAAAAGAAAGTGAGCGATGAAGCCACTCTCATCGTCTCTTTGTATTATTCTTTCGGCAATTACGCCACCTTTGCCTATCAAACGGAAACCAGTTACAGCAAAGAATGGCCAAAGGCTTTGTCGGACGAATTCAAGGAGAGGACGGGTTACGACCTCCCGAGCTTTTATTCCTCTTCCGGCTACTACTACCGCAACAAAAAAGGAGTGGTGACCATATACGGGTACGTAAGCGATGCCAGCTCTTATTTGATAGAAGCGACGATGAGCTTAAACGAACTTCTCGTCTTCGACGTGGATAGAGGCTTTTACACCGACTGGAAAGAGACTTTCTATATCTTGCCGGAAGCCGATTACGACGAGGAAGCCAAAAAAGATGTCTTCGGCATCACCTATTCTTATCTATCTTCCCCTTACGATACGCTCAAAGAAGGCTATCCGAATGAAGAGATTGCCGCCTTTTTGAAGGACAATGATATCGAAGGCTCTATCCCGGATTTCTCTTCCTTCATCTCTTCTTCTGCCTCAAGCAGTGTCCGCATCGAGCGAAATGACTACGATGATGTATACGCTCGCATTTACCCCCTCGTAAAGGAGAATCCGACCGAATACGGGATCGAAGACGCGACTGATGAAGAGGCCATCAAAGCCAAAGTCGCCTCTTTTGCGAAAGAGAACACATCCATCAAGATCAAATTCCTCGAGACGGGCGAAAGAAAAGACCCAGAGGACACATCATCTAGAAAAGCCAACAAGGTCTATGAGTATCTGAAAGACGTTTGCTATCAAAACGAGCTTGCAAGCACATATAACCAAAACTTCAGCGACACCTACGAAAATGCCTCGGGCAAGATGGCTATCGGAGTATCGAATTACCTCAATATGACTACTCTCACCTTCACCTTTGGGAGCGGAGAGACCCACACCCCGACTTTCAAGTTCGAGACGAAGAGCAAGAGCCTTCTCCCTGGGGAT
The DNA here is from genome assembly GCA_963638955.1 of bacterium. GTDB lineage: Bacteria > Bacillota_I > Bacilli_A > RFN20 > CAG-826 > UBA4951. The sequence continues at coordinate 5,538 of CAVHTL010000035.1, forward strand.
ACCTATAATCTCGACCTCACCATCAGCATGCTTCCATATGAGGTGACTTATTCTTCTAGCGACAGCAAAGTAACCGTGAATGATGAAGGATGCGTGAAAATCGCTCCTGAGGCAGAGCCAGGATTGACTGTCACCATCACGGCTTCCGTCGAAGATAAAGACGGCAAAGTCTATTCTGACACCTGTTTAATCAGCGTCATCGGCACCTACACTAAAGAAACGGCAGCCAATAAAATCTCCTCGCTTTATAACGAATACTTCTCTTTGAAGGATGGGGATACAGGGTTTGCCAAAATAGAAAGCGTCGGCGATGAGAGCTGGCCAATCTATTCAATGAAAGTCGCCACGAATTTTGCGAGCGTCAAAGAGCTGGAGGATTTCGTCGACGAAAATCTTATTCCGGCCGGGTTTAACGAAGAGTCTATTGGCTGGAAAGAAAACGACGTTCTCAATCTTGGGGTCGACAAATACGAAAATCACTTCTATTCCTGCCAAGGCGAAGACGACATCATGATAAACGCCAATTTTGTGGCGTATATCGACCCGCTCACAAACAAAGTGACCCTTTACGTGCGAATCGCTTAAAAACCTTGTCAAAAAAGACGACAGTTTTGCCACGAATTTGTTGATTGAGGAATGGTTCTTTCCGTGAGACGGTTCCACTTCGATAGGGATTATTTTGTTTTCGTCGCCAACAAGAAATCGATTTCGCAAGATCGAGATTTGCCATCGTCTTTCCAAAAAAGCAATAAAGATCCCTGCCAGTCAATTTGATGATTGAGGCGAGGGCATTCTCATACAAATACCCTTGATGGTCAGATGACAAAGGAATGTAGGTTAAACGCCATTGTTTCGGCCGATTTAGGCTTTATGACCGAAAAATTAGCGATAACCATGTCATTTTTTGACCTTTTTCGGCGGAAATGGCAGAATCTGGGCGAGCCAAAGGAGCATCCGCGGCTCTCCTGTGACTAAGTTATCGCGAAAGCTTCTTTAGGATGGCTTTTTGCCAGTTCGGCACGCCGCATGTGGATAATCAGATCGAGGGCTTCAGTGCTTTGAAAGATAGGGCGTACCCAATTCAATGAGCGAAATGCCATCTTTTGGTGCTTCAAAGCCAATTGGGGTATGCGCCGGCGAGCGATCTTCTGACTTGCCCCTTCACAAATGGCCTTACTTCTCGCCTCTTCCAAATGAGGTTTCGGCGTACCATTCCATTGTCTTGGGCCCGAAATAGGGTTTCAGTCCTTCAATGCGTTCCTCATAGAAGGCCTTTTCGAAGACACAGACGAAAATCACGTCCGCGGCGATCTCGTCTTCCGAAGACACCATTTCCTCGACCCAATTGCCGAACCTGGAGAGCAGCTTTCCATCGTCCTTATCCAAAGCATCGTAAACGACTGGCATGAGATAATCCTCCACAACGATAGTCGAGCCAGGTT
>CAVHTL010000035.1:6989-11864 GCA_963638955.1 bacterium
GTGTCCTTAGCCTCTGGTATGGCTTCAATGAGCCTTTCGTTGAATTCCTTATTTTCCATGCAATTTCTCCCATAATTTTATCGCTTTCTCAAGTTTGTCCATTTCTTTTTTTGAGCAGATCTTCGTCGCCTTTTACGCTTCCGTCTCTAAAGGCATTTTTTATTTCTCTGACGCTGTCGCAGGCTTTCTTGTAGTGTCCTTTATCGCCGAACATAGAGGAGCTCCTCATCTTTGCAGGTCTTCTTTTTTGCGAGTGGCCTGCTCAAGACGAATCTGTTTTTCTTCAAGGAAAGCTAACTCGGAATGCTCTCATAGATATTCGCAATTCGTCCGCTTGACTCGATTTTGGCAAAATCCGACTTATAAAGCTTGATTATCTCTCTGACTTCATCTGTTTCCTGAAGCGTTTTCTTCTCTAGATCGCCGCAGCATCCTGCAGCATGCCGCCGATAGCCATTGCTTGTTGGAAAAAGCTCATCGAAAAGCCGTCTTTTCGGGCATTCATGCCAAAATTAGGAGGCAAAAGAAAGAAAAAAACGTTGACAATACGCGCGAATACTTTAGTTTTTTCGCGTGAGGTAACTTTATGAAAAAGAAAAGAATTCTCTTGCTAGGATTCATAATGGGGGGGTCAATCGCTCTCGCTAGCTGCACGTCCGGACCCGAAGAATCCTCTTCAAGCGAGGCATCATCGGCATCGTCCTCTTCATCTTCCTCTTCCTCTTCCACCGCAAAGTCGGTCACGGAAGAGACGATGTCCTATCTAAAAGGAAGCTTCTATGGCGGAGGGGGCACGCTTGTCTCCGACGTTAATGCTCTCGTCTACAAAGGCGATATCGATCTCACCCTTGTCCCGACGAGCGTAAGCAAGTTAACCTTGAGCGCCCTTGACGAAGATGAAAATATCGTCAAGCAAAAAGTCATCGCAGTGAATTATGATGCCGCTTCCAATAACGGTGTCTCCTATAGGCTTTACGCCGATACGCTCGTGGATGGCCTCGTGCACCTTGAGAAAGAAGATGGCGAAGATTATTCGACCGTCGCTACTTTCCAGCCAAACGTAAGCAAATACGCCGGCACCTATTCCGCTTTTGCGCCAGAAGATGAATATCACGGCAGCGAATACAACAACTATTTCATCCTCGACCCAAATTTCGATGTGGGGAGAGATGTATACCCTACCTCTAGGTATTCACCGGCTTATAGCTATTTCTCCAGCGAGCAAGGGTGGTACTCGATCGCCCGGATCCGCTTAGGCATCTTCAATCAGCGTTACTATTCCATCGAATTCTACGATTCCGATGCCTATGGGTATGGTGAATTGCCGATCGTCAATCTCGAGACAGGCTATAAACTGGATGCCGGGGACTACGATACGTATTATCTAGATGAAGGCGCCTATCAGAATCTCAGCCTCTACGATGAAGCGAGCGGAGAATCGGTATCTCTCAGCTTATCGAGCGAGGAGAAGACCCTCACCTTCGGCGAAAAGAGCGGAAGCTATCAAATCGGCTACGACGATTTGGGAATGAATCTCAAGGTCAGCTTTGGCGAAGAAGAAGCCAAACTCCGCTTGCTCGATCATTACTTGACTTACGAAAGCGGCGATAAGACGACCGTATACCCTTATGATTCCATCGACGATATGATGGGTACATTCACCGACAAAGTGGATACTTTCTCTTACGATTTCGATTTGGATACATATGAATACGCTCTCAAATTCAACGGCGAAACGGTCGAAACGTATGCTTTCGTCACCGAAAATAACCGCAAATCATTCTCCTTTGATGTCGATGGGACCCATTACGTCGTTTCCCCAGACAAAAGCGAAGTCGCAGTTCGCGTCAAAAAAGGAAACGATGTCTCTTATTACATCAATGAGGACCGCTACGGCTATCTCTTCGTCGATAGCTTCGTGGCTCATGATAAGGATAATTCCTTCACTTTGACCGTCGATAGCGATTTTGCTTACTCTCTAAACGGCGAAACCGGGGAGACATCATACTCTTATTCGCACGGCGATAGATATCCTTCGCTCGTCTTAGAAGGCAGCGCGAACAACAAAAAACTCACGCCAGTCTTCGAAAGCGCAGGCTATTACGTCTTAGAAAGCGATAATGCAGACGATGTCACTCTCTATAGCGGAGCAACTCTTGAGAAGGTTTACGAGACTTATAGCTCAAACGGCAAAGACACGCTCGTTCTCACCGAAGATAAGCTCACTTACGACAATAAGAGCTACGATTACGAATTCGCGCCATATTACAACGATGGCACTGGCTACTACTATTTCGCCATCAATTCGGATTTTGGCTACTACATCTCTAGTCTCGATGGCTGTCTCTATAACGATGAGTATAGTTTCATCTACAAAGACATATTCTCCTCAATCGCCGGCACCTATTCTTTGTACGGCAAATACGGCGTCGAGAACATCAAGATGAGCGAAGACGGGAACCTCACTCTCGATACGCTCAACGATGAGGGAACTGGTTTAGACAAAGATGTTGCCTACACCTATCAAATCATCACCACGAGCGATACGAAGGGCAACATTATCCCTATCGTAGGCTTTGATTACGTGAAAGCGAATCTCACCGTCCTTATCTATTTCTACGATGATCATGTGACCATCGCTGGGCTAGACTACTATAGATACGGGTTCCTAGAAAGCTGGGGCGTGTATCTTGACGATACTTCGGAAAATATCCTCCACTTCAATAATGGCGATATCTACCTCAATGGCGATGCTCTTACTATCACCTCGATGAAAGAAAGCGATGGCAAAGTTGTCTATGAAACAAGCGAAGGCACGATCAGCATCGACTTTGCTGGAGCCACTGCAAGCGCGAAGCTTGAAACCAGTGAAGGCACTACGACGAGTTTCACCCGCAAATACGACTTTGACGGCTACGAGAAATTCGCTGGCGAATATGAGGTCAATGACACGACTCTCAAATTCGCGAAGGTCAGCGGAAACTCAATCACTTACAAAGCCACGATCGGCGAAGGCGCCTACGCCACTACAGTCGAAATCGGCAAAATGAAGTTCGTCTTGAAAGACGGGAACGTTTCTTTGGAAATATCTTATTACTCTAGCAAATACTATCTAACCATGGATGAAAGCGGGACGGTAAGCGCTAGTTACGAGTCTACGATTCCTACTCCGCCACCAGCACCTCCACTTCCTTAATAAGTTCGTTATTCAAACGCCCAAAGACAAATCGCGCGGAAATATCCGCGCTTTTTGTTTAAAAAGCCCTCCATTCCATTTTAACGGAGCGGGGGCTGATTTTTGTCTTAGTGCCCGGCCGAGAGTCGAACTCGCATGGATTTCTCTGAATGATTTTGGGTCTCTTTTGGGTCTTGCTGATAAGCTCAACTTCCATGAACTTGATGGATTGAAACCACCGAATTTCTCGATGTTGCTAAGGTTCTTAGAAGTCTTCATCGAACTCGCTTGAGGCAAGGAGAGCCGCTTTCGTCTCGACTCTCTTGACCACAAGAGCGGAAATAGGTTGTGGAAGGATATTTTCACTGATTTTCCACCGCTTTTGCGGCGCTTTCAGTGGCAATCAATACGTCTCGGAAGGATGGGCGGGGACAGGAATCCGGCCTCTCCTCTTTCCGTTTACGTTTTATCGCATTCGTTCTGTTTTAATCCTTCAAACAGCCGAGAGGAATAACGAACACCCCGTCTTCTCTTTGATAGCCATATTGGCGCACCCGGTAACAACGATTTTTAAATCCGGCAGCCTTAAAGGACACTGCTTTTCTTCTTCGTTGTGTTCTTTGACGAGCTTTTCTATTTGACATAGGTGAGCAGCGGCATCGTCGATTTCATCCGTGCCTAGCTTAAATTCAAGCAAAGCGTATCTTCCATCCTTCAAATGCAATACGCCATCGGCTTCCAAACCATATCTATCGCGATAATACGAGATTTCCCCATTCATTTTGGATGAATATACTTTCAAGTCCCTGATGCATAGCGATTCGAACAAAAAGCCTAAAGTCTTGAAATCCGTATTGAAAAATTCAGGAGTTACGCCTAAAGCGGCAACGGCTAAGGATGGGTCGATGAGGTTTCTTTTCTCCCTCACTCTAATCGCTTCTTTGGATCTTATTGCAGGGCACCATGCAGGGATGTCTTCGACGATAAATAGTTTTTCCAAAGCGTGTAAATAACCATAATAAGTCGGACTTGTCACACCAGTGGTCGAACTGGCGTCGCCAAATATCGTTTAACACTTTTGCGCTATTTTGCTTTACATTTTTGCGGTACTCAGCATAAGAATCTGCACTGGCTCAAAGAAAGGAATCGCTCCGTTATAATCAAACAAGGCCGAACACATATCCGAGCTTGAAGCCGTAACAGACGTGTCCTTTCTTTTCTTCTTCCGCTGCGTATCCTCCTTTTAATTAAATGTGCACGTTTTTATGTATTTATTATTTGTTTTTGATATGCTTAATACATAAATCTGTGCGGAAGCACAAAATAATGCATTAAGGAGATGATGACTATGTATATTTCAAGGGATACCTATTTAGACAAGCTGAAGTCCTCCATCGGCAATGGGATGGTCAAGATCGTCACCGGTGCAAGGAGATGCGGAAAATCCTTCCTTCTGTTCCATATCTTCAAAGATTACCTCCTTTCCACCGGCGTGAAGGACGACCATATCATCGAGCTCTCCCTTGACGAGGTGGAGAACGTCAGATACCGCAATCCGATTTATTTAGCTTCTTATTTCAAGAGCAGAGTCAAAGACGATGCCCAATACTATTTCCTCATCGACGAGATCCAGTTCTGTGAGAGCGTGGATAACCCCGCTTTCAGCGGTTATGAAATTGATGAGGGAAAGACTCCTAAGA
>CAVHTL010000036.1:0-11698 GCA_963638955.1 bacterium
CCTCCAACGAAGAAAAAGTATCTTTGCTTAAGGATGTGGCGTCTGGCAACATCGCATCTTTGCTTAACCGCGTCAAAGAATACAGCATCAACGGCATCGATATCCGACGTTTGACCACTGATCTCATCGCTGTTTTGAAAGACCTCATCATTTATGAAAAAACCGATGATACCTCGCTCCTTGCCAAGCTAAACGAAAAAAACGCAAAGGAATTATCGTCATATTTCACTTACGATTCCGCTTTGAAAATTGTTTATGAATTCGTGGCGACACAGAACGGATATAAAAACATCACCGACGTTTTGTCCTTGTTTGAGCTTTGTCTAATAAAAATCGCCTCGAAAGAGACATCTGCCCCAAGCAAGGAAAATAAGGTAGTCGAAACAAAGAAGCCGATCGTTAAAGAAGCCATCGTCTCAACACCCGTAGAGAAAAAAGAAGAGAAACCACTCGCACCCGAAGCAAAGAAAGAGGATACACCCGTTCCACCTTCTAGCGATGATGAATACGGACAACCTTTAGAAGAGCCGCCTTCCTTCCTGTTCGAAGAGGAAAATAAGGGAGAGGAAGAAAAAGAGAGAAAGAAACCAGCTTCAACGACATTCTTGATTAACATCAATGATATCCAAAAACTCCCCATCGCAACCGACGGAGACATGTACGAATTGCCGGATGATGAAATCATCAAAATAATGGTGAAAGGCGATAAAACTGAGCGGACGAAACTACTTGAAGGCTGGAAGGAATTCGATGGCTTGAGAGAAGATGCCGACCTTGGGCCGTTTGCAACCCTTCTAGCGAGCACTCATCCTCTTTGCCTATCGAAGGAGGCTCTCATTCTCGTGACTGACTTCACGAAGCTGCGCAACAAAGCCAATATCAAAGCCAATCAAGAGACGATTGAGGAAATGGTCGCTCAGTTATTGGGGAGACGCGTATTCGTCTTCACTCTCGATCCGAATGAAAGAAGCCACATCCTCAACTACTTCTATTCACTGCAACAAGTCAAAAAATTGCCAGACAAAGCTACCGCCAAAATCAATTTGCCCAATTAATTAAAAATAATCAAAAAGGAGTATAAATCATGAACCCTATGCAGCAAATGCTCATGCAAGCCCAGAAAATGCAACGCGAGCTAGCGAAAGCGAAAGAGGCGCTTGCCGAAAAAGAATTCAAAGTCAGCAAAGCCGGGATGGTCGAAGTGACCATAAAGGGAGATGGGACCGTTGCTTCTATTTCGATAGATAAGGATGCCATCGACCCAGATAACGCCGAAATGCTCCAAGACACCATAAAAATGGCTATCAATGAAGGACTAGAGAAAGTAAGTCAGGAAAGTGACGCCATCGAAGAAAAAATCACTGGCAGAACTGGCCTCCCTTTTTAGATTTCCATGAAAGAACTTTCTTCGATCGCATCGCTTACCGATAGCTTTTCAAAGCTTCCAGGCGTAGGCAATAAATCCGCCGAACGGATGGCCTATGCCGTTTTATCAATGAGTCCAGAAGGCAAAGAACAGTTCTCGCGCTCGATCATTGACGTGGGGTCGAAGATTCATAAGTGCCCAATATGCGGTCTATATATGGAAGGCGATGATTGCCCAGTCTGCGAAGATGAGAGCCGCGATAAAACCTCGATCGTGGTCGTAAGCGAATACAAAGACGTCTTGGCAATCGAGAAGATGAATTCCTATCACGGGTTATATCACGTTCTCGGAGGCTTAATCAGCGCCTCAAAAGGAATCGGGGCAAATGAAATCGCCATCGATTCCTTGCTCCGCCGTCTCGAAGACGGGACGGTGAAAGAAGTCATAATCGCCATCAGCCCCACTTTAGACGGGCAGACGACTGGCTTATTCATCGCGAAGATGCTGGAAGACAAAAACGTCACAGTTACGCGATTAGGGTACGGCTTGCCAATGGGCGCGAGTCTTGATTATGCCGATGCCTTGACTTTATCGAAGGCTTTTGAGGGAAGGAGGAAGTTATAATGTTCATCACGCTTGAAGGCGGGGAAGGCTCTGGAAAGAGCACAGCCATTAAAATCATCGTCCCTCGTTTAGAGAAGCTTGGCTATAAAGTCGTTTTGACCCGTGAGCCTGGCGGAACGCCAATATCAGAAGAGATTCGTAACGTCATTTTGGATAAAAAGAACACGGCAATGGATCCGATGACCGAGGCCTTGCTATACGCCGCAAGCCGTCGTCAACACATCGTCGAAAAAATCAAGCCAGCCCTCCAGAAAGGCGAAATCGTCATAAGCGATCGTTTTTTGGATTCGTCTTTGGCCTATCAAGGAGGGGCGAGAGGCTTAGGCATCGAAAGAGTATACGAATTGAATCAATACGCCACGGACGGCTTGTTGCCTGATTTGACTATTTTCTTCGAACTAAAGCCGCAGGAAGGTTTGAAAAGAATAGAGGCCAACGCCTCTAGAGAGGTAAATCGCCTAGACGTCGAAAAGATGTCATTCCATGAAATTGTATATAACTCGTTTGAGGCTTTATGCGCCAAATTCCCAGGTCGAATCGTGCGTATAGACGCAAGCAAAAAAGCTGAAAAAGTGGCCGATGAAGCCTATGAGGAAATCTTGAAGAGATTGGGCTGATTATGCGTTTTTCAACATTTTTGGAAAATCACCAGCCCTTGCTTTATAAGGCTTTATTGGAGGCTTTTAGTCATCAAAAAGTTTCTCACGCCTACTTATTGACGGGGGAAAGTGGGGCGCCACTAAAAGAAACGGCTTATTTCATCGCCGAATCCTTGCTCTGCCTAAACCCTTCGCCATTAGCCGATGAATCGTGCTCAAACTGCAAACGCATCGAAGAAGGCTTATACACCGACCTTCTTTTTTTGGATGGGAGCATTGGCTCAATCAAGAAGGACGATGTCGCATCCGTTGTAAACGGCTTTTCAAAAACCCCAAACGAGACGAAGGGCGTCATGGTGTATATCATCCATTTAGTGGAAAACATGACGAGCGAAGCCGTGAATGCCCTGCTGAAGTTTTTGGAAGAGCCGTCCCAAAATTGCTACGCTATCCTTACTAGTCAAAACCCTGCTCGCATTTTGCCAACCATCGTTAGCAGATGCGAAACGCTTCGCCTTCTTCAGCTTCCTCTTGAAGAGGTTATCAAAGACGCATTAGACCTGAACGTGTCGCAGGCGGATGCTGAAATATTGGCCCATTTCGTCAATAATGCCGACATAATCGCCATTGAAAAAGACAACGACTCATACAAAAAAGCCAAGAGCGCCTTTTTAATCGCGCTGCAGTCTTTATCTTCGATAAGAGAAGAAGCCGTCTTCAATTTTGAAAAAGACATTACTTCGCTTGTCGGAAACAAAGAGGGCTGTCGTTATTTCTTGGATATGCTTTCTTTGGCCTATCACGATTTAATCGCCATTCATCATAAAGGCAAGCCTTCATTAAGTTGCTATAATGAATTGCTTTTGCCCTTATCCAAAAAGGTCAAACGACCCGAGAAGGATTTGGAAACGATACTTATGGTAAGGTCTGAATTGGATCTTAATCTATCGCCCGCCCTCTTGCTCGACCATTTAGTAAACGAATTAACAAAGGAGTAGCCTTATGCCTGCAACCGATTATCAATATTACGTTGGGATACGTTTGCCTAACGCCAGCAAAGCCTATTATTTCGGAACGGATTTCTCCGATTTGAAAATCGGCGACCACGTCATTGTGGATACTGTGTCCGGCTTAGAGATGGGGATTGTGGCCTCTGCCCCTATGTCAACGGCCATCTATTCTTCATCTTTGGCCTTAAAACCAATTCTTAGGAAAGCGACGCTTGACGACAAAAACAATTACCGTTTTTACGAAAAACAGGCCCGAATTGCCATGGATATTACTGAAGCCGAAGTAAAACGGCTCGGCTTAGGCATGAATCTCTTGGGGGCCGATTACACTCTTGATGGAAGCAAAGTAACCATAACATATACGTCTGATTCGCGTGTTGATTTCAGAGAGCTATTGAGGCTTCTTGCCCCTCAGCTTCACGCTCGCATTGAGCTTCACCAGATTGCAAGCAGAGACAAAGCGAAGATGGTGGGAGGCCTAGCTATATGCGGCTTGCCTTTATGCTGCAGCACCTTCATAAGCGAGTTCGACGGAATCTCCATCTCAAGAGCCAAAAACCAAATGCTCACCCTCAACATACCAAAGCTCTCTGGTCCATGCGGCAAACTCATTTGCTGTTTGCTATACGAAGATGACATGTATACGGAGGCCAAGAAAGATTATCCGCATATCGGCCTCTCAGTGCGTTTGCCAGAAGGCGAATACACCGTTTCAGGCTTCAATATCCTTTCTAGGACCGTCAAATTGGACAATCCGCTCGATAGCAAAGTTGTTCCGCTCGATGAATTTAACGTAATCATGAAAAAGAGTCATGGGTTTTCTCAAAAGCAGACATCGAACGAAGGAGTCAATTAGTGATTCGCGAAGGAAACTTTGAAGGAAAAAGGCCGCTTCTTTATCTAGTAGCCACCCCTATCGGTAATATATCCGAATTGTCGCCCCGCGCCGCATCAATTCTCCAAGAAATGGATTATATCGCCTGCGAAGATACCAGAAATTCTGGGCTTTTGTTTTCGCGCCTCAACATCAAAAAACCCCTTGTTTCATGCCATGAGCACAACGAGGAGGAAGCTTCGGCGAAAATCATCGAATTGCTTTTGGAGGGGAAAAAGATAGCCTACGTCTCTGACGCTGGTTACCCAACGGTGAGCGATCCAGGCGCGCGCCTAGTGAAAAAAGCGATTGAAAACGACATCAAAGTCTCGGTCGTAAATGGCCCAAGCGCCTCTTTATGCGCTTTGGCTGCAAGCGGCCTCGACACATCTCATTACTATTTCGAAGGTTTTTTGCCGAGCAAAGCAAGCGAGATGAAGCGTGAACTCGATGAATTGAAAGAGCGAAAGGAAACCATCATTTTCTACGAATCGCCCCACCGAATCGATAGGACTCTCAAAGCTATGAAAGAAGCTTTCGGCGGAGACAGGAAAGCGTGTCTAGCGAGAGAGCTCACCAAAATCCACGAAGAATACATTCGCGCCTCACTTGCGGAATTATCCGATATAGATTCTTCTACCCTCATCGGAGAAATGGCGATTATCGTCGAAGGAAAAAAGGAAGATAAAGCAGAACTCAGTGATAAGGATATCGCGACTTTATTGACGGAAGCCCTTAAGAATCTCAAAGGCAAGGAAGCCGTCAGCAAAATCTCCAAAGAGAAGAATCTGCCAAAAAACCGCGTCTACGATGTTTATCTATCAATCAAAAAGTAATTTAAGCTTTCTCTTTTTGGCGGTTTTCTCTGTTCTTTTTATAGAGTAAATAAAGCGTCAGTTCATATCCAAAATAGATAACAACGGCCGCAATCGATAAAGCAACCCCTGTTTTCAAGGTTGGCGTCAAGTAACTCAAAGAATAAGTCACCTCCCCACTTGGGGCAAGGAAGCCAACGAAGCCACCATCGAGTTTGAAAGTCTCGCAATTTTCGGTAACGATATTTCCTTCTTCGTTCTGATATGTGGCTTTCACGCTCCACCCTTCGTCATAGCCTAAAGAAGTCACGCAAATCCGCTTTTTCGAGAAATTGGTTTTGAAGGTAAAATCGTTTACTGAGTAAGAGACATCGCTCAAGGCGTATTCCGAATCATTCGAAAGTGTTTCGAGGCGGGATTCGAAATCAGATCTCTCCTGCTTCAAAAGAAAGGGGCGAGAAACATTTTCGGTGGCGTTTCCTTCTTTCTTTCGACAATAAACAATGGCCTTAACTTTTCCCGGAGCGTAGAAACCGTATAAGCCGTTATAGGAAGAAGACCCGCTCGAAATAAGGTTGCTGATGGCCCAATATTCGTAATTGAGGAGAGTATTCTCTTTCAAAAGGTTCCCTTCTTCATCGAATGTGTCACCTATCATATAAATACGCGTGCGGGCGCTCGATGTATAACCAAGAAGGAAATAGGCTCCAGTCGCATCGTTATTCAAATATCCTCCGTCATTCTTTTTCCAGACGATTTTATCGTCGTCTTGGCCGTATTGCCCGCTCGACCCTATTCTCTCCGGATTTTTGCTCCAAACATTTGAGTCGGTCAAAAAGCTGCCTGGGTCTTCATAATGGAATCCATATCCTTCTATAGTGACATACTTATAGCCCATTAAATCAGTTGTCAAATCTTTGTACGAGGAGTAGCTAGTTGGAGCATCTGAAAGCGAAAATCCTTGTGGAATCTCACTATTTTCTTCGAAAATGGCGCCATTAAGATAGCATTCTTCGTTACGCGTTATCTCTTTAAATCCCTCAACTCCGTATTTCGATTCATAAAAATTAGACGAATTTTCAGTCGAGGAATCTTCGTCGTTTTTGATTTGATAAACTTTGTCAACGGCGTGGCCAAGAGAAGAAACTATCGGGCTTTGATAAACGCGGAAACGCTCATTTTGGTATATGGCTTTTGAGCCAAAAGGAACGTTATAGGCGTAATCTTCATCGTTTTCCCAATCGCCGTATCCTTCGTTTCTGATTATGTAATATTTATAACCCATCGCATAATCGAAATCGGCGCGTTTATTTGCGTAATATCCGCTCCACGTCTTGTTCGTGATCATCTTCCCGTAAACTGGGCCATATGTATATTCGTTGGAGACAACGTGAGAGAAACGGCCGAGTTCCGCGACATCGTAATTGAAGAGAGAGTGGAAATTGCTAGAACCGTTATAGCCGAAAGCCATCGAGGCGTTTTTCTCGTTCGTTCCTTCTTGGTAGGTGCGGAAAAACGAAGAATCCTGTGCGTTCATATAATCAGTGGCGTCTTGCAAAAGCGCAGCGTTGTATGAACCGCCGTTATAACTATATTTGTAGCTCCATGAACTCCCGTAAGCAAAGCTCATGTTTCCCGCCACGATAATCTCGACGGCAATCAAACCCATCAAGACATGATGGAGGCTTTCCTTGTTGCGAAGGAAATAAATAATGAGAGATTCCACTATAACTAAGCAGATTTGATAGATAACGACCCATAAAAGGCTGTAACCGTTCACGACAGCCGGAACGTTGAAAGTGTAGTAATAATAAGAGGAAAAACCGAGAGGATTTGTTTGTTTGCCCGACAAAGCCCATTTCGTGATCAAGAAGGTTAGAACCGTCAATAGACACGCTGATAAACTCGCGAAAGGAAGCTGCCAATCAGGATTTTTCTTGATATCGTCCAGGCCTTTGCACGCCTCGCAAATGATAAGCGGGACAAGGACAATGAACCATCTGCCATACCCATCCCCCGTAAAGGCATAGAAAAAATAATAGGCGAATGTCGTGAACACGAAGTAGCAGCACACCGCAAAGCCGATTAAGTGTTCCCAGTCTTTTTTCCTGATGTTGCTCACCATGTTGGAGATAAAGAAAATCGCCATCGGGGTGTAGCAAAACAAAGACGCGGTCCAAGCATCGTAGGCATAATCGGTCGTTGAGCGGATAAGCGGCAGCCAAAGATAATTGCAGGTTGGGTAAAAGAAACTCACTAGGCCCATAAGCTCGCGACTGCTATTTCCACCAACCATCTGGAAAAGGAGAGTGAAGACGGTCCCTACGTCGAAATTCGCAAACGCGCTCTTCAAAGAGGCCAAATACGCCGCCCCGATCGATACCGTCCTCCCTGACAAAGAGCTTTCACGCAAAGACGGAAGCAAGGTCCAAGAACAAAGCATAAGGCCCAAAGCGAATGAGCAAATCCCCATCGCGATGACCTCTACATTCTCTTTGCCGTTCCTTTGCTTAATCGTCCAAAAGAAACGCCAAAGGGCATACAAGACGCCGAATATGCATAAGACGACAAGGAAAAAGAAGGAGATGATGCCAAGCAAAAACAAACCAAATATCAAAGTGGTTGGTTTTCTTTCCTTGATGACTTTCTCGATCCCCAGAAGGATGAGCGGCACGGTGAGGCACATGCTCACGGTGCTCGGAAAGCCAACCATGAAATTGAGATACCCTGAATAAGCAAAAGCCAAAGCGCCGACCCGTGAGCTCTTTTCGCTCACCCCCATGTATTTGAGGTAAGCGCGCATCGTGAGAGCGCCAAAAACGCCCTTTAAGCAAGCGGCGAAAGCGAAAACCTGCGGAACGGCAGATCTAGGAAAGAAAACAACAAGAAAAACAAACGGGTCGAATAGACCATAATAGCTATTCGAACCGATGTTGTCTGTTCCAAAAAATGTCGATGGATCGTAAAGAGTGAAAACGCCCGTCTTGAAGAAATAATGCCACTCATCGTAAAAACGATAGGCAAATTGCGTATATTGGCTGCTATAGTCCCATCCGTATAGCTGAGTTCCGCTGTTTGAGAAAAGGGAGTAGGCCATCCAGAGAACGCCCACGAGAAAGACAAACACGAAATACCAAAAAAGGCTTTTCCAATCAAAGAGCCATGGCGCGTGTTCTTTGAGCCAAGAAGCTGTTTTGCTTTCTTGGTTTTTGCGTAGTTCCCCTAAGCTGACTTCGTTTTCCATAAACAGAACATCAACAAACGCTTATTGGGCGGCTTCTTCCTTTTCTTCGCTCGAGAGGCCAACCACCCCATCTACCGGCATCGAAAAGGCAATGCCTTGACCTTTCGAGTGGATATTCACATCGGCCGTGATTTGGGTAAGAACGGCGTCGCGGATGTCCTTCTCGCACAAAATCATGACGATTTGCTTTTCTGGTGTGATGACGACACCATAGAATTTCTCAATTTCTTTATTGCCCGTTCCACGTGCATTAATGATGGTTCCGCCTCTTGCCCCTGCTTTTTTCGCGGCGTTCATGACTAAGTCGGTGCATCCGTTGTTGACGATGGCGAAGACCGCCTCATACTGTTTCTCGTTTTCCATTTTGTTAATACCTCTTTCTGCCTCTTTGGGCTCAATTCTTCTGTCGGTAAGGAATTTGTAGGTGCTGACGCCTGCCACGGCGTTGATATCGAGCATGAAGGCAATGCCTTTCGCGGCATTCGATACGGAGAATCTTTCCTCGAGCAAAGCCGCTAAAGAAGTCCAATCACGACGCTTTATCGTCGAGAAGATGATTTGTTTCTTTTGCTCGCCGAAGCCTAAAACATCGTAGAGGTCATTCCTTGCAGTGCCCTCTCCGTGTGTGATGAAGCTGACTGCGCTATTGACGCCACGAAGAAGATTCACGATTGCGCCCGCTTGTCCATCGCCAACTACCGTGACGACTAGTCCAAGCTTCTCCAAATGGCGATCTTTCTCGTAGGGCGTGAAGTTTTTGGACTCACCAGAAGCGCTTTCCGCACGTCTTTCTCTGATTTCGTTTTTGATGTCCTTAAGCGTTGGCAAATTATCTACGTTTGGCAAGGATTTCCGAACGATGTAGGCTATTTTCTTTTCTTCGCTCATAAACTCTCCTCAAAATGAATGACTTGCGTATCATTGGGCTCGACGAAACGCTGGCGGGCGCGGTGATAGGTGATTGAGCGCTTAATGCCAGCATATAAGCCAACGAGTTGAATAACGATAAGCGGCATAAGCGCAATCATCGCAACGCAGCCAAAAGCGTCTTGGTAAACGTGATCGGTGCCGTGCTGAGAGATGGTGAAGCCGATGCAAAAAGGCATAACGAATGTCGAGGCCATAGGGCCGCTTGCAACGCCCCCCGAGTCAAAAGCCATAGATGTGTATATCTTCGGGACAAGGAAAGAAAGAGCCAAGGCAATGATATAGCCTGGTACCATGTAATAAAGGATGCTGAATGAATAATGGGCCCGGATGACGGCTAAGGCAACACCTCCCGCAATCGCGATGGCTAAAGCCGCAAGAACCGTTTTCGATTTGATGGTGCCTTCGCTGACCGTCTCAATCTGATGAACAAGAACGTGAACGGCAGGTTCGGCAAGAACACCGAATAACCCGAAAAAGGCACCGGTCGCAATCGCGATCGGATAAAGGCTTTCATGCGATGGCGAGCCAAGGTATTTCCCGATTTCGTTCGCGATAGGCAAAAACCCTGTATTGACAGCCCCTAAGAAGATGACAAGGCCAACGTAGGCGTAAACCAAACCAACGAGGATGCGCATGATCTGTTTGAAAGAGATGCGGACGAAGATGAAATTGTAGATAAGGAAGAAGACGAAGACCGGAGCAATCGCGATGGCGACGTTTTTGACCTCTTCGAGCATGTGTTCAAGGAGCCCCATCCCGAATGTAGGCCAGAATGCGTCCCAGGAAGTGAAATCAATCGTGACAACAACCTCTTGATAGACCAAAGAATCGATGTCTTCGAAAAGCGATAGAACCATGACCGTCAAAATCGGTCCGACGGAGGCTAAAGCTGTAAGACCAAAGGAATCGCCGCCGTCATCGTCGCTCTTTTTGCTCGACGCAAGACCGGCGCCGAAAGCAAGGATGAAAGGAACGGTCACTGGACCAGTTGTAACGCCGCCCGAATCAAAGCAAATCGGGAGGAATTTCGGATTCACTAAGCCAGCTAAAGCGAACACTATGCCGTAAAAGCATATGAACATGACGTTAAGATTCTTTTTGAAGAGGATGCGCAAAACGCCAAAAACGACGAATAGCCCGACACCTACGCCCACCGAGACGATAAGGAGTTGCTCGTTCCAGCCGATCTGGTCAGCCATAACCTTCAAATCGGGTTCGGCAATCGTGACGAGAACGCCAATTATGAAAGTCATGAGGATAACCAAGAACAACTTCTTTTGTTTGAAAAGCGTCTCGCCGATGATGGTGCCTACTTTCGACATGTACTGCTCAGCGCCGTTATTGAAAAAGGTTAAGCCAAAAGCAATAAGGAAAGCACATATCAAAAAGCAGACAAGTTCAGACCACGGCATAACTTGATCGCCCGTCAATAGAGGCAATGTGCAGACCAAAATCGTGACAACTACGATGATTGGCAAAACGCAAATGAGTGATTCCCGGAATTTTTTGAGCCAGAAAACAAAAAGACTGTCTTTGTTTTTATTTCTTTTGCTTTTTTTCTTTTTTGCGGGTTCCGCCTTTTTTTCTTCCGTCGCTTCGACGGTGTAGATCAACGAGTTTTCCGCTTTCTCTTGTTCCATTTTTATCCTCCTTTTTCACTTTTTCGCTTCTATCCTTAAACATTAACGATTTGAATGACTCTGGCATTGGACTTTTTATATCGTATTTTTTGTTATTGAGAGGATTGGTGAATTCCAGCTCATATGCATGTAGGCCCAATCGATGTAGCGGGTCGGATGGTTCTCCGTATTTATCGTCCCCTATAACGTAGTGACCTATGTTTCCAAGTTGCACGCGGATTTGATTCTTTCGTCCTGAGGAAATATTAACATCAAGCAGAGAATATCCGCCTTTTGCGGCGATTTTAGTGAAATCAGTAACCGCCAATTTTCCTTTTGTTTTATTTTTGGTGACATATACGAGCTGAAAATTATCCTGCATTAGATAATCTTCCAAATGTTTGGAGGAGGGACAATCTTCTCCTTCAACTATCGCATAGTACCCTCTTTTGGTGACGATGCTTTGCCAATTGTTCTGAAGGGCTTCGCGAACCTCGTGGTTTTTGGCGAACACCAGGACGCCAGATGTGTCCTCATCGAGGCGATGCACGATGAAAATGCGGGCATCGTGATTTTTGCTAGTTACGTAATCGCTCACCATTCTATAGGCTGTGCGA
>CAVHTL010000037.1:0-6410 GCA_963638955.1 bacterium
GGATGAGATCCCTTCAATCATTGAAAGCAATGATAAGATAGCCGTCACGCGCATTTTGGGCGATGATGAGTATTTTTCCGCCCTTAAAGAGAAACTCGTCGAAGAGACAAATGAATATCTTTCTTCCCCCTCAAGTTTGGAAGAGCTTGCCGATATTGAGGAAGTGGTGCTCGCTTTGGCTTCTTTTTTGGGGTACGAGGAAGAGGAACTCGAGCACAAAAGGAAGGAGAAAGCTTTCCTCAATGGCGGATTTTCAAAACGCATCTTCCTCGAGGAAGTCAAAAGCAAATGAAAAGGGCCTGGAGGCCCTTACTCAGTAACGCAGCTTCTTGTCGATCGAATTCTTGATGATGGAGACGAATTCATCGAGCGAGACGCTTACTTGCTTATCATCGCCGTAAATTCGATAAGTAACCGAGCCATTCTCTCTTTCTTTGTCTCCGATCACGAGCGTGAACGGTATTTTCTGGATTTGGGCGTTGCGGAGACGATATCCGAGTTTCTCGTTGCTGTCGTCAAGCAATGCCCTGATGCCTTCTTCGCTCAATCTCTTATATACCTTTTCAGCGTATTCTTTGTGCGCCTCGCCGCTCACTGGGAGGACGATGGCTTGATGAGGGGCAAGCCAAGTCGGGAAAGCGCCGCCGTAATTCTCGGTAATGACCCCGATGAAGCGCTCGACCGAGCCAAAGACGACGCGGTGAAGCATGTATGGCTCCTTTTTCTCGCCGTTCTCGTCAATGTAGAAGCAGCCGAAGCGGTGCGGGAGATTGACATCGAGCTGGATGGTGCCGCATTGCCAAGTCCTGCCCATCGAATCCTTGAGCTTGAAGTCGAGCTTAGGCCCGTAGAAAGCCCCATCGCCTTCGTTTATCGAGTATTCGTGGCCACTGTCTTTGCAAGCTTGAGCTAACGCCTCTTCGCTCTTATCCCAGAATTCCTTGCTTCCGATATAATCGTCTGGACGAGTGGACAAAACGATCCTATAGGAGAGCCCGAAGACGGTATATACCTCATCTAGGAGAGCCATGATGTTTTTGACTTCACTCTCGATTTGGTCGGGCCTAATCATGATATGGGCATCATCTTGCGTAAAAGCCCTCACGCGGAAAAGGCCGTTCAAAGCTCCGCTTGCTTCATGCCGGTGGACATGGCCAAGCTCAGCGTAACGGAGCGGGAATTCGCGGTAACTGTGGATGGAATTTTGATAGACAAGAATCGCGCCTGGGCAATTCATCGGCTTGATGGCGAAGTCTTTCTCGTCGATCTTCGTCGTGTACATATTGTCTTTGTAGTGATCCCAGTGACCGCTCGTCTCCCAAAGCTCGCGGGAGAGCATCGTCGGCGATTCAATCTGCATATAGCCGTGCTCGTAATGGACTTTTCGCCAATAATCGAGCAAAGCGTTTTTCATGAGCATCCCGTTCGGAAGCCAGAAAGGGAAGCCTGGGCCGTAGTCGCTTATCATGAATAAACCGAGGTCTTTGCCGAGTTTCCTATGGTCATTGGCTTTGCGTTTCTCTAAGATTGCAAGATGCTCTTTGAGCTCCTCCTCGCTCCACCAGGAAGTGCCGTAGATTCTAGTGAGCTGCTTATTGTCGCTGTTGCCTCTCCAATAGGCGCCAGCCAAAGAGAGCAATTTGAAATGCTTTATCGGAGCGGTGCTTGCAATATGGGGGCCGCGGCAGAAATCGGTGAAATCGCCTTGAGTGTAGGTGGTTATTAGTTCATTTGCATGCTCTTTGATGAGTTCGACTTTGTAAGGATTGTCGCGGAAGATCGTCAAAGCCTCCTCAGCGCTCACTTCCTTGCGGATGAAGGGATTATCTTCCTTTGCGAGTTTCTTCATTTCCGCTTCGATCGCGCTTAGATCCGCATCCGTAATGACTTTGTCCCCGAAATCGACATCGTAATAGAAGCCTTCCTCGATTGCCGGCCCGAAGCCGAATTTGCAGCCGGGATATAGATGGGCAAGAGCCTGCGCCATGAGATGGGAAGTGCTGTGATTGAGCATCTCGAAGGCCTCTTTCGAGCCGATTTTGACAAATGCGATCTCATCACCGTCTTTAAGAGGCTCCCTCATATCGGAGATTGCGCCGTTATTTCTAAGCCCGACGTCTTCCTTTTTGTGCTCAGCGTCGAGCGTTTTGGCCGCGATAAAGCCATTAGCCTCCTCGGGGAGTTCGACTTTCTTTCCTTCGTAAATCACTTTCATCGTCTTTTTTCCTTTCTTGAGGGGCAAAAACATAAAAAGCGCCCTCATTCTCTAAGGACGCTTCCGCGTGGTACCACCTTAATTCAGATAGAGTTATCTCTATCCCTCTCTGAGCTTAACGTGCTTCAGATGCGCCTAGCTTATTTCGTTAGGGGCTCGGGAGTGGTACTCCATATGCCTATAGGCATTTGAGCATATCTCCGTCTTCGCGCCTTTAATCTAGGACTGGCGATAGACGCTGTCAAGAGAAATGAATGCCTTTTTGCGCCGCAAATGAAATAAAAGCCCGGCATTTTCTTTCGCTTTATATAAAGCGGGGCGAAGAATAGAATACTCTCTATGGACATTTCCTTGTTTGATTATTATTTGCCTTCAGAGCTCATTGCTCAGAGCCCAAGCGAGAAGCGCGACGAGTGCCGGCTTATGGTCGTCGATAGAGAGCATCGAAGCATTGAGCACAAGAAGTTTTATTCAATTATCGATTATCTGCATCCAGGCGACGTTTTGGTTCGCAATAACACCAAAGTCATCCCGGCCCGGTTAATCGGAATGAAAGTCGAGACCAAAGGCAAGGTCGAGGTTTTGCTCTTGCATGAAATAAAAGGGGAAGAGGACAGCTGGGAATGTCTTGTGGGGAACGCCAAAAGCGTCAAAGAGGGCACGCATTGCTCTTTCGGGGATGGAAGACTCACTTGCGAATGCAAAAAAGTGCTCCCGGAAGGCATCCGCGTCATGAAATTCTTTTATGAAGGCATCTTCTTGGAGGTGCTCGATTCATTGGGCTTGATGCCTTTGCCGCCTTATATCAAGAAACAGTGCGAGAACAATGACGAATACCAAACGGTCTACGCGAAAGTGCCAGGAAGCGCCGCCGCTCCGACGGCTGGATTCCATTTCAGCGAGGAATTGCTCGAGAAAATCTCTGATAAAGGCATCGAGATCGTCGATGTTACGCTCAATATCGGTTTAGGGACTTTCCGCCCGGTGAAAGTTTCCGACACCAAAGATCACCTCATGCATAGCGAGACTTATTCTCTCTCTTCTTTAGCAGAGGAAAGATTGAATAAAGCGAAAGAGGAAGGAAGAAGGATAATCGCAATCGGCACCACGAGCGTCCGCACTTTGGAAAGCAACTTCGGCAAATACGGCTCTTTCAAGGCAACGGATGATGAAAGCACCAGCATCTTCATCTCGCCTGGCTACGTTTATAAGGCAGTGGACGCCTTGATTACCAATTTCCATCTCCCGAAGAGCACTCTTGTGATGCTTGTCAGCGCCTTCATGGGAAGAAAATGGACGCTTTCTTGTTACGAGGAGGCAGTGAAAGAGAGATACAGGTTCTTCTCTTTCGGAGATGCGATGTATATATACGGGAACTACGATTATTCGCATAATCTAGACGATTAAGATGAACGGCAATTCTCTCCTTTATTCGCTCAGAAAAAAGAACAAATACAGTCTTTTCAAGGCCAGCAAAGAGAGCAAAGTCAGTATTTTTGCCCTTTTCAATATGGAGCGCGGGTATTGGCGGATAAGCGAAAAAAACGCGAAGAAACTCGGCGCATATTACGGCGTAGAAGCGAATGATCTAATAAATACAGGCGAGATACCTGCCTCAATCAAGACAAAAGAGGGCGACAGCGCCAGATTTTTCGCTTTCGTGAAGAATTTCTTCATGAACAAAATCACGATGATCGTGAGCTTGATAGCGACGCTAGCGGGCGCCATTCTCTCCCCGATAAGCGGAGTGAAGCTCCTTGATATGGATGATAATTACCTCTCGCACTATAACGAGGGGTATGTAGACGTCTATAACCAAGTAGCGGACTACGCGAACTCTCTTGACGGAGAAGCTTATATTGGGACGATGCCGCTTTTTTATTTGGCCAATGGCGCCCACACAAACGATTTTTATTATTACGAGGGGATAGAGGAGAGGAGCGCCATATCCGCTTCTTATCTCTTATCTTATGAAGATTACGGGGAAGAAGAGGAAGAGCCGTCAAGCTGGATAAATCGCATCTACCAGTTCTTCAATAAAGAGCATTTCGGTTTCTCCATCGTCGATATCATGAACTTATACATGGGCGAGGATACCTCTTCCTTTCTCGAGGGCAAGACCACCATCAGATTCAATCGCGACGAAAGCGGGGGCAACGTGCACTTTTTCGAAAGCGAAAGGGTAAACGCCGCTTATTCTTCGCGCCTTCGCCTTTCTAGCGATTTAAGCCGCTACAACGTCGAATTCAACGTTCAATATGCCGATAAAAGCCAATATATCCTTTACGGGGGATTCGATTTGTCTTCCCCTTTGAAAGTCTATAACGTCGTGAGCTTTTCGATGAACTCGATGATTATGGAATATAAGCCGCTTGATAAAGGCGATCCCTCAATCGAGATGGTAGGGGAGACTCTTTATTCCTTGCTCGATGAAACGATGGGCGCTTTCTCCTCTTTGTTAGCGAAACTGAATTATGAAGATGGGGTTTCCTCCTTCATGAGCGATTATCTTGAGGATGAAGCGAAAGTGCGTGGCGAATGGATTGCTTTGACCGTCCTTTTCTCTGTCTCATCCTTGCTTGGCGCCCTTGCTTTATGCCTCTTTCTCATTGGGCTCATCCTCTCGCTCACCAAAAAGGAGCCGGAGGAGGAGAAAGTTTCTCCGCTCGAAGAAGAGGAAGATAAAGGAGAGCACAAAAAGCTCCCGCGGAACTATCCTTTCGGCCCCTTCATCAAGGAAGGGTATTACCGCATCGCCGGGCTTGCTCTTGTCCTTACGGGAAATATGTTGGCTCCGCTTCTATGCGCCAATCTTTTCGGCTCATTTGGAAACATCGTCGACATAAGCGGAATCGTGGACGCCTTGTCTCTCTATCCTTTTTCCCTTTTCGGCTCGTTTGTCCTCGTCACGGTCTTGATGAACATTCTCACGAAAGGGAAGAACCTTCCTTTCAAAGCCTCGATGTTCATGGCTGGCGGACTCATCTATTATGTGCTTGAGCTCGTGATAGAGATGCAACTCCTCCGGAAAAGCGCGGTGCTTGCTGCCGCGATTGATTATCTTCCGGGGAATTTGTTCTGGAGCGTTGGCATTTTCGCCTTCATCGCCCTTTTTCTCTTTCATACCCCAGAAAGATGCGACAACAAGAAGAAAGAAATTGTTTATCGCTGCTGCTCCTTGATCCCGCTTGCCTATATAGCCGTTTCCGTGACGCTTCTATATCTTCGCAAAACCCATGCCCTTACTCTCTCCATTTTCGTAAAAGATCTTCTTCTCCAAAAGAGCAACCTCTTGCTTTTATACGGCATCATATTTCTTTACGGAGTCTATTTCCTGCGTCTATTTTTGAAGAAACGATATGGCTATAAAGAAGCGAAGAGATTCGAGAATTCCTCGCAGTACGCCCTTATGCAGAATACGGTGATGCTTCTAGCGATGGCTCTACCGATATTCCTCGATATCTTCTGCAGCGATAACCCCTTCTTCATCGCTTTGGGCTTCAATCACAATCAATATCTTTGGATTCTCCTTCCGATGTTTGCCTTTTATCGTCCGCGCATCCCAGAGCGCGATGGTTTCCTCGATGCCCTTTACGTAGTTGGCATCGCCGCGGTTTGGATCATTCCCTATTTGGCTGCCTTCATCATGTTCAATAACTGGCTTCCTTTCTGATAACCTGAAATTTGTTTGTAGACTCATATTTCTTTTGGCGGGAACATGGTTGCCATAATAGGGAAAGCGTCCCGATTAACGCTCGTCTCTCGCTCTTAGAAGCTATAAGCGCAAAAGAAAAGCGCCGCCAGGAAGGCGACGCGGAAATTCTCAAATCGATGGTGGCTTTAGCTTAGAATCTTTGATACATCGCTTCGAGCTCTTCTTTGCGGTTCCAGTCTTTGATTTCGCTTTCGCTTGCTTCGAGACTTCCGCCGAAGATGTTCTCTTCAGCCAATTCTTTGAGGATTTCAGAGTAGCTTTTGTTCTCCATTGTTTTTTCCTCCTATTGCCTTTCGGCGCCTAAATAATAAGGTCTATAAAAACAGTTGCAATACATACATTTTATGAAAACGTTTTCAGAAAGTGCTTTCATAAAATCAATTTTAAAAAGTTTCGATAAATAGCCGCTTTTAGTTTTATTAATTTTCTTGATTTTTTATTGATTATTCATTTTCATCTGCATTTACATCCAATTTTCAA
>CAVHTL010000037.1:6420-8918 GCA_963638955.1 bacterium
ATCAATTTTAAAAAGTTTCGATAATAGGCTTATTTTCCTATCAATAAATTTTATTGCTTTTTCTTGTAATTGTGATTCTTTCAATGTTTCAACGTTATTTTCAAAGCGCTTACATTAATTTTCACGATATATTCGCCCCTCTTTTAAACGGTATTGAAATGCATGCTTATCGTCAGATTGCATCGCTCCAGGCGGCACTTAGTAGGGAGAAAAAGCGCACCTAGGATGAAGATCGAAAAGCGAGAGAGACAACGCATAATATATATCGGCGATTAGATCTGCTCCCGCAATAAGGAATTCATATAGAAAGCATCATGATGAGGTGTTGGCACTAGGCAAAAAGCGCGCATTCTATTTGAATGAGTTCCGCAAGAATAAATGAGTCAGCTGATAATGGTTTAAGAGTTTTTCATGGCTCTTTTAATCACCTTATCGCCTTGATCTACACCTTAAATAAAGAGAAAAAGGTCAATGGCATTCGATACACTCAAAAAACGCCTTCTTCTTGGCATTAAAGATTGAAATGAGGAAACATAAAAGCAATGCCGAGGAGCGCGAGGGCCCATAGGCATGGCTATTTGATATAAATTCGGCTTCTAAGACGGCCTCAATCGAGGTCTTCGACTTTGTTGACGGTGAGGATGCGCATGAAGTTGGTTTGGCCTACGCCCGTCGGGGTACCGCCGGCAAGGATAATCTGATCGCCTTGTTTTAGACCCAAATCCCGGGCCACTTTGAGCGCCTTAGCCTCCATCTCTTCGATGAAGTCTGGCATCGGCGTCTTGATGAGGACGCTGTATAGTCCCCAGTACCAAGCCGACTCCAAGCACGCTTTGCGGTTATTGGTGACCGAGATGACGGGGCAACATGGACGGGCTTTCGATAGGCGCTTCGAGCTATTGCCAGTCTGAGAGAAATTGATGATGAGCTTGGCTTTGATGAGCAAAGCGGTGTTGGCGATGGCATTCGCAATCGCGTCGTTATTGGTGGCTTCGCTAGTCTCGAAGGCTTCGCGTGCAAGAACCTCGTAATCGAGCTCACGCTCCATCGCTCTGCTTATCGCGCTTTGCATGGCAACGGATTCCACGGGATAAGCTCCGCTTGCCGTTTCCCCTGAAAGCATCACGCAGTCGCTTCCCTCGTCAATTGCGGTGGCCACGTCGCTTACTTCCGCTCTAGTGGGGCGAGGGTGGGTGGTCATGCTGTCAAGCATCTGGGTGGCGGTGATGACCGGTTTCCCGTATTTGCGGCACAATTTGATGATTTTTCTTTGGACGAGCGGAACTTCTTCTGGCGGGATTTCATCGCCTAGATCACCGCGTGCGACCATGACTCCATCTCCCGTTTTGATGATTTCTTCGATTTTCTCAACCCCTTCCGGGTTCTCGATTTTGGCGATGACCGGAATATTCGGGTTTCCGTATTTTGCGAGTATGGCCTTCAGATCGAGGATATCCTCGGGACGGCGGGTGAAGGAAGCGAAGATGCAGTCGACATTCTGCTCGCAGCCGAATTTCAGATCTTCCTCGTCGCGTTTGCTGATGAAAGGCATCGAGAGGTGAGAGGAGGGGCAATTCATGCCTTTTTGGTCTTTGATGTAATGGTTATTGAGGGCCTCGACGACGATTTCCTTGCTCTTCTCGTCTTTGTCTATGACTTTCATCTCGAGATTGCCATCGTCTATTAGGATGAGATCACCCATCTTGACATCGTCATATAGCCCAGCGTAGGAGCAGGAGAATTTCTCCTCGTTCCCTTTCATCGGGACCATGGAGATGCGCATCACCTGACCCTTTTTGACCTCTACTTTGCCGTTTTCCATATACCCAGTGCGGAGTTCTGGGCCTTTGGTATCCAAAGCGACGGGGAGGTAAATTCCGTATTTTTGCTCAAAAGAGCGGGCGATATCGATTTTCTTAAGCTGCTCTTCGTGGGTGCCGTGGCTGAAATTGACGCGCATGACGTTCATTCCGGCTTCATAGAGAGATAGAAGCGTCTCAGGGCTCTCGCTGGCTGGTCCGATCGTGCAGACGATTTTCGTTTTCTTATTCGTGATCAAGAACATAGATGTTGATTCCTTATTTGAGCAAATCGATTAAGCGGAGGAGAGAGATATGCTTGTCGCGAGGGAGAGAAAGAGCCTCATAGATGTCGTAATCGACGATTTTGTTGTTCACTATGCCGATGCAGATTCCGCCTTTCCCTTCGCACAAGCAATCGACGGCATAAGCGCCCATCCTTGCCGCAAGGACGCGGTCGAAGGCGCTTGGCGCTCCGCCTCTTTGTACGTGCCCAAGGACATCGCTTCGTGTGTCGAAACCGGTGTTTTCCTGAACCCTTTTGGCAAATTCGTGGATATCCGGATAGAGCTTTTCGCTGACGATCAAAATGGCTCTCCTATCAGCGTGAGCGTCGTGCATTTCTTTGAGGATGCGGAAAATCTCTTCTTCAGGGATTGGGTGATCGGGAGTGAGGATCATGTCGACCCCTTCTGCTAA
>CAVHTL010000037.1:8928-11477 GCA_963638955.1 bacterium
TCCCCGCAGTGATTTCCCATGACCTCGATTATCGCGCATCTTCCATGCGATTCGGTGGTGTCGCGGATTCTGTCGACGCAGTCGCAGACGGTGTTCAAGCAAGTATCGAAGCCGATGGTGTAATCGGTGGAAGCGATATCGTTATCGATGGTGCCGGGAAGGCCAACGCAGTTGATGCCCATCTCGGTGAGTTTCTTCGCGCCCATATATGAGCCGTCCCCTCCGATGACCACAAGCGCCTCGATGCCGAACTTGCGGAGTTGCTCAACCGCTTTTTCCCTGACTGACTCGGTCTTGAATTCCGGGAGGCGGGCGGTGCGTAAAATGGTGCCGCCGCGATTGACGATATTGCTGACCGAGGCGCGGTCAAGCTTCACGATATCCCCGTTTACGAGCCCACGATATCCATCGTATACCCCGTATACCTCTAGTCCATAGCTCATCCCAGAGCGGACAACCGCGCGAATCGCGCAGTTCATTCCCGGGGCATCGCCGCCGGAGGTCAAGATGCCAATTCTCTTTATCATTTGCCTACCTCAGAAAAGTCGCAGTTATTATGTACCACTTTTCTTCTTCTAGAAAGGCAAAAGCGCGCTTTTCTCCCCTAAAGGGGGCAATTAAACGCGAAAGACCCACTAGAGCGAGCGAAAAAGAGGTACATAAGAGGGGCGAGGGTGATAGAATTACCGCACTATGAAAAGCGATTTGGCCATGAACGATCTTTGCGAGGTGAGGAAACTCTCGCCCTTGAGCGATTTCGATAGGAGAGTGGCCATCGATTTGTATATGCCTTTGGTAGGGGCAAAAGCCATCGCCCTTTATTTCGCGCTTTTCGAAAGGGAGGGCGATAATTATCTCACTCACGAGAAAATATTGCGCGATACCTCCTTTTCCATTGGCGAATTCGTCTCTTCCGCGAATGCTTTGGAAGCCACTGGCCTTCTTGCCACCTATTTGGGCAAGACGCCGACTTGCCGGCTCTTCTCTTATTGCCTCTATGCCCCTTTATCCCCGATGGATTTTTTCTCCGATCCCCTTTTTGCGGGAACGCTCAACAAATACATCGGCGAAATAGACGCAAAGAAACTCGCCAAAAAATACAGCTTCGACGAGAAACCGGAAGGATATACGAACGTATCCATGGATTTTCTCAAGTATTTTGCCCCTGATTTGAATGATGAGCGCTACATCAAAAGCGTTTTATGTAGCGGTGGGAAACAGACGAGAAAAATCAAGACCGATTTCTCTTTCACCGCCTTTCTTAAGGCCTTGCAGGAGATCGACAATAGATACACGACTTGGAGCTTCAGCCAAGACGAAGTCAATTACATCGCCAAAGTGCAGGCTCTATATGGCTATAGCGAAGAGACTCTCGCCGATTTTGCCAATTCCTCCTTCATCTCCTCTTCTCCAATCAATAAGAGGCTCGACAAGAAAAACCTCTTGCGTTTATGCAAGGAAAATGCGCGTTTCGATTACCTCAAGGTGGCTTCTAAGGAGAGCAAACGCATCAAAACGCCGGTGCACGGGGATAACGGCTTTGCCCGCGTTATCCGCTCCATGCAGTCGCTTCGCCCGATCGAATTCCTCTCCAGCCTCCAAAAAGGACAGAAACTCGCCCCAAGCGATGCCTCTCTCCTCGAGGAATTGACTCTCGACATGGGGCTCAATGAGGAAGTATGCAATTGCCTCATTTTCTACGTTTTGAGCACGAAGAACAACACCCTTCCCAAAGCCTATACGGAGAAAATCGCCGCCTCTTTGGTGACGGAGAATATCGAAACGGCGGTGGATGCGATGAACTATTTCTCAAAAACAAGCGGCAGGAAAAAGAGCGAGGCAAGTAACGGAGAGAAAAAAGAAGGAAATATCGCAAGCGATAAAACAATCGACAACGCTGAGGAAACCGCGTTATCAAATGATGATGAAAAAGCGGAAGAGGACCTTTCTCTCGATGAGATTTTCGCCCGTGCGAAGAAGGAGGCGCGATGAAAAGCAGCAAAGAAGAAAGCCTAAAGCTACGCCCGCTCTCTGCTTATTCGATAGAAGAGACCGCAAGATCGCTTATGAGTGACCCTTTAGTGAAAAGGAAGATACAGGAACTTAAGGTAGATGAAGGGGTCTTGAGGAGGAATATTCCTCTTTTCCTCGCTTATCAGGAGAGCGAAGAGAGATGCTCCAAGTGCAAGGGAATGGAATATTGCTCGCTTTCCCCGCTTTATCTTTCGATGGATCTTTTCCTCGATGACTCGCTCATCCTCAACCGGAGATTCGGCTACTGCAAATACATGATGGAGATAGAGAGGCTGAAAGATGGCTACATCTATCGCGATTTCCCCGAGGATATGCTTTCGCTCAACATCAATGCCTTGCCGAATAAGAAAGACGCGAAATCATTCGGATTAAAATGCACTGAGAGTTTGATAAGCAAAAAAAGCGAGACCCCATGGGTATATCTAGAGGGTGAATCGGGGGTTGGGAAAACCACTTTGGCGGTGAGTTCGATGAACGCCTATATCAAAAACGGATATCGCGTAGCCTATCTGGAC
>CAVHTL010000038.1:0-6621 GCA_963638955.1 bacterium
ATCCGATATGGCCCGATTGTGTGACTGGAGGAAGGGCCAGGGCCAAGGATGAGAAGCGTTTTCAGTGACTGCATGAAGAAATGATAGACATTTGTCACAAACAAAACATCTACAAAGCCGAAAATGCGAACGATAAATCGGTATTTGGGTAATTTGATGACTAAAAGGGAAAGAATGGATACACTATTAAATGAACACGTTCATAAAAATATGCCAAAGGTTTTGCGTAACGCCAAAACAAGAATCCTCGAAGCCGCCAAAAGCGAGCTAAGCGAAAACGATTTCGCCGCGCTTTCAATGCGTTCCGTAGCAGAGAAGGCGGAGGTTGCCGTTGGCACTTTATATCATTATTTCGCCGATAAGCTCAGTTTGGTGGCGGCTCTAGTTTGTAACGATTGGGAAACTTCGTATCGCAAGGCGGAAGAAGAAGTAAGTCATTGTCGCTCTATCGATGAGCTCGTGGATTCCCTTTACAAACTCATGATCGGCTTTTCCTTAGATCACAAACACATCTTCGAAAATTACAAAGACAAAAGCTTTCCTGCCTATTATTTAAAGCTTCGACCTTTGCTTATCGATCAAATGACGAGCTTATGGAAGAAAGGACTCGTTTCTTTGAATATGAAAAGCACGGAAGAGGCTTCGATTATCGTCCCTGAGATTATTCTAATTGCCGCACGGGAAAAAAGGATCTCAGAGGAAGTTCTTATATCGATGATTCAAAAAATCATATAAACACAAAGGAGTAAATGATGAAGAAAGATTTCAAAAACCTCGACCCCAAGGACAATTTCTATCAAACGTCTTTGTTCTTCCCGATGCCAGTCGTTATGATCGGCACCTTGACGAAGGGTGGGAAAACCACCCTCGGACCGTATTCTTTGCTCGCCCCGTATTACATCGCCGGCAAAGATTACTACGCCTTCTTGCTCGAATGTCGCAATTCCTCCAACACCGCCCAAAATCTGTTGCGGACTGGCAAGTGCACACTCAACTTCATCCCAGACAACAAGAAGTTTTTCAAAGAAGCCGTCAGAATGGGCTGGCCTGGCGATTTGCCAGAAGAGAAGATGAAAGACTGCCTTTTCCATTTGGAGGATTCGCAATCAAAAGATCTCGACCCTGAAGGCGAATACCCCCAAATTGTGTCAGAAGCCTTCCAAGTAGTGGAATGCACGTGGATGAAGGAGCTCGATAACGCACAAGATGATAAACCGGGCGAGCTAAACGGCTATCCTGAGCCATACCATTCCTTCAACGGCATCACCTCGAAATTCGGAGCGCACTTCATTCTCAGAATCGATCACATCGACATGAAAGAAAAATACTGGAACTCCATCGTAAACGGTGTCAACGCGTGGAACTTCCCTCCGGTTCCGGTCGATTACGGCTACCGCGACAGCAAGAACTTCTGGTGCTCGCGTTTTAAGCGTCCGCGCCCTGAGCTTCTTCCGATGCGCGAGACGAGCGTCAGCAGCGTCCGTTACGCCGCAAAGAGACTGCAAACCGATGTCGAATTCACTGACGATGCGCTCGCGAAACTCGTCAAAGTCCCCAGAATTTTCCTTCCAACCGTCTTGAAAGGGTGCGTGAAATGGGCCGACGAGAACGGCGTCAAGGTGATCGGCGAAAAAGAAATGGCAATCATCAACGATAAGCGCGCAAAAGAAAAGCAAAAATAACCGCAGCTCACAAAATCCCCTCAAAACCCGCTTCGAATATACTTTGGGCGGGTTTAAAATGTTTTTCAAATGCGCCAAATTCTATCTTTTTTCTCTTTTGTAAGACTAAAGAGCGCTCCGCTAGTACAATAATCCGAAACAAGGGAGAGAAGAAATGAGGAATCTCGCGTTAGGTATCGATATCGGCGGAACAAGCATCAAGTCCGCCTTCATAGACGAAAAAGGGGAAATGAGGCATAAGTTTGTCGTGCCGGTCTTCCCAGATGAAGACGCGTCAGCAACCTTAGAGCGCCTTTCAAAGAACGTGAAAGAGGCTATCGGAAGACTCAAAGACGATGAAAAGCTCATTGCGGTTGGCTGTGGCTGCCCTGGTGCCATAAACGCTTTCAAAGGCACTTGCGATTATTCGAACAACTTAAAATGGAAAAACGTTCCCGTAGCAAAAATACTCGAAAAGGCCGCCGGCATGCCGGTTGCTTTCGACAATGACGCGAATGCCGCGATGCTAGGAGAGGTTTATTACGGATCGGCCAAAAACTACCACAACGCTATCCTTTTGACTTTGGGGACGGGAGTAGGCGGCGGCTTATATCTCGACGATCATCTATATATCGGAAACGAAGGCAAGGGCGCTGAGCTTGGCCATATGGTCATCGAGATGGATGGTAAGCAATGCACATGCGGAAGGAAAGGCTGCTTAGAGGCTTACGCTTCAGCCAACGCTTTAAAGAGAATGACGCGCGAAGCCATGGAGGAGAACAAAGATTCCTTGATGTGGAAATACTGCGACAATCTTGATAAAGTCGGAGGCGCTTTGCCTTTTAAATGCTTAGAGGAGGGCGATAAGACAGCAAAGAAAGTAGTCGATGACTATGTTCATTATCTATGCGAAGGCATCTTGAACTTCATCGCCATATTTCGCCCAGAGGCGATCATTCTCTCTGGCGGGGTATCTAAACAAGGTGAGAATTTGAGAAAGCCGGTTGTCAAATATCTTGAAGATCGTGGATATGGATTCGGTGACGGCTTATGCCCTAAAGTAGAAATCCTCATATCCACCCTCGGAGCCGATATGGGAATATATGGCGCCGCCGCGTTGGGTTTAGAGTCGTCAAAGAAAACTAAATAAAATAACCAAACGTCTTGAACCAACTATAGCAAACGAATGCTTCGCTTTTGATCACTAGCAGGCATTCTTTTTTTGAACCATCAATCAATTGTTTACGCATATAACTTTGAATACAAAAGGGTCTTAAGGACACATTAGTGGTTAAGTAGAGCAAAGTAGTGGTTAAGTAGAGCAAAGTTATGATAAAACGAGACTGTTGGCAAGACGAATTCGCCAAAAGCCATTTATATGCTAAACGACAAAAAATAATGCGATTTTGCAGTGTTATTTGAGCAATGCTTTAGCGGCTTTATCTACATCTTCAGTCACGTAGACTTCAAAATTCGGATGATTCACCAAGGCCGTGGCTGGAAAAAGCGGATTCTCTTCTTTTTTATAAAGCGCGGCAACGGCTTCCGCTTTGTCGATGCCGTTCGCGATTAAAGCGATGCGTCTGCTCTTTTTGATGGTTCCGATGCCCATCGTAACGGCTTTTGTCGGGACCAAGGACAAGTCGTTTCGGAAGAAGCGCGCGTTAGCTTCTCTAGTGGACGAGGTTAACTCCACAACGTGGGTCAAGGAATCAAACGCCGTGTTGGGCTCGTTGAAGCCGATGTGGCCGTTTCTGCCGATGCCCAAAAGCTGAAAGTCGACTCCGCCGGCCGCTTCTATTTCCTTATCGTATCCGCCAAGCTCATTCGCAGAAGGGAAATGGGTGTTCTCTTTTTTGATGTCGATATGAGAAAAAAGATTGTCTTCCATGAAGTAACGGTATGTCTGGTCTACAAGCGGGCAAGCAAGGTATTCATCGAGGTTGAATGAGCTTACTTCTTTATAGCTAACGCCTTCTTTATAGGCTTTGACCATCGCCCCATACGTCTCTAGTGGGCTAGAGCCCGTCGCTAAACCGAGAATGGCTTTCGGGTTGCTTTTCACTAAAGCTGCGAACTCTTTTCCCAAAGCCGCGCCTAGTTCTTCTTTGTTTTTGAATACGAATACTTTCATAGTGTCTCTCCTTATTTTTTGTCTATGAGATTATCAATTGATCCATACGCGAGTTCGCCATCAATGAAAACCGCCAAAACGTGGAAATCTTTGTCCAAAAGCGTTAAATCGGCCCGTTTTCCGACTTCCAATGAGCCGATTTCTTTTTCTAAGCCAATATTTGTAGCTGGGTTGATGGTAACTAGATTGATTAAATCGGCGTAGCTGTATTCTTTAGCGAGCGGGCGGACATTTCTTAAGGCATCGTCTAAGCGCAAGATGCTTCCGGCGATGACGCCATTTGAAAGCACCGCCACTCCGCTTTTGACGTAGATATCCTGGCTTCCGAGTTTGGCTTTTGCCCCTTCTTCAAGGTATTTGGCTTCGGTCGAATCTGAAATGAGAACGATGTCTTCTTTTTTCTTAAGGCGAAAAACCATCTCTACCGCTTCAGGGCAAGAGTGATGAAGGTCGGCGATTAATTCGGTCTTCACTCCGTCGGTCAATAAGGCCGAACCGGTTATTCCTACATCGCGGTGGTGGAATCCTTTTTGGGCATTGAAGAGATGCGTGACGCACTTGATGCCTTTCTTATACCCTTCGCTTGCGAGTTTCCCGCCGCATGAAGAGTGGCCCAAGCTCGGTCTGATATGCTTATCTAAACAATAAGAAAGGAAGGTGTCGTCTTTGTCGTTTTCATAAGCGAAAGTGACAAGCCTTATCGATTCGCCAGACAGCGAATAAAAACGGTCCATTTCTTCAGCGTTAGGGACGCGGATGAACTCGAGCGGCTGCGCGCCTTTGTATTCGGCGGAGATAAACGGGCCCTCTAGATGCACCCCCGCGACTTTTGCCCCGCCTCTATTCTCTTTGCGATATTCGCTCACATTCGTAAGGGCTTTTTCTATCGAGGCGGTTGATTCAGTCATCGTGGTCGCCAAAAAAGAAGTGACGCCTTCTTGGAGCAAGGAACCACTCATAGTCTTAATAGACGCGAAGGAAGAATCCATGACATCGGCCCCTTTTGCTCCGTGGATGTGCTCATCGATAAAGCCTGGGGCTACGTAGACACCTTCTTTGAGGGCTATAGAGTCACGAGCACTATCAAAGGAAGAAATTAGACC
This sequence comes from bacterium, assembly GCA_963638955.1. Classification (GTDB taxonomy): domain Bacteria; phylum Bacillota_I; class Bacilli_A; order RFN20; family CAG-826; genus UBA4951. The sequence goes on from CAVHTL010000038.1 coordinate 4,899, forward strand.
ACCCTCCCAATTGATGGAACTCTTTTTTACGCCAGAGGAGAATGCGCAGTTGACGTTCTTGAACCCTTTGATCATCTTTTTTGCCTGACGTGCATAATTGTAGCAACTACGAACATTTTTAGGGCGAGAAAACGCTTTTTAAGAGAATGTTGCTATTAAAAGAACAACTCATGTCTTCGATCAGAGAGAAAACGTCTTCAAAAACGCAATCTGAAATCTTGAAAATCTCTTATCGCTAGACAAGCCTCCACGATTTAAATTTCAAAGCAAAATCTAAGTTTTAGTGGTGTTTTTGCCAAGATTTCAGCCTTCAGACGACATGTGATGCATTATTCACAAAGACTATTTTTGCCTAACGTAAAAACGAAAACACCGTGATTCGGATTTTTATCAGTTCTCGTGTTCAAGGCCTTTCTTTGCTAGTTTGTAATAAATACCAAATCCGCCAAAGCATCAATTACAGGCAGCAAAAGAGGAAGGGATTTCCTTTATTTGCATCGAGACCAAAGGCAATTCTTTTGAGGGTTATACCACGACTGATGCGGAAGTTTATTGATTGCATAAGTTGCTGAAAAGGCGCAGCTGTCAACAGCTGCGCCTTTTTCTCATCGTTTGTTTTGCGCCCTTTAGAGTTTCCCGCCGAACACCGGGAATAAACTTGAAGCGCCATAGTCTTTGATCTTTTCTAGATGTTTGAGTGTTTCCATATCCTCAGGGGATATTTCAAAATCGACGTCGGCGTTGTTTTTCATATGTTCTGGGTTGGTGGTTTTAGGCAGCACAATCATGCCGAGTTCAATGTCGAAGCGGACGCATAACTGCGCAGTCGTGACGCCGTATTTTTTGGCCATTTCGGCGATTAGCTTGTTTTTGAGGGCTTCGCCATGGGCGATTGGGGAATATGCTTCCATCAAAACGCCTTTATGCTGGCAGTATTCGATAAGTCCCAAAGGCGAGTTGGAAATGTGGCAAAGGATTTGGTTGACCATGGGATTTATTTCGGCAAAATTCCACAAGTTATCAATGTCTTCCTTCAAAAAGTTTGATACGCCTATCGCGCGAACTTTTCCATCTTTATACGCATCTATAAGTGCTCTCCAGGCCGCCCGATTCCCTTCAAAATAACGGTCATCGCTCTGGTTGACTTTGTCCCAAGGCTGAGGGCTATGAATAAGCATCATGTCTAAATAATCAAGCCCTGTGTTCTTCAAACTAGCGTCAATACTTGATGCGACTTCTTCGTAAGTTTTGTATTCGGCCCTGACTTTCGAAGTTACAAACAACTTGTCTCTTGCTATCCCGCATGTGCGAATCCCCTCTCCGACACCCCGCTCATTCATATATGCTTGCGCGGTATCGATATGGCGGTAGCCGAGCTTTACCGCATTCCTTACGGCTTCCGCCGCATCATTATCGCTAATTAACCAGGTGCCCAAAGCAAGCACAGGCACTTCTACTCCATTGCTTAAGCTCTTCGTTTTTTGAAACATATCTTTATTCCTCCGTCCATATTTCTTTTGCGGAATTAAACGCCGCCCAAGCTTTGGGCCACCCAGCATAAAAGGCAATATGGGTGATTATTGCGGAGATTTCTTCCTTGCTTACTCCATTTTTCTTCGCGTTTTGAAGATGAAACTTCAATGAGGAGTCGGTGATTCCCTGTGCGATTAGCGCAACAATGGTGACGATGCACCTTGTCTTTAAATCGATATCCTCGTTGTTC
>CAVHTL010000038.1:6699-11306 GCA_963638955.1 bacterium
TCCAGTTCTCCCCAAAGAGCACATCGTCATTGAAATGCGCAAAATCCGGGGCAAAGTTTCCAAGGGCGTCTCTCCCAGCCGTTTGAGTGATTTTGCTCATAGCCTATCCTCCGTTTTTTCTTCTAGTTTGTCATATTGCTCGTCCTTAACCGGTTCGCACCATTCGCTACGACATTCTTCTCCCGGAATCTCGATAGCGATATGGGAAAACCAGCTGTCCTTTTTCGCTCCGTGCCAATGCTTTGTGTTGGGAGGTATCATCACAACGCTCCCCTCTTTGAGGCTGACGGGGCTTTTCCCTTCTTCTTGATACCACCCTTCACCCGCAGTGCAGATGAGGAGTTGCCCCCCGCCGCTTTTTGCGTGGTGAATATGCCAAAAGTTGCGGCATCCTGGCTCAAAAGTGACGTTCGCGGCGAAAAGGCCGCTCTTGGAATCGGTGAGCGGGTTCAAGAATGAGTTCCCGATAAAGTATTTCGCATATGCCGTATTGGCCTCACCGATTCCGAAGGCATTATGTTCAAGAAAAATCCCTTTGTTTTCGAATTTCATGTGTTGTCCTCCCGTTTCATTCTTTGATGGTTTTGTATCGAATCCAGATTGCGCCGCTTTCGAATGATTGCACGTTTTCTAGTTTTAGCGGCGTTACCGATTTATTTGATTCCAATCCATCGAACACAGATGCCATTCCCTTGCGCCCATCGATACCAGCTCCGATAAGGACGCTTACTTCATCCAATAATCCCGCTTCAAGAAAAGAGGCATTCATATGTCCTCCTCCGACGACGGCCATTCTTTTAACGCAAAAATCATCGGCGAGAATTTCGCATGCGCGTTTTAAGTCAACGCGCTCTTTTCCGCACGCGATCCATGAGATGTGTTTTTCGGCCAAATAATCCAGATATTCTCGAGTGACCTTCTCACTAGTTAAAACGAGGATTGGGCGTTTTTCATCTTTCTGATCGTCCCACTGCAATGAACCAAGGGTATCGACAACGATTTCATATCCTTCTCTAGCGGCAGCTTTATGGACCGCTTCTCTTTGAAGCGATTCGTTTCGCTTGCTTACGAATTTGTCGGGCAAAGCCATTTCAAGTTCCGCTGTTACTCTTCCGCTCACTTGCGTGGGAGCGTTGAAGGAATCCAAGGCGACGTAATACTCCTGGACCCCAGGCAACTCTTCCGTCATCGCGCAGTCAATCCTTCCATCGACTGACATCATCATGTGGCAAACGATATATGGTTTATTCATCACGAATTCCTTTCTTGTTTACGGCACGTTACCTTAACGAACCATAATAACCATAGACCCTAAACTTAACTTTAGGTCAAGATGTATTTCCGTTAAATTTCTATAAGGAGGCCAGCCTTCCAAGCAAGAGTGTCTGCGGCAATATCGGAAAATGCGTCTTGAAGGCAATCTCTTTTTCTTATCAAAAGAAATGAAAAACAAAATAAGCAAAGTGAAAGCAGGTTCGCCAATCAACCGACATCGCCGTAAGCCTATATCTAGGCAACGCAATAGTCTAAAACGAGGGCAATTGCTGTTTTATATATCCTTGATTAAAGAACTTCTTTGATGAAGCGCAAAGCGAGATCGACCCAATTATGATAATAGGCCGCTTCCTTGAGCCTCATCGAATCGACATCATCGGGATAAACATATGGTTCGGCGATGGAACCACCATGGATCCCGTAAGCATAATGATGAAGTTCGAAACGAACGCCGTTCTTTTTCAAGGCTACTGCCAGTAGAAGAGAGTTCATGGAGCTGACGTCGGAATCGTCGTTGTTGGCCCAAATGAAAGTCGGCGGAAAGGAAGGGCCCACTTGGCTTTCGATACAATATTCCTCCCTTTTTTCAGGGGCGTTAATGAGCAAATTATCGGCAGTGAGCTGATGCCCGCTCATATTGATGACTGGATAGGCTAGCAAAAGGGCATTGGGCTTGATTTCAACGGAAGACGATTAGAGAAACGCGGCGTATTCGCGTTTCTCGTAAAAAGCTCCCAAAGAGGCGGCGAAATGCCCGCCGGCCGAGAAGCCAATGACGCCGATGGCGTCAGGGTCAACGTGGTATTCTTCCGCGTGACGCCTTAAGTAGGCTATGGCAGCAAAGCCTTCCACGAAAGGATATGGTGGGAAGTAAGGGCCATGGTTATAGTCGAGCAGGAATACGTTTATGTCGTGGCCAAGGAAGCGGAGGGCGACGCATTCCCCTTCCCGAGCTGAGTTAAAAGAATAGGCACCGCCAGGCAGGAGCAAGAGCGTCCTTCTTCGCTTTGCAAGGGAGATTTCATCGCAATTGTCGGGGCAATAAGAGACCAACTTGACGGATTTATCGAGCATCGGGAACTCGTTTTTCAGATCAATCGTTTTGTTAATCATAATTGTTGTTTCTATTTTGTTACCGAGATAACAGGCGAATCAAAAACGGCCGCTGGTCGCGCATTCCACATATAAATTATAGCAAATCGGTTCCTTTTGGTTCCTATCGTTATGATAGGCAGGCAATATCTTCTCTTCTAGCTCAGGGATGGGCTCATTATTGGTCAAATACCCGCTTACCACGCGTTTGGATTCGATTAGCCTTTCTCTTAAGCCCGCTAAACGGATTTGGCCTATCTCTAGGCCTTGAGGCTTATTTTCTCAAATCTTTTTCGTCCACTCATGCTTGTTTTTATCTAATTTAACCTCGTTTGGGCGAAACAAAAAGCCTATTGGACGAAAAGCCCGTAGTCCATAAAATGAAACTGCGGGCATTCTACAGGAGTCGTTATTTGCCTATGTGTTTTAGACAGCAACGCCGCCGCCTCGGCTATGTTGCATCAGTGATTGCGATACAAATTGATCAATATCGAAGGCGTTTTAGATCATCATTGCCAGCTTCCTTTTTCGTTGTCCCAAAATGATAATTCGCCTGATTGGTTTTCGAGCAAGGGACTGGCAAATTTCTTTATCCGTTCCATAGCCTCGTTTATTGTGACCTGAATGAGGGCTTTCTTCTTTTTCAGGAATGCGTTCCACCTTGTCTGATGCACGGGATCATCTATGAACTCGTTGCCAAAGGCTAGTGTGTTTATCGTCATTGCTGTTTTCCTATTCTCGAACGTTTCTTTTACGGCGCCCTTCAAGTCAGCATACTGAAAACGGTATTTCTTAGACAAAACATAAATATCATAGAAATCCTTGTATCGACTGTTCAAATAACCGTTGCGAATGATGACTTCCAGCTTCTCTGCAATAGATGACTCCAGAGAGTAGGCATTTACCCTTGGCAGTTCCATGTCAAGAATTACTGGGAAATCCATTTTCACAACATCAGGATATATAGCGTCTCCAAACCCAATATCGATGCCGATAGGAATCCTTGTCCTGCCTAGACAAGAAACGGCAGAGACATGAAGACCGTGGTACTGCTTACATTCTGTAATATTCACCACGTTTATGGAATTTGGATCGAATATGAGCGCATCCCCGGTATCTAGTGAAAGAATATCCCTAAACACCACTTTCATTTCTTCTTCGCTGTTCGAAATTCTTTGTGCAAGAAAATCTACATCTGCCGTGGCTCTTGGGTAACCGCGTCCGAAGACCGCATAAAGAAATATGCCGCCTTTAAGAACGAAGTGGTCTGCATAAGGAGAAACGGAGATACGATATATTGTTCGTTCGAGAGCATAATAGGTAAGCGCCTCCTGAAAGGTGCAGCCGTTTTTGATGGCGATGTTCTTAAGCTTTGCTTTTGCCGAATCCGCGTTCACATGAGCACCTCCAGATATGTCCTCAATATCTTTTCGCAACGCAGACGTTTTGCGTAAGCGTAGAGCTTATCAATTTGTCTATCGCTGCGTCTAATATAGTTTTTCAGAATTTCCGTCGTCTCTTCTATCCCCACCTTATTTCGGTAATAGACAATATCAACGACAGTCTTCTCGATGTCAAAAATATGGAAATTGTTATCTGCTTCTCGGATTTCCCTGACGCCTGTATCCATTCGCGTGGAATCGAAATAATAAATTTTGATTTCCGGCCACTCGGGAAGAGTGCTGACTTTTTTCTTCCGTTCAATCGCGACATCCACCGCATCCGGAATAAAACTTGTCAGACCATAATATCTCGCAGCGCTCATAAGGCATATGACGCCGCTTGGCACATACGCCTCCGCACTGAAGAAATCGTTCTCTTCCCCTTTATAGATGAGATTTTCATAGGTGCTGCGATTTGCCCTTCGAAGGACGCCGTTTTTTTCAAGCTGATTGATTTTGTAATAGGAATAGCCCTTCTCTTTCAGCTTTGCGGTCGTGATGTATTTAATGTTTTCAGCAAATATGGTCGCCATAAATAGTCTCCTTTTATAGGATAATATATTTCAACAGAGTTCGGCAGTTATTTTTATAGCCGAATTTAATTAAAATAGAAAAGGTACCACAATCCGACTGATGGCAAAATGACTAAATTAGCCCAAAATACGGTTCTGGGCGATTTTTCTGACATCTGCTTTTTTGATGTTATCGGTTATTTTAACGACATAGCGACCACGCATTCCACATGTGCGGTATGTGGGAACATATCGACTGGCTGAATTTTCACGATGTCGTATGCTT
>CAVHTL010000039.1:0-7512 GCA_963638955.1 bacterium
GGTATAAGGCTTGTGCTGATAAATTTTGCGAAGTTATGAATAATGGCTGCGGCGTAGACATTGTGTTTAGTGATAAAAGTTAAACGGAGGCCAAACATGAAAGGCATCATTCTTGCAGGCGGTTCAGGAACTCGCCTATATCCTCTAACAAGAGTAACATCGAAACAATTACTGCCGGTTTATGATAAACCGATGATTTATTATCCGATGAGCGTTTTGATGCTCGCAGGGATAAGAGATATATTGATTATCAGCACACCTGCGGATTTGCCGAGATTCAAGGAGCTATTCGGCGATGGGTCATCGCTTGGTATCAATTTGTCATACAAGGAGCAGCCTTCACCTGATGGATTGGCCCAGGCTTTCGTGCTCGGTGAGGAATTCATCGGCGAGGAGCCATGCGCGATGATTCTTGGAGATAACATCTATCATGGAGCGGGCTTAATAAAGCATCTAGTCAATTCGATTGAGCGCGCGAATAATGGCATCGCCACGATATTCGGGTACCAAGTCAAGGATCCTGAGAGGTTCGGTATCGTTGAATTAGATAAAGACGGCAACGCCTTATCAATCGAGGAGAAGCCGAAGAAGCCGAAATCGGATTATTGTGTAACGGGATTGTACTTCTACCCGAAAGACGTGAGCAATGTAGCCAAACACATCAAGAAGAGCGATCGTGGCGAATACGAAATCACCACGCTCAACAATTGCTATCTTGAAGAACATAAGCTGCATGTATCAACTCTAGGCAGGGGATATACTTGGTTAGACACTGGTACGCACGATTCGCTTGTGGAAGCATCAGATTACGTAAAGATGATAGAATCACATCAAGGCATTAAAATCGCTTGCCTTGAGGAGATATCCTATAAGAACGGTTGGATCAGCGTTGAGCAACTGCTCAATGCTGCTGCAACCATGGAGAAGAATGAATACGGCAAGCATCTTAAGAACGTGGCAGAAGGGAAAGTTAAGTACTGATGAATAAGACTATAGGGAACTTTACGTTCATAGAAACATCAATCAAGGACGTTTATATAATCGAGTCCAAGAAGTATGGCGATAACCGCGGGTACTTCATGGAAACGTACAAAGAGAGCGATTTTAAAGAAGCGGGGCTCGATTATTCTTTCGTCCAGGACAACCAATCCAAATCCAAGAAAGGCGTTCTTCGTGGCCTCCATTTTCAAAAACATTACCCCCAGGCCAAACTCGTCAGATGTATTGAAGGCGAGGTATTCGATGTGGCGGTTGATCTAAGAAAAGGATCAGCGACATACGGTAAATGGGTTGGTGTGGTCTTGTCCGCCGAAAAAGGCAATCAATTCATGATTCCAAGAGGATTCGCTCATGGCTTTTTGGTCTTGAGCGAAATGGCGACATTCTGTTACAAATGCGATGAACTGTATCACCCTGAGGATGAAGGCGGCATCGCCTGGAACGATAAGGATGTAGGCGTTGATTGGCCTTTTACTGAAGGCATTTTGTTGTCCGAGAAAGACAAGAAGCATCCGACGCTCAAAGAAGCGGGGATTGAGTTTTAAGCATGGCCGATAATGCGTTAGATGTCTCAATTATCATCGTAAACTACAAAACCGCCGCTTTGGTGAAAGATGCTGTGGCATCTGTGATTGAAAAATCGGAAGGTTTTACGTATGAAATCATTGTTGTGGATAATTCGGAAGATGCCGAAGAATTTAAGAGATTGTCTGAAAATCCCTGCATAAAGCCGCTCGATGCCAAATCTAATCTTGGATTTGGAAAGGCAAATAATCTAGGAACTTCTATCGCCAAAGGCAAATATCTCTATTTCCTTAACAGCGACACGCTCCTTATGAACAACGCCATATACGAACTGAAGAAGTTCCTCGATGAACATGAAGATGCTTCCATTGTTGGCAGCAATCTCTATACAAAAGACAGGCAGCCGAACCATTCGTTTTATCCCTATGAGACGAACGTCAAAAGCGTCAAAAGAATGAATTTGGTTCTGACACTCATGAAGAAACGGATTTTTTATCATAGAGTCGATTTCAATTTCTCGGGCAAACCGCTCAAGATCTCTGGGTACGTGACAGGTGCATCGCTCATGATAAGAAAAGAGGATTTTGATGTTTTGGGTGGATTCGACAAGGATATCTTCATGTATGCCGAGGAGTCACTGCTCTGCTACCGCCCCATACACGAACTACATAAAAATATATATAATGTACCGTCTTCAAAAATTATCCATTTTGAAGGCGGTTCGTTCAAAAAGCTGTCCTATGGTCATATTAAAACCTATATCGATGGCAATGTTGTCTACTTCACAAAAGTGTTTGGTTTAGAAGAGGCGCATAAATATCTACGAACAATGAAACGCATATACGCAAAGAAGAAGATTATTGCCTCGCTCCTTCGTAACGATGATAAAAAAGAGCAGTTCAGTTTATCTTTGAAAGCGATTGACGAGAAACTGAAAGAAATGGGCTATAGTGATTGATAGGTGGTGAACCATGAACAAAGACATGAAGATACTCGTAACTGGCGTCAAAGGCCAACTAGGCTACGACTGCGTCAGAGAGCTTAAAGAACGCGGCTACACAAATGTGTTAGGCATCGATAAAGATGAACTCGATATCACCGATGAAGCAAAAGTATTAGGTTTCATCAGGGAATATCGCCCTGACGTTGTTATGCATAATGCCGCTTGGACAGCGGTGGATAAGGCTGAGCAAATGCCTGAACTCGTATATGCGGTAAACGCTTTGGGACCCAAATACATCGCCGAAGCTTGCAAAGAAGTCGATGCGAAGATGGTATACATATCCACCGATTATGTCTTCGATGGCAAGGGTGAAGAGCCATTTGAAGTCGACTCACCGAAAGCGGGCCTATCGACATACGGCAAAACCAAGGGACGAGGCGAGGATTTTGTGACATCGATATTATCCAAATGCTTTATCGTCAGGATATCGTGGGTATTCGGCATCAACGGCAACAATTTCGTCAAGACGATGCTTAAGCTTGCCGATGAAGGCAAAAAAGAATTAAACGTCGTGTCTGATCAAATAGGATCGGTTACCTATACGCACGACTTAAGCAAGCTCCTTTGTGATATGATAGAAACCGATAGATACGGCATCTATCACGCCACGAACGAAGGCTTCTTGTCGTGGAGCGAATTCGCGAAAGCGATATTCGAGTTATCGGGAAAAGACGTTGCCGTTCATCCCGTTAGCACGGAAGAATACAAGAAACTCGTACCCAATCAGAGCGATAGGCCACTCAACAGCAGGCTCTCAAAGAAGAGTCTAGATGAAGCCGGGTTCAAGAGGTTGCCGGATTGGAAGGACGCATTAACTAGATATTTGGAGGAATTAAAGTGTCAGAAATAAAGTTGTCTTTTATTTGTGCGTGCAACAATCGCGACACCTTAAATAAGTTTTTGATTCCTTCTTTGGAGAAGCAGACAAATCAAGCTTACGAACTCATTGTAGTCGATGCGAAAGAACATGGGTTCAAGTCGGCCGCGGAAACGCTTAATTACGGCGCTTATGCAGCGAACACCGACCGTTTATGCTTCGTCCATCAAGACATCGCATTCTTAAACGACGACGCGGTTGATAAAATCATCGAACTATTTGACAACGAGGATTTTGGCATCGCCGGTGTAGCGGGAAACATCGGCGATACAAGGAAAACAAGCAATATAGCTTCAAGCGTCGTAATGACAGAGAAACTCATTCGCACAGATTTGATTCTGACAAAAACGCAAGAAGCCTATGCTGTCGATGAATGCGTAATGTTCATTAAAAAGAAAGACTTTATGGGTTTTGACGATTTTGGCTCTACATGGCATTTCTATGGAGCGGAATATTCGCTTCGGTGCTTGAAGAACGGCCGAAAGGTTTTGGCGGTGCCAATTGATGTCTACCATGATTCACTTGGCGACATGAACGATTCTTATTGGGATACGCTTCTTAAGGTTGGCAGACGTCATAAGGACGTTAAGACGATTAAAACAACATGTGGCGTTTTCAATAATGGTTTCTTGCTGCCTTTCTATTGCTTTGCGCACAAAGTGAAGAACAGGCTTTTTAAACGGAGAAAACAATTATGTCCAAATTCTTGATTACGGGTGGCGCTGGATTTATCGGCGGCAACTTCTTGCACACGATGGTGAATAGGTATCCATCGGATGAATACGTATGCGTTGACGCTCTCACCTACGCTGGCAACATGGAGACCCTTGAGCCGATAATGGATAAGCCTAACTTCAAGTTCGTGCACGCGAACATTTGTGATAGGGATACGATATTTGCCTTGTTCGAGAAAGAGCATTTCGATTATGTGATTAATTTCGCGGCTGAATCACACGTGGATCGTAGCATTGAGAACCCTGAGATATTCCTCAAGACGAATATCCTAGGGACGCAGGTGTTGATGGATGCATGCCGGAAACACGGCATCAAGAGATACCATCAGGTATCCACCGATGAGGTATATGGCGATTTGCCGCTAGATAGGCCTGATATGCTCTTCACGGAGAATACTCCTATCCGAGCCTCTAGCCCCTACAGCGCTTCCAAAGCGAGCGCCGATTTGCTCGTAATGGCATATCACCGGACATACGGGCTACCTGTCACCATATCTAGATGTTCGAATAACTACGGTCCTTATCAGTTCCCGGAGAAACTCATACCGCTTATCATCCAAAAAGCCAACAAGGACGAGTCCTTGCCAGTATATGGCAATGGGTCCAACGTCAGGGATTGGCTCTATGTTGAGGATCACAACAATGCCATCGACCTCATTGTGAGGACAGGGAAAGATGGCGAGGTATATAACATTGGTGGCCACAACGAGAGAAGCAACTTGGAAGTTGTCAAAACGATACTGAAAGTCTTGAATAAACCTGAATCTCTTATCAACTATGTCAAAGATAGGCCTGGGCACGATCTGAGATACGCGATGGACCCAACGAAGATTGAGACTGAGCTATGTTGGAAACCGCAGCATACCTTCGATACTGGCATCGTAGAGACTATCAAATGGAATCTCGACAACACTAAATGGTTGCATAACGTTGAGTCTGGCGAATATATGAAATGGATGGAGAGGTATAGCGGAAGAGACTAAACCTAAATCTCGTTTGTATGAAGAAGATAGCATTTTATTTACCACAATACCATTCCATACCAGAAAACGATGCGTGGTGGGGCAAAGGCTTTACGGAATGGACAAACGTCAAAAAAGCCAAACCATCATTCAAGGGACATTTGCAGCCAGAAGTACCGCTGAATCACAATTATTATTCGCTACTTGATTCAAAAACCCAGGTATGGCAATCGGAAACAGCCTTGAAATATGGCATCGATGGCTTTTGCTATTACCATTATTGGTTTGAAGGCAAATTGCTTTTGGAAAAACCCATGGAGGCAATACTAAAAAATCCTGACGTAAAAATGCCGTTTTGCATTTGCTGGGCCAATGAATCTTGGGCAAGGACATGGGATGGTGACGAGGTCAACTTTTTGATAAAGCAAAACTATCATGAAGGTAAAGCTATGTGGAAAAAGCATTTTGATTACCTTCTTCAGTTCTTCCTAGATCCTAGATATATACTCGATAACGGGAGACCGATGTTAATTATCTATAAGCCATATTTGATTGAGAACTGCGAGGAAATGATCAAATATTGGCGCTTTTTAGCGAAGAAGGCCGGGTTTAAGGATTTATACGTCGGTTATCAATATCCGAAGTGCTTCGATTACGATATGACCGCGCTCGGTTTCGATTTTGGCATTGAATTTGAGCCAGTGTACACCTCGGATAAAAAGACGACGTTTCAAAAAATAGTTTACTATAGCACTCATCCCAAATTGGCACTTGCGAGGATCAAGTACAAAGTTGCCGATTATCCAAGCGTCTTAAGCTATGACGATACGTGGCGCTCGATTTTGAAAAGGAAGCGCAATCAAACCAATATTTATCCGGGGGCTTTTACCTCATGGGACAATACTCCTAGAAGAGGCAAAAAAGCGACAGTATATGTTGGCTCCTCGCCCGACAAATTTGCCAAATACATCAAGCAGCTTGCGCAAACGATGAAGGAAAACAGGGGGGTCTCCGGGTATCTATTTATCAATGCATGGAACGAATGGGGAGAGGGCGCGCACCTTGAACCTGACGAAAGATATAAATACAGATATCTAGAAGCGATACAAAAAATGGATGAGAAGAAAGAATAAACCATCGTTAATATATTGGCGGTGGGTTAAAGGCAACGATTATGAAGAGAGTGTTGTTTGATTTCTTGACATTCGAAGACAGAATCATCAATGGCGGTGCGCTATATTGCCGAACGATACTAATGGAGCTCTTGAAGAAAGACGTCCACGTTTTTGGCATATGTAACGATAAGAAGAATGTTAATTCGGAAATTTTGGAAATCGCCGCCAAAAACGGCATTAAGATTTTCGAAAACGTAAAGCATGTGGGGAATATCGTATCCGATTACAAGATCGATCTTTTCTTTATCGGCATCACCCAAAGATACAATTCGTACGATTTAACTAACATTCCATGCGAGATTTATGGGGTGTGTCACGATATTTGGGATGTGATTCTTAAGAAAGCGGGAATCTCTTCCGCCGAAAGCAATATCAACTGCGTTAAATTCAATCGGAACGATTATTCCAAATTGGGTTATTTGAAAACGCTCACCAAGTGGCGCTTGAAGTTGGTAATAGAAACCTTCTTTATGAAAGATATGCGAAACAAAAACAAAATCATCAGGCAATATGATTACACGAACTTCGCTAAGTTATTAAGGAAGGACAATTTCCATTTGATAACCGTTTCGGAATATTCGGCCAATTCGATTGGATATTATTTCGAGGGCATAAAGAACGAAATCAAGGTTTTCTATTGCCCACAGATATTCCGTGATGACGGTGGATCCATTCACGATTTTAAGACTCTACAAGGCAAGAAGTTTTTCCTTATTCTTTCTTGCAACAGATTCAACAAAAACGCTGAGTTGTTTTTCGAGGCATTCGCTGCGTTTAGGAAAAAATCATCAGAGCAGTTTGTTGCTGTAGCCATTGGTTCAGATATCAGGCTGGACAATGTATATTCATTCAAAAGCGTCACGGACGCCGAGCTCGATTGGCTCATGAGAAACTGCTACTCTTTGGTTTATCCTTCCCTTGTTGAGGGGTTCGGATTACCTCCGCTTGAAGCAATGAAATACGGTAAACCTGTCATCGCTGGCTTCGATACTTCCATACCGGAAATATGCGGTGATGGCGTTATATATTTCAATCCTCTATACGTCGAGGATTTGTATTTGAAATTAAAGCTATTAGGAAGCAAATACGATGAAATCTCAAAGCGCGCGAAGAAAAGATATGAATATATAGCAAAAAAACAAAGCGAAGACACAGATAGACTGATTTCTTATTTGCTTGATGGTGATTAAAAAACTAATATTCCTTTGGCCAGTACGTTTGGCGGCCTATTTTAGAT
>CAVHTL010000039.1:7522-11294 GCA_963638955.1 bacterium
ATTTTAGATATGGCGGATTCAAGAACTAAAAATTCGGCTAGAAATTTGATTACCGGTTTTCTTCTGAAGTGCTTTTCGTTGCTTTTGCCATTTGTTGTTCGAACGATAATCATCAAAAAACTGGGAATGGAGTATTTGGGCCTAAATTCCCTGTTCTCTTCTGTTTTGCAGTTCCTCTCTTTGACGGAACTCGGTCTTTCGACATCCATCGCTTTCGCTTTATATAAACCAGTCAAGGACGATGACGTTGACAAGATTTGTGCCTTGCTCAACATGCTTAGAAAAACGTATTACGTCATAGGCGCCGTCATTTTAATTGCTGGCATAGCGGTAGCCCCCTTTTTGCCGCATCTAATCAATGGTTCTTATCCTAGCGACATTAATTTATACGTTCTCTTTTTTATTTATCTCTTCAATACGGTCATCAGCTATTTTCTCTTTTCGTATAAGAGTGTCTTTCTTACCGCCATCCAAAGAAGCGACGTAGAGAACAACATTGCCTTCATATCACTCCTTTTCATGTATGTAGCGCAAATCGTTGTTCTGCTTCTAATACCCAATTATTACGTTTACATAATCTTCTTGCCCGTCAGCACGCTTCTCATGAATTTGATTCGCGAGTTTGTTTGCAGACGCAAGTATCCAAAATACATCGCCAAAGGGAATCTACAAAAAAGCGAAAAGAAAGAAATATACGCAAAGATCAAATCTTTGACCGGGCATAGGCTTTGCGGCACTTTGGTATCATCTACCGACAGCATTTTCATATCGGCGTTTTTGGGATTGACCCCTTTAGCGCAGTACACTAATTATTTCTACATCGTTTCGGCTTGCATGGGGTTCAGCGCCGTTTTCTTTTCCTCGATCACAGCAAGCGTCGGGAATTCGATTGCTTGTGAGACAAAAGAACATAATTACCGTCTTTTCTTGAATCTGACTTATGTGAATGTCTGGATTATCGGATGGATGTCGATCACCATGATGAGCTTATTCCAATCGTTCATGCTGATGTGGGTTGGCGAGGAAAATATGTTGCCAACCTTAACGGCTTTTTTGCTGACGATTTACTTCTATACGTGGAAATCCAAAGACCTCCTTGTTACTTTCAAAGACGCTGCCGGGATGTGGGACATCGATTTTTGGAAACCGTATGTAGTCGCTTTTTTGAATATCGGATTAGATTTTCTTTTGGTCTATTACATCGGTATCGACGGAGTCATTATAGCCACTATTTTAAGCGTACCGGTTGTTTCTTTTCCTTGGGAGACAAATGCGTTTTTCAAACACTATTTCCAAAGAAGCCCGCGCAACTATTATCTGCGGTTACTGGTTTATACAATCGTTGTGGCGGCTGCTGGATGTCTTACCTATTACGTTTGCTCATTCGTTCCAACCGGCGAGAAAGAGTATGGCTATTTCGTGTTGCGCTTTCTTATCTGCTTAATGCTGCCGAATTTGATTATCGTTATCTCGTCCTTTTGGACGCAAGAATTCAAATGGGTGTTTGGCAAAGGAAGGGATTCTTTCAATAAAATCATTCATAGAAACAACGCTAATAAAAGTGGCGTTAGCTCACCTTTAAAAAACGAAGAAAAAGGATCGACGACGAGCGAAGCATTTGACGAACCGATTGAAACCGACAGCAATAACAGGAACAAAAAAGTTCCATAACGGTTAAAGCAGAAAACGGGGTACAGCAACTTGTATATTTCAAAATGAAGGGGCAAGTTAATGGAGGTAAATGGGCTTTTGAGACGAGGACGAAGGAAAGGCGGCGCCCAGCCTAGCTTAAAGCGAACATGTTTCCTCGTTTTCCGCGTCATTTATGACAGAGTTTGCGGCCGAGACGGGTGCAGCACGGATTTTTCTTCCACAACATTCCGAGCGCTCCCGAAGAAAAAGTGCTAATCTTAGAAGGCGAAATCAATCGCGTTTTTAGATAAGACGATTAAAGCCAAGTGCCGGCCGTTTTACAGACGAGGAACATATATGAACATATCAAAGCAAATCCATACCAGAATTGTTCGAGCATGCTTGCTTGTGGTCTTGTTCAGCATTCAATCCTCTTGTTCGACCTCTCATGAGAGCTCTTCCGCAAAGCCATCGGCGGATTCATCGTCCACTACCTCCTCGGATCATTCCTCATCTACATCCAGTTCTAGCGATTCTACGCAAACAAGCAACGCGTCATCCGAAAGCAAATCGTCGGAAGCGTCTTCTTTAATTTCAACGAACAAAAAAGAGTATTTGAGAAACGAAGACGTTTTTATCAAAGCGTCTGGAGAAGAGAGCGATTGGGTTGGGATATACCGTTTAGATGATGATGTTAATTCTGTCGAATCGATAAGATGGTTCTACGTTAATAAAAACGGATTTCAGCCTGATGTTTATTATAGTGTCAAGAAATCATTGGCCTATAACGATAGCAGAAAATCTCTGAGAAATTTGCCCAACTTTAAATATAAAGCTGTTTTGTTTTCTAGCGATTCCATGGAAAAACAGCAGTATTCGGAATTCGTAAAAGAAATATGCTATTTCGAAGTACTCAGCGAAAGCATCTCTAAACCAAATGCCCCAAAAACAGTTACTTATACGCTCAGCGATCCTAGTAGCGGGCTATCGAATGGCACAATCGAATTACACTTTGATGACATCCCGGTCACGTCGGTGACTATGTTTTGGGGCGATGAAAGCGGCGCTCTGCCGGAATATACGGCTTTAAGAAGGGAAAACGTTTATTCAAACCCCTATGTTTTTGCTCTAAGCGATGATTCGATCATTCCTGCAAAAGCCAGCAAGTTGCTTATTTATTCCGCCAATAGCGCCGGAACAAGCGATGATTATTATTCCGTTTCGCTTCCTAACGAGTCTCAGCGCGACCCTTTGGCCTTTACCAATGAGTTCACAAGCGAGTTCGAGGTCGTTTCGGACATCCATATCGCGATTAAAGCCACTCATTTGGCCAGTGAAGACGCCCAGACGTTGCACACGGAGCATCTCAATGATTTTTTGCTTGATTTGAAAAACATAAACGGCGATAAGAAAACGCCGACAATAGTAGTGGGCGATATAGCCAATTCCGGGGCTAAAGAAGAGTGGGAGAGCGCCGACTCTGCCTTGAGGTCACAAGACTCAATAGGCTCTGTTTATTATTCGCTAGGAAATCACGATCTATATGGCGGAAGCTACAGTCAGCAAATCGAATATTTTTATGAATATGCCAAAAAGGACTATGTTTATTACAAAATCGATATTGATGGATATACTCATTTATTTTTAGGAAGCGAAAACAGTGATAGCAGTGTTGATGCGTGGTTATCAAAAGAACAGCTGAACTGGTTAGAACAAACAATGGACGAAGAAACGTCTAAAAACCAGACAAAACCAGTATTTGTGTATATGCATCAATCTCTTTACAACACCGTTTCTGGATCATTGCCAGGACAAGGCTGGAATGGCGTTACTCAAGACGAAGATCTTAGAAGAATAATCTCTAAATATAAGCAGATTATTTTGTTCAATGGACATAGTCATTGGACGATGAATAGCCCAAAAAACCATTACAAAGCATCATCTGAATCGGCACATATTTTCAATACGGCCTCCGTTGCGTATTTATGGGATAGCTCGAACATCCCGACAGGAGAGTATTTGCGAGGCAGCCAAGGATATTATTTAAAACTATTGAAAAGTAGTGTATATGTTCTCGGCAGGGATTACGAATTAAATAAATTTATTCCAAGCGCATGTTATAGAATCGATTTTTAGGAGA
>CAVHTL010000040.1:0-9587 GCA_963638955.1 bacterium
CCGTTGATGTGCTTTTGGTTGACGATATCCAAATGCTCGTCGGCAAACGTAAGACGGAAGAAATGTTCTTCAGCATTTTCCAGATGCTTTATTCCTCAGGGAAACAGATTGTAATCACAAGCGATCAACACCCTTCTTGCCTAGAGGGGCTCGACGAGCGGCTCAAAAGTCGTTTCACCCAAGGATTGCCGTTATCGATCAATCCGCCGGACAAAGAAACATGCGAAGCCATCTTGAGGATGCGCATCGAAGCCAACAACTTGGATGTTTCGCAGTTCGATCCGGAGGTGATATCGTTTTTCGCCACAAAATTCTCGACAAACGTAAGAGAACTCGAGGGTGCGTTGAATCGTTTGATCTTCTATGTCGTGAACGTTTGTCCAGCGGACCACATAACTCTTGAACTTGCCATGGATTCCGTCCGCGGGCTCATCGACGTCAAGGCGGACGAAGCCAATGTGTCAATCGGAAAAATAATCAACGTCGTCGCCGATTATTACAATCTATCACCGGCTCAAATAACCGGAAAGATAAGGACGAGTCAAATCGCGCTCGCAAGACATATTGCGATGTATCTCTCCCGCGATGTGCTTGACGCTCAATACACCAAAATCGGAGAGGCTTTCGGCGGAAAAGACCACGCCACCGTCATGAGCGCTATAGCGAAAGTGGGAAAAATGTTGAAAACCGACAAGGATTTGTCAAATGCCGTCAGTGAGATAAAGGGGCGCCTCGGCAAGAATGCATCTAATTCTATTAGATGAGCAAAAATCCGTGCTAAAATAGAAAAAGTGAATCGGCATGCAAGGTGGAATTATCCACATATCCACACGTCAGATTATTACTATTATTAAAAGATAAAAAACAATTCAACCAAACAACAGGAGACGAGAACAATGCGCTTCACAATCGAAAGAAACGAATTCCTAAAAGGGCTGATGACCGCAAGCAAGGCCATAGGCAGCAAGTCCACCAACCCAGCGCTGCTCTGCTTCAAACTCGAAACAACGGAAAAAGGGCTGGAGATAACCGGATCCAACAGCGATATCGCGATTTGGACACTGATCCCCGTCACAAAAGGCGATAAGGAAATCCTTCGGGACATCATCCCGGGAGCTGTTTTAATAAACGCCTACACCCTTATTGAATTTACAAGAAAGGGGGAAGGCGAGGAAATCACGATAGAAGTTATCGACAACACCGCGAGAATCACCGTCGGAAAACTATCTGTCAGCCTTGTCTGCATGGATGGAGACGAATATCCGAACATCTCTTTCGCGCAAGGCGGCACACCTTTCTCACTGCCTTGTTCCGATTTGATTCAACTCGTCGATCAAACTTCCTTTGCTGCTTTGACGAAAGACACAAGGCCCATTTTGACATCGGTCAATCTTCGTGCTGAAAGCGGCGCTCTCACCGCCACAGCCACCGATAGCGCGCGCTTATCGCGCAAATTTGTGAACGTTGACGGCGATTTGCGCTTCAACGTGAACGTGCCGGCAAAAACAATGTCCGATGTAACGAAGCTTCTCGACCCAGGGAGTGAAGTCGAGGTTTCGGCCTCGAGCGACAAAATCACCTTCAGTTTCGCCAACACGATCGTTTCCAGCCGTCTCATCGGGGAGAACTATCCGGTGTCGAGCTCAATCATCCCAACCTCCTTCAATTACTTCTTAGAAGTAAATTCGCAGCAACTCCTTTCAGCGATTGACCGCATCTCCATTCTTTCGCAAAACGCCGTGCCGGTCGTGAAACTATCAATGAGCGAGGAGAGCGTCGAGGTCTCGACCGCTAACCAGCAAACCGGTTTCGGCTCTGAAAAACTCAGTACTTATACTTTCAACGGCGATCCCATCGAAATCGCTTTCAACGCCATCTTTGTCGCCGATGCCGTGAAGGCGCTCGGATGCGAGGATGTCCAAATCTCGTTTATAGGCGAAATGAAGCCATTCGTCATCAAAAACCCCAAAGATGATTCCGTGGTTGAACTCATCACGCCTATGAGGACGAGATAACACTCAAAAACGAAAATAAAGTAACGCAAAAGGAATGCTAAAAAGCATTTCTTTTTTTACTACTAAGTAGTAAAATCTTTTTATGGGCAATTTTGACGGAAAACAAGCGCCGAAAGAGGTCACCATCACAAGTGAATACATAACGCTTGGCCAACTCCTCAAGTTCGTCGACTTGATCGACAACGGTGGGATGGCGAAGGTTTATCTAGCCACGAATGAGGTTCTCGTAAATGGCGTCCCCGAATCACGGCGCGGAAGAAAACTTCGTTCCGGTGATAAGGTTGCCGCTGGCGGAAAGAATTACCTCATCAAGAGCAAATGATCCTGACCCGATTAACCCTTCGCAATTGGCGGTCTTATGAATACCTCGACATTCCTTTCGAGAGAGGGCTGACCCTTATCGAGGGGCGCAACGGGGAAGGCAAGACCAATATCGCCGAAGCGATTCATTATCTATCGCTGGCAAGGAGCTGGCGGAGCGACGATGACCTCCCGCTTATAAAAGCTGGGGCCGAAACTTCCTTCGTGCGCGCCTATGTACAAGAAGGTGACATGAATCGCGTCGTGGAGATTCGCCTCTCGAAGGAAGGCAAAAGAATTCTGCTCAATGAAAAACCCATAAAAAGACTGAGCGAACTCTCGGCGGTGACCAATGTCCTGCTCTTCTCCCCTGAAGACACAAGGCTATTCGTCGCTTCGCCCCTCTCTAGGCGCAACTTCTTGGATGTCTCCATTTCCAAGATCGATCAAGTCTACATGGGCCTTGTTGCGAATTACCGCCGCCTTCTCCAGGAGAGGAACGCTGCCCTTAAGGCCGACAAAAAGGACGCAACGCTTATCGATGTATTGACCGAGCGACTGCTGGAGACGGAAAAACCCATCGTTGAAAGACGCGAAAACTACACCGCTTCCCTAAACGCAGCACTGCCGAAGGTAGCTGAGCGGCTATTTGGCAAAAAAACGTCCCTAAAGGTGATTTATAGGCCGTTCTTGCCATCGCTTGACACATTTATCGAGGATGGCAAAAAAGCCTACGAGAGGTGCCTTGAAGGCGATTTGATGCGCAAAAGCACATCGATCGGGATCCATCGAGAGGACTTCTCGGTCGAATTGGGCGGCAAAGACGTGGGGATTTACGGCTCACAAGGCGAAAACCGCCTTGCATCGATCGCGCTCAAACTAACACCCTACTTCTTGATTGGGGAACCAAACAAGAAACCGATTGTCGTGCTCGACGACATCTACAGCGAACTTGATGAGGCACACGCCGAAAACCTCTCATCGCTCTTGCTTGGGCTCAACCAGACGTTCGTTACCGCATCAAAACTAGATATAACCGGCGCTTCCTATGTGGATGTTGCCGACCATATAGCCAAAAGGAGGAAATAGAATGGCCAACGAAGAAAAAGAACTGCTTGATGATGCCGCCAAAGAAGTGGGCGTCAGCAAAGCGTCTCTAGAAGAGGAAGAGAAAAACACTTATACCGAACTAGACTTGAAAGACGAGAAGGGTTTAGAGAAAGCCGACGCTTCATATACCGCCGAGAACATTCAGGTTCTTGAGGGATTGGAGGCCGTCAGAAAACGCCCCGGCATGTACATTGCCACAACCGCGGCAGCCGGCCTTCATCACCTTGTTTGGGAAATCGTCGACAATTCAATCGACGAAGCTTTGGCTGGCTACTGCACTCACATTGAGGTGAGCGTAAATAAAGACGAGAGCATCACCGTCACCGATAACGGACGCGGCATCCCTGTCGATATTGTCAAAAAATCAGGTCTGTCCGGCGTAGAGACGGCTTACACGATCCTTCATGCCGGTGGAAAATTCGGTGAAGGCGGAGGATACAAAGTCTCCGGTGGCTTACACGGCGTCGGCGCCTCGGTCGTCAACGCGTTGTCTTCTTGGTGCGAAGTCACCGTCAGAAAGAACGGCGGCGTTTACAAAGTCTCCTTCGAAAACGGCGGCCATATCAAAGAACACCTCAAGAAAATCGGGACCTGCGAAACCGATGACCACGGAACAAGCGTCACTTTCTTGCCAGACCCAACGATTTTCACCGAAACGACCCACTATAATTACGAGACCATCAAAAACCATTTGCGTCAGATGGCCTTCCTCAACGGCGGAGTCAAGATAACGCTTACCGATCTCCGCGGAGAAGAGCCTGTCAGCGATGTTTTCCTCTATGACGGCGGCATCAAAGAATACGTCGCCTTTATCAACAGCGCAAAACTTTCAATAAACAACGAAGTCATTTATTGCCAAGGCGCAGAAGAGGTAACCTTTAACGATGGCAACAAAGAGCGTATCTACGCCGAAGTCGCCTTGCAGTGGACTGACAGTTACAACAATGACGGCGTTTATTCTTTCTGCAACAACATTTCCACCAAGGAAGGCGGAACGCATGTTGAAGGGTTCAATTTAGCCCTTAACCGCACCATCAATGACTACGCCCGTCAATTCAAGATACTCGACGAAAAAGATCCTAATTTTACTACCGACGATTGCCGTGAGGGCTTGACATGCGTCATTTCGGTCAAACATCCGAATCCGCAATATGAAGGACAGACCAAGACGAAACTCGGGAACAGCGAAGTTCGCAAAATCGTCTCAACCGTTGTCGGGCAACAACTCAAGCAATATTTCCTTGAGCACCCAGAGCAAGCCAAACTCGTGATGGAGAAGGTGCGGATTGCCTCACGCTCCCGCTTAGCAGCGCAGGTTGCCCGCGAAAAAACCCGCAAATCCCCGCTCGATATCACAACTCTCCCCGGAAAACTCGCGGATTGCTCAAGCAAAGATCCAACACTCTGCGAGCTCTACATTGTCGAGGGAAACTCCGCTGGAGGCAGCGCCAAAAACGGACGTGACCGCGAAACGCAGGCCATTCTTCCGTTGCGTGGAAAGATTCTCAACGTCGAGAAAGCACGCGAAGAGAGAATTTTCAAAAACGCCGAAATCGGCAACATGATCACCGCCATAGGCGGCGGCATCCGTGAAAATTTCGACGTCAGCAAAATCCGTTATCATAAAATCGTCATCATGACCGATGCCGATGTCGACGGCGATCACATCCGTATTCTTTTGCTTACCTTCTTCTATCGCTTTATGCGTCCGCTTATCGACGGCGGTTACATCTATATCGCTCAACCGCCTCTTTATAAGATCGATTACAAAGGGCAAGCCTATTACGCCTATAACGACGAGCAGCTTGAAGTTCTCAAGAAACAACTTCAACTGAAATCCGGATATCCATTCCAGCGTTATAAAGGACTTGGTGAAATGGACGCTCAGCAGCTTTGGGAGACCACCATGGATCCAAAAGTCAGAAAAATGATCCGCATAACAGTCGACGATGCGGCTAACGCCGAGCGCGCTTTCTCCGAACTCATGGGGGACGATGTAATGCCACGCAAGCAATTCATCGAGAAAAACGCCAAATTCGTCACGAATCTCGATATCTAAAAGATGGGAGGCATGAACAATGGATAACGAAGAAAAGAAAATCAATGAGCCGACGGAAGACGGCGCAGATAAACAAGATGATGAAATCATGGCCTCGGTCGATAGCCGTTACCACGATAAGATAGACACCTCGGCCACGGCTGGCATTGTGCCAGGGCTTGTGGACCGCGAAGTAACAAGCGAAGTCGAGACTGCTTTTTTAAGCTACTCCATGTCTGTTATCGTCTCTCGCGCAATCCCCGATGTGCGCGACGGCTTAAAACCGGTTCAACGCCGTATTATCTACGGTATGGATGAGGCCGGGATGCAGCCGGGAAAACCATATAAAAAGAGCGCTCGTATCGTTGGTGACGTCATGGGTAAATACCATCCGCACGGCGACTCCGCTTTATATGGGACCCTAGTCCGCATGGCTCAGCCATTCTCTATGCGTTACACCTTGGTCGATGGTCACGGAAACTTCGGTGATATTGATGGAGATGAAGCCGCCGCTATGCGTTACACCGAGGCGAGAATGAACCGCCTTTCGGTCGAAATGGTTCGCGACATCAATGAAAATACCGTCGATTTTGTCGATAACTATGATGGTACTGAAAAAGAGCCGGCTGTTTTGCCATCCCGCTTCCCGAACCTTTTGGTGAATGGGTCTGAGGGTATCGCTGTCGGTATGGCCACCAACATGGCTCCACACAACCTCACCGAAGCCATCAATGCGGTGGTTGCTCTTGCGAAAAACCCAAGCCTCACCCCGCTTGAGATTATGCAAAACTACCTTCACGGTCCGGATTTTCCGACCGGAGGCACGATCTTAGGCCGCCAAGGAATTCTTGAAGCTTATGAGACAGGCACAGGAACCGTCACCATCCGCAGCAAATACCACATCGAAGAGCTTGATAACGGCAAATCGCGTATCATCGTCACCGAGATCCCTTACCAAGTCAATAAGAGCGCGATGATAGTGGCAATGGCCGCTTTGGTGCGTGATAAAGTGCTCGACGGCATCACTGATATCCGCGACGAATCCAATAAAGAAGGTATCCGCATCGTCATTGAGATCAGACGCGATTGCGTGCCAGAGGTTGTCGCGAACAATCTTCTCAAACACACGCAACTCCAAATCAATTTCGGCATCATCAACCTTTGCCTTGTTGACGGCGCACCGAAGATTTTGCCAATCACCGACATCCTCAATAACTACATCAATTTCCAGGTTTCCGTCTTGACGCGAAGGACGAAATTCCGTCTTGACCGCGACAGTGCCCGCGACCATATTGTCCAAGGTCTTATCAAGGCTCACGACAACATCGATGAGGTAATTCACATCATCCGCGACTCGAAGACGGACGAAGAATCCACCAAGCGCCTTTTTGACGCGTTTGGATTCTCTAACGTCCAAACCCAAGCCATCCTTGCGATGACCCTTCGCAAACTCCAAGGCATGGAACAAGACAAACTTCAGGCTGAACACGCCCAGTTGGTCGCCAATATCGCTGAATTCAACCGACTTCTCTCAAGTCGCGACAACATCATCGATCTTCTCATCACCGAGTTGGAAGACGTCAAGAATCGCTTTGGGGATAAACGTCTTACCGATATCAGCGACGAGGCTGCGAATATCGACAACGAAGACCTGCTTCCAAAAGAAAACATCGTTGTCCTTCTTACCAAAAATGGCTACATCAAGAGAATGGGTGAGGACACCTTCCGTACGCAAAACCGCGGCGGGCGTGGGGTCAAAGGCATTACCACTGGGTCAAACGATCATGTTGCTCTTATGGTTTACGCCAAAACACACACCGACATCCTCTTCTTCTCCTCTTATGGTCGCGTTTATCGCTTACGCGGATATCAAATTCCCGATGCGGCACGCGATGGGAAAGGCATACCGGCTATCAACCTTTTGAATCTCGATCAAGACGAAAAAGTCGTCTCAATCGTTCCATGCGACGATTATCCAGACACCGATTATCTCTTCTTCTGCACCGTTAATGGCGTGGTGAAGAGAGTCTCACTTAAGCTTTTCGAATCAATCAACAGCAACGGTAAACGCGCTCTTGGACTCAAGGATGAAGATATGCTCCTCGATGTTAAGAGAACGGATGGAAACTCCATCATCTCTTTGGCCTCCAACAACGGCAAAGTCTGCTCATTCTACGAAAATGAGGTTAGGGCCATGGGCCGCGATGCGGCAGGCGTCAGAGGCATGAACCTCGATGACGGCTCCGTTTTGGTAGGTATCACGAGTTCTTTGGAAGGTGACCGCATCCTCGTTCTTTCAAAACAAGGTCAAGGAAAGATTTCTTACGCCAAAGATACCGATATCCCGCAAGAGGATGGCTCTATCCGCCATTACGACGGTTACCGACTCACTTCTCGTGGGGCGAAAGGCGTCATCTCTCTAAAAGTCACCGACAAAGGCGGCGAACTTTACGCCATGAAAGCGGTCAGAGGCGATGAGGATTTAATGGTTGTCACCAACAAAGGCATCGTCATCCGCATGCCGATTGATCAAATCAAGGTAGCTGCAAGAAACACTCAAGGCGTCAAAATCATCTCTTTGGATAAAGGGCAATATGTGGCTTCAATCACCATCCTTCCACACGAGGAAGAGGAGAGTGTGAGCGAAGAAACACCAGATGATGAGGAAATCAATCCAGCGTTGCTTTCTCAAGAAGAAACAATCGACGAAAGCGATGTTGTAACGCCGGATAATGTTGACGAAATCAAAGACGATTCTTCTTCCGACGACGATCTTTAATCGAAAATGAAGCCGTTTATCTATTTTGAAGAAAAAGATGGAATCTCGTTCGAGGGAGTCCGTTTAAGGAAAAACCTTAAAGGCGCCCTCGAGCTTGCGGGGGTTAACCACGCCCCCTCTTTTTTGGCTATGCCGGACATCTTTCATGTTTTAGCCCCGTGCAAAGACGAATTCATCGAGGAGGCAAAAGAGATCGGTGCGAAAGTCGTGGTGAGCGCTCTTTACGGCTTCCGTGATGAAAAATGCACCTTTCTTTCAAGAAAAGGAAAGGAATACGAATTAACGAGAAGCGGGACGAAAACGCTTCAAGCCGCCGATTTAATTTTCGTTCCAAACCGAAATTGCGAAGAATATTTGAGAAATGCGGGGATAAATTCGCGAATCTCCATTTTGACGCCTGGCGTAAATCTCAGCAGATTCGATGGCGTTGATGAAGTAGAAAAAGATGTTTTCTTTCGTTATTCATCGCTGCGAGAAAACCAAAAATACATAATTTCGTGCGGAGATTACAAAGATAATGAAGGAATTAAGAGATTGAGCGCGGTAGCGAAGGCCTTTCCGAATATTCGCTTCTTCTATTTCGGATTGAAGAACGGGAAATACGCATCCAGCAACACAAGAAAACGCTACTCCTTGATGTACGGGAGAAACATCACCTTCCTGAGTTTGGTGGAAGACGATATTTATCGGAGCGCGATGGCTGGGGCCTTGGCTTATTTGTCATTGAGCGACTTGCCAGACTTCATCCCGCTGCTTGAAGCGATGAGCGCAAAAACATCGGTGCTTGAGATCGCCCGCCCAGAATTCGGAAATTTCTCTATTGATAATGTCACTGGCTATATAGGCGAGGACGTCCATGAAATCATCGAACGGCTTACCTTCTTATGCCAAAACGAGGAAAAGCCTACTATAATCGAGGCGTACGAACACGCCAAAAAAGCATCGCTTAGAATTTTGGGCGAAGAGCTCGTCAGAAACTACGAATCGATACTAAACACAAAGGAGCAGACAAATGATTGACGCAAAACTTATCGAAGAAAAGCCGGAATACGTCAAAGCCGCTTTAGCGAAAAAAGGCTGGGACTTTGATCCAACTTCACTACTTGGCTTATTTCAAACCCGTCGCACGCTTTTGAAAGAAGTGGAGACGAACAAAGCTGAGCAAAATAAATTGAGCGCTTCCGTTCCTGCTAAGAAGAAAGCCGGAGAAGACGTTCAGGAAATCTTCGCAAAAGTCAAAGAGCTCGCAAAGCAAAACAAGGATAACGAGGCTGAACTTGCAACCGTTGAAGCGGACATCAAGGCTCAAATTGAAGTTTTGCCTAATATGCCAGACGACGATTTG
>CAVHTL010000040.1:9597-11227 GCA_963638955.1 bacterium
CAATCACCCGATTTATAATTTCGGCAGTAAGCCGAATTTCGACGGCTTCAAGATGAAGAACCACGTCGAACTCGCTGAATCTCTTGGCTTAATCGATTATAAGAGGGCCGCCAAAATCTCAGGCAGCGGAACATGGGTCTACACCGGGTTAGGAGCCCAACTCGAGTGGGCGCTCCTCAATTACTTCATTTCAACGCATATCGCTGACGGCTATACAATGATTTTGCCACCACACCTCCTGAATCTTGACAGCGGCTATACCGCTGGGCAATTCCCAAAATTCAAAGAGGATGTTTTTTGGCTTGAGGGTACCGATCCCAAGAAATTCCTCCTCCCGACCGCCGAAACGGCTTTGGTCAACCTTCATAGAAACGAAGTTCTTTCAATTGACGATTTGCCCAAGAAATATTTTGCCTACACCCCTTGCTACCGCAAAGAAGCGGGGAGCTATCGCACCGAAGAAAGAGGCATGATTCGCGGATATCAGTTCGATAAAGTCGAAATGGTTCAATACACGACAGACGATGGAAGCGATGAGGCTTTTGAAGAACTCGTCAACAAGGCGAAAAAACTTCTCGAGGGCTTAGGCCTTTGCTATCAACTCGACAAACTCGCTGCCGGTGATTGCTCTCATTCTATGGCCCGCACCTACGATATCGAGGTTTGGATTCCTTCCATGAATATATATAAGGAAGTATCAAGCGTTTCCAATGCCCGCGATTATCAAGCTCGCCGCGGAATGATCCGCTACAAAGATCACGACGGCAAGATGCATTTCTGCCACACGCTCAACGGTTCGGGTTTGGCCACTTCACGCGTTTTCCCAGCGCTGCTTGAGCAGAACCAGCAAGCTGATGGCTCTGTGATCGTGCCAGAGGTTCTCCGTCCGTTCATGGGCGGAATATCCGTGCTAAAACCTGTCGAGAAAAAATAAAAAAGCCACTATAATTAATGCGCCATCGCGAGGAGAAGGTGAATAACCAGGTCAGGACGGGAACGTAGCAGCCTTACCTCATCATCCCCTGTGCGGTGGTTTTTCTTTAAGATAAAGGACATGGAAGAAAAAACGATTCATGACATTTTCATGGAAGAGGCCCTTAAAGAGGCCAGAATCGCTTTTTCTCATGGCGAAGTCCCGGTTGGCGCCATCATCGCGAAAGATGGTGAAATCATTGGACGCGGACACAATGAACGCGAAAGCAAAAACGACATCTCTTCCCACGCCGAGATAGAAGCCATCAAGGAAGCGGAAAAAACCTTGGGGAGATGGTCGCTTGAAGGATGCTCGCTTTATGTGACGATCGAACCTTGTCTCATGTGCTCTGGCGCCATCAAACAAGCAAGAATCAGCTCTGTTTTCTATGGAGCAAACGATCCATCTATCGGAGCTGTAAAAAGCCATTACCATGTCTACGATGATTCCGATATCGAATATAATCCATTGGTCTATTCCGGTATTCGGGAAAGAGAATGCGGGGAATTGATGCGCGCTTTCTTTGCCGACAAAAGGAAAAACAATGGAGATTTATAGACAAAAAGGCCTGTTTATACAGTGTTTTAAAAATAAAACTCTCAAGTGCACGTGAGGGATAAATCAGCATCAGAATTGGTATAATATCGGCGCCGCATT
>CAVHTL010000041.1:0-11068 GCA_963638955.1 bacterium
CCTGTATCGGGTTAGCCCCCAAATCGGCGGCCGCCTCGACCTGCGATTTGTCGAGCTTGAGCATCGTCGTATAAAGCGGAAGTATCGTGAAGGGCAAATAGTTGTAGCTCATGCCGATCAAGGTGGCAGCCCAGGGGTGCTCACCCCCGGCAATGCCGATCCATAAGAGCAAATCGCGCGTGGCGCCGGTCCTGATGACGAAGTTGATCCACATCGGCATGATGAATAGAAGCACCAAGACGGCGTTTTTGTTGTATTTGCGGTTCGATAAGAAATAGGCGGCCGGATAACCTAGCAAAAGGCAGATGATGGTTGTCTGTAGCCCCATGAAAAGGCTCATCAGCAAGACGTTCAGCTTGCTGGAGCTAGTGAAGAAGCTAATAAGCGCATCGAAAGAGAAGTTGCCGCTAGAATCGGTGAAGGCATAGAAAACGATAAGGAGGAGCGGAATGATGACGAATAATGCCAAGAAAAGAGCGTAAGGCACTGCGAGATTTTTCCGCTTGAGGGCGAAGAAAGAGGCGAGCTTGCCTCTTTTTTGCTCCTGCTTCTCAGCTATCTTTCTCATAGACGGAGATGTCTTTCTTTAGCCGAAGGCGGAAGCTCTTCTTCTCGATGTCGACGCTCACGACATCGTCGAGATTCCATTCATACGGGGAATTGGCGATATAATCCTCTTCTTCCTCGGTGCGGATGATGAACTGGTAATGGTCGCCCTTATAGACGCTTGAGATGATTCGCCCCTGTGCCTTGCCTTTCGAGAGGTCGTCGCTTAAGATGACCGCATCGAAATCGCAGCTTAGGCTGATCTCGGCATCGGTCAAATCGTATTGCTTTTTGCCTCGCGGATCGTAGAGATATCCTTCTTCGTCGATGAGGCTCCCTTTGACTAACTGCGTCAAATCGGCCTCAAAAGCATCGCTTCCGATGTGGACGAGCCCGTCTTTGTCGATGTATGATTCGCCCCAGACGTTGTTCGTGACGTCTTTATGCATGACCTGGAGGTTCTCTGGCTCAACGGAAATATACACCTTGCTCCCGACCTTTCTCGCCTTATGGTCGCGGCAGCTCACCTCGGCTTTGCCGATGGAGATAAGATAGCTGTAGTCTTCGCCTTTGAAGACGGCGCTAGTGATGATGCCGGAGATATTCCCGCCTTCTTTTTCGCTCAAGATGACGTCTTCAGGACGAATGACGACATCGACTTTCTCATTGAGGGAGAAATCATCGACGCAATCCCATTTGGCCCCGAGGAAGTGGACTTTCTTCTCCCCTACCATCGTGCCGTTATAGATGTTGCTCTCGCCGATGAAGTCGGCCACATATGCGTTCACTGGCTCATTGTATATGTCTTCTGGCGTGCCGACTTGCTGGATGAGTCCATCGCTCATGACGACGATCGTATCGCTCATCGTGAGCGCCTCTTCCTGGTCGTGAGTGACGTAGATAAAGGTAATGCCGAGCTTCTTATGCATTTCCTTAAGCTCGATTTGCATATCCTTCCTCATTTTGTGGTCAAGAGCGCTTAACGGCTCATCAAGGAGCAGCACCTCAGGCTCAAGGACGATCGCTCTAGCGATAGCCACGCGCTGCTGCTGACCGCCAGACAAAGTCGCGATGTTGCGGTCCTCCATCTCGCTCAGGTCGACAATCTCGAGCGCTTTGGCGACTCTTTCATCTATTTCCTTCGCGGAAAGATGCTTGTATTTGATGACTTCTTCGCCTTTATGGTTCTTAGTCTTGGTAGGCACTTTCTTGAGCTTGAGCCCGAAAGCGACGTTGTCATAAACGTCAAGATAAGGGAATAAAGCGTAATGCTGGAACACCGTATTGATCGGCCGCTTATAGGGCGGAAGAGAAGTTATATCCTTCCCGTTAAGCAGAATCTTGCCTTGAGTCGGAATATCAAAGCCGGCGATCATGCGGAGAGTCGTGCTTTTTCCGCACCCTGACGGGCCGAGCAAAGTCACGAATTCCCCTTTTTTGATGTCCAGCGAAAAATCCTCGACGGCCACGAAACTGCCGCCGTCGAATTCTTTGCGGACATGCTGTAATGAAATGATTGTATTAGCGTCCATCGCATTGCCTCCCTTTTAAGTAGATAACAACCAACAAATGCCAACCTCACCTCTAAAACGAGCAGGATTATTTGACGGGGGAAATAATGGGATAAAAGGGGAGGGAATTCAACAACTTTTTTCATCAATTTTCCTTTGCCTTCATTTCTCTCTTCCTTCATTCGCGTTTTCTCTTGCTGGCGCCTAGAGAAAATCGACATTTCAAAATGGAGGAAAAGCAGGAAAAAACGGCCTTTTTTTCTCTCTGTTTTCCTTCTTAGAAACAGCAAGAGAAAATCTTTCGCCTTTTTTGCGCGCTCATCTTGTAGTTATGAAAAGAAAATATAAACTACTCTCTATGAAGAAAAAAACGCTCTTGATTTTGTCTCTATTCCCTTCTCTATTCTCTCTATGCGGCTGCTCATCTTCTTCGGAAATCGTCACGATCCCTTATGGGAGCTTATACGATGAGAAAGAAAAAGGCGTCAGCCATTTCAAGGCGATAAGCTACGCCGATCTCTCCTCTATGATAGATACGGAAAGCAATTTCTTTTTGGTGGTTAGGGGCGCTGATAGCAGCTGCATCTGCTGGACCTATACGCGCGATAATCTCGCCAAATACTGCAAATACAGCAATCTCGAGGTCAATTACATGAGCCTTGATGATTTCTCGAATAGCGATTATCGCGGGCTCTCGCTCGTAAGGAACAAGAGCACCATCGCCGTCTTTAAAGATGGCAAAGTCGAATACCAATGCACGTTTGATGAAGAAGACGAGATAGGGAAAGAGTACGATGCGCTCGCAAGTTGGATCTCAAGCTACCTCAAAGTGGGCAATGTGCTTTATATCAGCAAAAGCCAGCTCGACGCGCTTTATGAAGGCGATACGCCTTTCGTTATCGCCTTTTCGCGAAGCAGCTGCTCGGATTGCTCTTATCTCAATAACCACCATTTGAGGGATCTGGCCTCCTCTTCCTTATATAAGAAGAGCTATCTATTCGATTGCGACGTCGAGGGAGTAAGGCTATATAAGGGCAAAAGCCCAGACGCAGACGGAGATGAAGAAGAAAGAATGGCATATAGCAATTGGACCTCTTTCAAAGACGAATACGGCTTATCGAATACCTATAACGAGGAATTCGGCTACAAAGAGGGATATGTCCCCACTTTCGCTTATTGCTTGCCAGGCTTAGGGAAAGCCTCCTCTATCAAAGACATGCTTGTCTGGGGCAATGACAGCGTAGCCAAAAATGGCGAGAAATACGTAATATCCGATTCCTATTTCTCGGGGAGCAGAGATCACGAATTCCTCTCCGATAGCGAAATCTTAGAAAAAGCCGGGGTGAAAAGAACGAATCTCGTCGGTTTAGAGCTAGAGGAAGAGGAAGTTAACGTATATGGGGATGGCTCCTATATTTCCTGGGCTCATTCCTCTAGCGCAACTTACGAAGACCCTCTCCTCACCGCTTTCTTCTCCTTTTATCTCGGGAAGTAGCGAATATAGCTACCCCGATTCGGCTTCGCCTTAACCGCAACCGATTATTGTTTTAGTCTATCCTTAGGAGTATTTGACCCCATAAAGAAAAGAGCGGCTTTTCCTCGTTACTGGCGAATGCCGCTCTTACATCGATTAAAGCGAATAGCTGATCGTCAAACCAGGGCGGACGCCGATATCGTCCCGGTCCGGTTCATTTTCGCCGATTGAGCCACTGTAGTTAATGGTTTCCACTGAATAGTATCTATCCGTAGCGGAAGGCGATCTTGTCCAATAATATCCCCCGTTGTTCTTATTATTCCAAATAATACCCCGAGCCCTGGCGTAATCGGTTGCCTTGCAATATCTGGTAGAAGAATAGTCTTTGCCATTTGTCGCGAATCCGTAATCGGCGTTTACGTAATCTTGATAGCTCAATAGATAAATCTTATCTTCGGTGTTTTCGCACGCTCGATCATTGCTATCCGAACTCGTGGTGGATGCTGAATTATCGACGGTTATCGTTTGAATATGCGATGAGCCAAGATTAAAAGCGGTATCAAGGAAAGAATCGTTGAGCCAGTCTCTGATTTCCGAGTTCTTGTAGTTGCCTGCATCGGTGTCACCGGCGTTATACCTATGGGAATCCAATATGCATGTCGACATGAGCGAATAGGTATTGGCATTTTTTACCAAAACCTTCCATTCGATGAGCTCGCATTTGAACCAATACTTTGAACCGCTTTCAACTTTGCTCCCATCATCGAACATAGGAGTGGATCCGACACTAGCCGGCGTAGCGGTCACACTCGCATAATAATTGCCTTCGTATAGATACCAGCCGTTGCTTTCATGAGCGCTCAATCCGCCAAGCGCTTCTAAGAGATCAGTATCGCTGACGCGAGATTGAGGATACAAGCCGTAAGTCAAGGTCCCTGAGGAGGTGAGGGAAGGGATTATGCCAGCTGCTGCCTGCTCTTTCTCTTTACCGCTTGGGGTCTCGTTGCCCGTATAGGAATATCCGCAGACGGTGCAAGTGTAAGTCGTGTAGCCTCTAGTATCGTAGGTCGCGTCGGTGACTACGCCCTCATCGTAGCTGTGATTACCTTCATCTGTTTTAAGATCCGTGTAGCCTTCGTCGGTGCATACGCGCCAGTGGGAGGTTTCGTCTTTGCTCCACTCGCTGGAGTAATTGTGGGTGAGTTTATCTGTCTCCGCGTCTTTATAGCTATAGCCGCAGACGGTGCATGTATGGGTAGTGTAGCCACCGGCTTCGTAAGTCGGGGCGGTCACTTCGTCCTTGAATGCGTGTTTTTCTTTCTCACTAACCACCTCGTGCCCGCAGTTAGCTTCATGCCAGTGGTAGGTCTCATCGCTTTTCCACTCGCTCTTATAGCTATGGGTGTGAGTCGAGGAGCTTGTATTAGAAGCCCCCCGTTTGAGACGCTGCTGCTTGAGGTGTTCGCGCGATGACCCCCGCCACAGGCGCATAAGGATGCGGCGAGAAGCGAGGTCGATATCGCGAACGGTAATTTCTTATTTTTCATTTGTATGCCTTTCTTTGACGAGAAGAGAAAGAGTATACGCGCTCTTTCGCCAATATTAAGACAAATCTTTGATTTGCGTTAAATACGTTAAATAAAAACCCATCTCCAAAAATGCTCTAATCGTCATCTTCTAATCGTTAAGGACACTTCATTGAAAAAAAGAAAAAGAGATTGCTCAAAATACGTAAGATTCCGTGAATAGCAAAAAAGAAATCGCCGCCAAAAGGGCGGCGGATTCTCCTTGTTCCTTACTCGGCCAAAGTGCCCATCGGATCCCAAGGATTAAGATGTATAGCCTCTCCTTTGAGGGCTTTCTTTTCTTCCTCAGTCAGGTATTTCTTGTCGATGACGGCTTGATAGACGAATTTATCGAACCAGCTTGAGCTCATGACGTAATATCCTCTCACGCCGTTATCTTCGCCCCAGCTGTTCTCTATTTTGTAACGGTTTGGCTTGTCATCTTTATCAAGATTGACGCCGGTGATGAGCATCGCGTGATTCATCGCGCTTGCCCAATAATCGAGCATGCTCTCCTTGTCGAACTCAAGCGAGAAGCCGAGCGCGCTAGTATAGTCCAAGGCTTTATCGTCCCATGCGATCCCTTGACGGTCACGGTAGAAACTGACATCGGAGCCAAACCAAACAGGGCGCTTGTCTTTGAGCTGAGCGACGATGAGTTCTTTCATTCTTTCCATTGGGAGATTCAGATGAGAGATGTTTTTCCCTTCCACCACGTTCCCAAGATAATCGATCGTATAGGTTTGATAGAACGGCTTGTCGCTCGTTGGCGAATTGATGATGGACTGATAATGGTCGATTTCGCTTCCGACGTATTTCTCGAAGAAAGATAGAGGCGTGAATTCGCCTTCGTTATGATAAACGCCTTTCTTGTCGACGTATTCGAAGACGAAGCTCTTCGGAGGAAGGCCAAAGGCATTGAGGAACATCGTGTAGATTTCCTTGATCGCTTTATCTTTGATGCCTCTGATTTCTTCGCTCTTTCCGCTTATATAGAGCTTATGGGCATCGGAAGCGAATCTCCTGATTCGGGCGTTTAAAGCCATATCGAGCTCGCGGGTATTGTTGGATTGATAAGTCTCAGGGAAGGTACTTTGTGGGAGCAAGCCGTATTTCTTCACGAGATTCACGAACATATCCCACTGCCCCCCATCGCCGACTGGCTCATGGAGGATGTGAGAGAGCAAACGGTCGTCATGCTCACGGTCCACCAAAGCGATGATCGACTCGAGGGCGTAATTGGCTTTCTCGATTTTGTCGAAGAGAGAGATGTAATTCTGGCTCAGCTCGAATTTGGCCATATCGAGCTTAGAATTGACGATTTCGCGGAGGAGATTGAGCCCAGCGAAGATCCAGCAGCGGCCGCTCGCCTTTTGGTTGCACGCCGGCATCGTCTTCACTTCGATAGAGAAGGAGGGGTTTTCGTCTTTGAAGGAAGAAGACTCGTAAATGACTTCGCTCAAGGGGTTGCGCGATAAGGCGTGGCGGATAATGGCGTTTTTCGGATCGGAAGCGTATTCGCGTTCGATTTCTTCGACCTCTTTTCCGATCAAGGCGCCGACTTTGATTTCTTTTTTCATGTATCGATTCTCTCTTTTCTAACGGCATATTCTATGCCTCTATCTCTTTCTTTGAAAGCGTTACGCGTGCGCTTTTGATGCATAGAGGGCAAAGGAAGAGTAAAATGCGCTTGTTTCTAGAAAGCAACAAGGGAAAAACAAATATGAACGAATCGATAAACCGCTTCCTCCGTTACGTCAAGCTCGACACCCAGAGCAACGATAGAAGCCTCTCTACGCCAAGCGAGGAAAAGGAACTCCATCTATCGCGTTTGCTCCTCGAAGAGCTAAAAGAGATGGGAATTAAGGGCGAGATAGACGAATACGGGAGACTATACGCGAAGTTAAAAGGCGAAGAAGGTTATAGCAGCATCGGCCTCAATTCGCATGTGGACACGGCCTTGGAGTGCTCAGGGAAAGACGTTAAGCCGCAGATCGTCAAAAATTACGATGGAGGGGTTATCCATCTAAATGAAGATATCTCGATGAGCCCGAAGGAATTCCCTTCCTTGAACGAGCATATCGGGGATGATCTCATCGTCACTAGCGGCGATACCCTTCTAGGGGGCGATGATAAAGCAGGGGTCGCCATCATCATGAGCGCTCTCTCATTCTTCTCCTCGCATCCAGAGATCAAGCACCACCCCATATCGATCCTTTTCACGCCAGATGAGGAAATCGGGCGCGGCCCAGAGCATTTCTCCAAAGAGCGCTTTGGCGCCGATTTTGCCTACACCATCGATGGCGATTACGTCGATGAGATCGCCATTGAGACCTTCAATGCCTCCCATGCCGATGTGTCCATCCACGGCGTTTCGATCCATCCAGGGGAAGCCAAGGGCAAAATGGTCAATGCCGCCCGCTTGATGGGCGAATTCGATGCGCTTCTCTCCCCTCTTTCTCGCCCTGAGCTCACGGAAGGGCACGAAGGATTCAATCACCTCGTCTCCGCCTCGGGGACGGTGGATGAAGCGAAGATGCATTACATCATCCGCAACCACAAAAAAGAAGACATTGAGGAGCAGAAAAAGCAATTTGAGGAGGCCAAAGCAACGCTAGAAAGGAAATACCCGACCATTTCGATAGATTTAAGGATCGAAGACGATTATCGCAATATGCTTGAGGTTTTTTCTCAAGACGACCGCGCGATTACTCACGCCGAAAAGGTGTATCGCTCCTTGGGAATCTCGCCCAAGCATAGCCCGATACGCGGTGGCACAGACGGAGCCACATTCTCCTTTTTGGGCTGCCCCACCCCGAATCTCGGCACGGGTTCCTATAACCACCATGGGAGATACGAATACCTCTCCGTGCGCGATTTCTCGAAGATGATCGAGATCGTCATCGCTTTGTTAAAAATATAAAAAAGCCAGCGAAATGCTGGCTGATTGTCTCATTGGCTGGGGTGACTGGGATCGGACCAGTGCATCTCGGATTCAGAGTCCGATGCCTTACCACTTGGCTACACCCCAATGAGCAACGATTATTCTACTCGAAAAGAGGTTCTGTTCAAGGGAAAGAAAGAAGTTATGGCAATACTTGTGGCTTTAGGAGGCGGAAGCGGATCGGGGAAAACCACGATCGCCCGCGCACTCGTGTCGATGCTAGGGAAGGAAGCGAGCCGTTTTTCCTTCGATTCCTATTACCGCGATCAGTCTCATCTCTCGCTTGAAGAGAGAGCAAAAGTCAATTACGACTCCCCGCTTTCTCTCGATATGGCGCTTTTTTCTTCACACCTAAAGAAAATCAAAAAAGGCGAAAGCGTCGATATCCCCCAATACGATTTCACCACGCACACCCGCCTTCCGCTCACTCTTCCTTACTCCCCGACGCGCTTTGTCGTTGTGGACGGCATCCTCACCTTATCGCTAGAAGAGGCCGACGATATTTTCGATTACAAAATCTTCGTCAAAGCCGACAGCGATATCCGCCTCTCGCGCCGAATCAAGCGCGATGAGGCAGAACGCGGAAGAAGCGCGGATTCAGTCATCGAGCAATATCTTTCCTCCGTCCGCCCGATGCATCTTAAATACGTGGAACCATCGCGCTTTTCAGCCGATTTCATCTTCGATAACAACAAAGAAGGCATCGATGCGGACACTCTTGAAGTGATAAAAGCGAAGATCTTGCGCTTAGGAGAAAAAGAATGATCGTTGATGCCCATGCCCATATCGCAAGCTGGCCGAGCGAACGAAAATGCGTCAATAACTTGAGGCGCTCGATGAAGAAATACGGCATATCCTATAGCCTAGTGAGCAATTGCGACTGCAGCGAATACCTCGACGAAGAGAATAAGCGCAACA
Source organism: bacterium (assembly GCA_963638955.1). Lineage (GTDB taxonomy): Bacteria > Bacillota_I > Bacilli_A > RFN20 > CAG-826 > UBA4951. The sequence goes on from CAVHTL010000041.1 coordinate 8,959, forward strand.
AAAACGCCCTTTCAGCCATCGAAGGGGCGAAAAGAGTGCTCCGACTAGCGAAGAAAGAGCCAGATAGATTCGGCTGCGCCCTCTGGATCAACCCGCACTTCGAGAAAGTGAGCGAGGAGCTCATCTCTTTCACCGAAACGAATAGGAAGTACATCTTCGCCCTCAAATTCCATCCTTACGAATCGCGATTAAAAATCAGCGATAAGCGCTTGCTCCCGTATCTCGATCTAGCAAGGCGCTTCTCTCTTCCTCTTTTAGTCCACACCGCCGTCGACAAATATAGCGATATCCGAATGCTTGCAACTTTAGCAAAATCCAACCCGGACCTCGTCTTCGTCGCCGCGCACTTAGAGCTTCTAAGCGACAACGAGATGGCAATCGATTGCCTTAAAGATACACCGAATCTATACTGCGATACGGCCTGGGTCAGCTTTGAAAAGGCCAAAAAGACGCTTTTGGAGGTGGGAGAAAACCGCATCATGTTCGGGACCGACAATCCGATTGATGGTTTGGATACGCTCTCTAATCCGATGTATCAAGAATATTACGAAAACAGTCTCAAAATAAAAAAGAGGGCCTACGAGAAGCTTATGGCGTCTAACGCCATATCGCTTTATCATCTCCCGATCAAAATATCTTAAGCCCCATCAATATGGTCTTTGTATCGGTAATCGCCGCTTTTTTCGCGTTCGTAATCCCGTTCCTGGAGCATAGAGATATCTTCGCCCGTGAAAGAGGAACGGCGATAATTCCTTTGTCTTTTCTTTTCTTCCATCGTTGTTTCTCCTTTCAAAACGGCAGTGAAATAAGCATGAATAGATATCCTAGTAGGAGCGCGCTCAATATCAATACGGCAATCACAACTATCCCTTCTTTCCGTTTGTTCTTGCTTTTGAGTAGATATATAGGCCCAAGGCCCGCATTGACGGATAGTCCAGCGAGGAGCGCCCCAAATGGCAAAGCCCCCGATAGATATGCCTCGCTTATGATAAGGCTTGAGGCGCAGCTAGGGATTAATCCGATAAGGATGGAATAAAGAGGCGAAAGGTAATATTGGCTCGCGAGGAAAGAGGCAAAAGCCTCTTCTCCGCCGCAAAAGAATATAAGGCAATTGAAGAGAAAGGTTATGGCAAGAGAATAAAGGAATATCTTGAGAGAATGGAACAAAGGATGGAGGAGATGCTCATGGAGCGCCCCTTCCCCTTCCACCTGATGAGCGCAGCATCCTAGATGCTCATGGCTCTCTTTCTCCTCGCACCCCTCTAGATGCTCATCAACCTTTTTCGCGCTTTTTTTGAAGCAAGCATCGAGCAAAGAGCCAATCAAGAAGGCGTAAAGGAATTTTATCGCGATGAGCAAAATAACTACGTACCAGCGCGAAGGAAAATCGCTGCATAAGACGGGAAGAGCCTCATCGCTCGTCGCTAGATAAATCGCGATGAGCGTCCCCATCGAGATGTGGCTAGAGCAAAAAAGATCGCTCCCCACCACGGATATCCCGCACTGCGGCACACTCCCCGACAAAGCCCCGAAAAAAGGGCCAAGCCTCTTCTTGCTCTCGAGGAATCTCGCGATTCTGCCTTCGAAAAAGGAGAAGAGAAAATAGAAAAGGAAGGCTAGGCCGAATATTTTGAGAGAATCGAACAAAGCATCCAGAAAAGCGTCAAGCATAAGCAGCAATACTATACTCTAACTCCGTTCTAGATAAAGGCTTTTCCTACCTCCTTTTTCGATATCGTTATTTGACAAAGCAATCGAAAAACACTAAGGGAACGGGGCCGGAATAACGTCATTTTACCTACGTTGCTTTGTCATCTAACCACTTTTATTACCAACCTTTATTACCAACCTTTATTACCAACTTTTATTACCAACTTTGTTATCTACATTACTTTGTCTTCCCATTTTCGGCAGTTGCTGACTAGTTTTTGAATCCATTCAGGGAATAATCGGAAGGATATTACTTTGTAAGTCCGTGAAAAACGGATTTTTCCATTATGTCAAATCCATTTAACTATTTCCCTTCACGTCTTCAAGCGTTCATGCTATAATATCGATGTGGAGGCTTCACGATTATGTACGCTAAAAAGCTGCCGGTGAGAAAGCTGAA
>CAVHTL010000042.1:0-11058 GCA_963638955.1 bacterium
GTGAAGAGGTTTGACGAACTAAAGAACCTCGCCATCAAAAACAAAGCCCTATTCGATTCTTCCTTTCGCCTCTTGAGCGAAGTCGATATTCTCGTTCTCGATTCCTTTGGGAACGAATTCAAAAGCAATTACGTGCGTGACCAGTTGCTTATGCCCTTATTAAACGAAAGGAGCAAAAAGAAGCTCTTCACTCTTTTCGTGAGCGAATTCTCGTATAAAGAGATCGAGATGATGTATTCCTATTCGCGCGATGCTAGCGTAATGGCGAAGCGCTTAAGCTCCCTTTTGATGAAAAAATGCGGCGAGAGTTTCATTTTGTCAGGCGGGGCGCAGAGCTATCTATAGATAGGCTATCTTCTTCAAAGCTTCAATTAGCTCTTCTTTGCTGCCGTTTCCAGAAAGAACGACGTTCGCTTTCTTTTTGGCTTTCTCTCGCGGGAAAGAGGCGTTTAGCGACAAAGAGGAGTCTGGGTCTTTCCCTCTAAGGATGATTCTCTCCCGTTGCTTGCTTTCGTTAGCCTCGATATAGATGAGGGCATCGAGATGCTTCTCCAAAGGAGAGGAAACGAGGAAAGGCACATCCAGCAAAATTCGCTCCGCCTCGCTATTTCCGATTTCCCTTTCGATTTCCTCATAAACAAGCGGCCAGATGTAATTTTCTAGCGCTTTCTTTTTTTCTGGCTCATTCGACAAAAGATTTCTAACATAAGAGCGGTTTAGCCCATTGTCTTTCACGGCCTCTTCTCCAAGCAGGCGTTTTACTTTCTTGAGGACTTCTTTGCTTCTGTAAAGCGAGGCGACGATTTGATCGGCGTCGATTCTTTGATAGCCTTTTTTCGCAAGATATTCCGCAACGGTGCTTTTCCCGCTTGCAATAGGCCCGGTCACTCCTATCACTAGGGGTTTATCCCCTTTTTGGCAAAGAGGGCAATAAGTGGTGCCTCTTCCTCCCACTACGATCTTTTTGAGCGGGAAAGAGCATCTTGGGCAGCTCTCTCCGACCTTTCCATAGACCTTCAAACTGTTCTGCATCTCTCCGCTTTTGCCCTTTTCAGGGTGATAGCTTCTGATGGTGGAGCCACCCAAAGAGATGGCTTTTGCAAGGATTTCTTTCGCGGAAAGGATGATAAACGATATTTGCTCCTCGTTTAAGGAAGAGGCGGGGGTGAGCGGGTATATTTGGCTAGAGAAAAGAATCTCGTCGGCGTAGATATTGCCAATGCCGGAGATGAGGCTTTGATCTAGTAGTGCTTCCTTTATCGGGCCTTTTTTCTTCTTTAAGCCCGCCCTTAGTTCAGTGGCGGTGATATCGAAAGGCTCTTTTCCGAGTCCAGAAAGGGGCGGCCTATCATATAATTCGTTTTCCTTCCGATATTCGATGATTCCAAATTTCCGCACGTCGTTGTAGCGGAGGCTCTTCCCAGACGAAAAATGATAAACGAGGATATCGTGCTTTTCTTTTGCGTAAGGGGAGCTAGACACATAATATTTCCCCTCCATCCTAAGATGCGAGATGATGGCTTTTTCGCCAGTGAGATGAAAGATGAGGAATTTGCCGCGTCGAGAGACGGAAAGAAAACTCTCCCCTATCAATGCGTTTAAGAAAATATCTTTGTCATTGAGGACGTTTTTGGGGCGGAAAATCTCAATCGAGGTTATCCTTTCGCCGACAATCGATTTGTTTAAGGCTTTCGCGACCGTTTCTACTTCTGGGAGCTCTGGCATATCATTTCGCCTCGTACCAATTATGGCCGATGCCGACTTCCGTGACGAGTTTCACTGACAAAGCGACGGCATTTTCCATTATCTCTTTGATGTCTTTTTTGACGATGTCGATTTCATCGTTTGGCACCGCGAAAATAAGCTCGTCGTGGATCTGAAGGACCATTTTCGTCTTCAGCTTCTTCTCGCTTAGGTATTCATCGACCTTGAGCATCGCGATTTTGATGAGGTCGGCGGCGCTTCCTTGAATCGGGGCGTTCAAAGCCGCTCTTCTTGCCGCCTCCCTTTTGACGTAATTGGCGTCATTGATGTCACGCAGATACCTTCTTCTCCCCATCATCGTGGTGACATAGCCTAATGAGGTAGCCTCATGCGTTATTTTGCTCAGATATTCTTTGACTTCGGGATAAGAGAGATAAAAAGATTCGATGATGGACTTGGCTTCGCGCGGATAAGTGCCGATTTGCTGGCTTAATCCATAGTCGCTTGTGCCGTAGATGATGGCGAAATTGACGGCTTTGGCCTTTCTTCGCTCAAGCTCGCTTACTTCTTCGTGATGGAAGATTCTGCTCGCGGTCTCCGCATGGACGTCATGGCCGTTATTGAAGACATCGATGTAGCGTTTGCAGCCGCTTAAGTGAGCGAGGAGACGCAACTCGATTTGCCCGTAATCTAGCGACATAAGCTGAAGCGAGGGATCATCGTAATAGAAGGCGTTCCTTATTTGCTTTCCTTCCTCATCGCGCGCGCTGATGTTCTGGAGGTTGGGGGAAGAGGAGGATAAGCGGCCCGTGGTGGTCTGGGTTTGATTGAAATAGCTATGTATTTTATGGTCGCTTTTTATGTGCGGGATAAGCCCATCGACATACGTGCTTAGGAGTTTTGCGTATTTCCGGTATTCGAGTATTTTGCCCACGATCGGGGATTGGTCCATGATGGCGGAAAGATCCTCGACGCTCGTGCCGGCGTTTTTCTCATGCTTCAAGGCGAGCTTATCGTAGAGAATGGACGCTACTTGCTTTGGCGAATTGAGGTTGAAGCGCTCGCCGGAAAGAGCGAAAACCTCCTCTTCTGCCGCTTTTTTCTTCTCGCTATATTGCTGCCCGTATTCCTCTAGTTTCTCTTTATGGACCGGAAAGCCCTCGAGTTCCATTTTGGCAAGAACCTTGCTAAGAGGCATCTCCAAATCGCGATAGAGGGAATAGGCGTCGATGCTCTTGAGCCCCTTTTCGATTTTTGGCAGAAGATAAAGAGCGTAAAAGGCCATTTTCCCGCTTCTTTCCTGATCGCTTTCATCTAACGTGAGCAATGATATCGTCTCCTCTTTCTTCTCTTTGATGTCGATGCCGAAAGAGGCATAGACGTGCTCGGGGCTAGAGGAGAGGGCGCTGTCGAGAAGATAGCTCGACAAAAGGATATCGTCTTCGATGCCATCGATTTTTATATCGAGCAAGGATAAGGCGTAAATAGTCGCCTTCCCGTCATAGCAGGCCTTTTTGATGGAAGCATCTTCTAGTAGGCTTTTGAGCTTTTCATCAGTTTTCATATCATCCGCGGATTCGTAATAGGCGTGGCTTTCATCGGCTAAAGCAATCCCGATTATCTTGGCCTCGTGATAGGAAGAATAATCGATATCGAGAGCCAAACCGATGTGTTTTCCAAGCTCAATGTCGCTGAAAGAGCTGACCTTTTCCACCTTCAAAGAGGATGGATCGGCTTTCTTCAAAGAAGCAGGAAGGCGCGAGGAAAGATTCTTAAGTTCGTATTTCTGGGCGAAGGAATTGACCTCGGAAAAGGAATAGCCTTTATAAGCGAGGTCTTCAATCTCAAAAGGAAGAGCGACATCCGTTTTGATGCGAGCAAGACGAAAAGAGGCGTAGCCGAGTTCCTTTCCTTCGACGATTTTCTCGCCGATTTTGCCTTTGATGTTGCCTTTCTCGGCGTTTTCGATGACATTCTCGAAACTGCCGTATTCCTGAATGAGCTTCGTTGCGGTCTTTTCCCCGACTCCCGGGATGCCGGGATAGTTATCGCTGCTATCGCCCCTTAAGCCTTTGTAATCGATGATTTGGGAAGGGGTCAAGCCGGTTTTCTCGAATAGACGGGTCTCGTCGTAGCATTCCATATTGCTCAAGCCGACTTTCAGTAGCGACACCTTGATGTTTTTGTCGATAAGCTGAAGATAGTCGTGATCGCTTGTATAGATTAGGACCTCGTAACCCTTTTCGCTGGCTTTTTTGGCGACGCTCCCGCATATATCGTCGGCTTCGATCCCGTGCTCCTCGTAATAGATGAGATTAAGGGCTTTGCAAAGCTCGCGCGAAATCGGGAACTGGGGCTTAAGATCTTCAGGGCAAGGGGCGCGATTGGCTTTATAGTCCTTGAATTCCTCTTTTCGGAAAGTCTCTTTGTCGCTGTCGAAGCCTATGAAGATGCCTTCTTCGCTATTGAAGGAGGAAAGGATTTTCGAAAGCATGTTGGCGAAAGCGAAAATAGCGTTGGTCGGAATGCCGCTTTTCGTGCGCATGATGGAGCTTGCATCGCCATAGCTTGTGGCGTAATACGCCCTGAAGAGAAGGCTATTTCCATCGATTACGATTATCTTGTTCATGTCTATTTTTCTCCCAAAGTTTCGACTTTGTCCGCGAGATATCCATCTTTTCTATTGTCTCTGCGCCCGTATATCAAGACGATATTGCCTTCCTTTAGGCTTTTGTATGAAGCGCTGTAGGCAGAGGAAAAAAGCGTGAAAGAGGCTTTGTATACATCATCATATACGTCCAAAAAGCACATCTGTTGGCCTTTTTTGGTCACGATGAGGCGGATAGAGGAGATGATGCCGGCGCTTATGAATGAGGATCCGCTCGTTTTGATCTTCTCTAAAGGGATGGCGCCTTTTTCCTTGAGCAAGGCGCGATAGGCCTCTAAAGGAGAGCCCGATGCCATCATCCCGATGGCATCGTATTCCGCCGAGAGATTGTCGAGTTCCTCGTCTTCCCGTTTTTCGATCTCCGGCTTTTCGATATCGAGAGAGAAAAGAGCGATATTCTCGTCTCCTCCCATCATTTCGGCGTAACTATAGAAACGATATGCGCTTACTCTCATGCTGGCTCTTGAAGGATAAAGCGAATCGAAAGCCCCCGCATCGATAAGGCGCACGAAGATCGGAAGGGTCAATCCGGCTTTTTTGCTGCGGAGAGCGAAATCGGCAAGATCCTTGAAGGGCCCTTTCTCGATTCTTTCGTCGAGCAGCGATAGAAAGAAGGCGTTATTGATGCCTTTGATTGAGGATAAAGGGAGCAATAAGGCGCCGTTTTCGATTTGGTAATGGAGCGAGGAAAGATTGATATCGGGGCATTTGAGCTTTACGCCCATGCTTTTGAGCTCCGATACCGTATTCATGAATTTCCCTTCCCCGATGCTCATGCCCTCCAAAACGGAGCAATAGAATTCAACGGGGTAGTGTTTTTTGAGGTATGCCATCTTGCAGGTGAGCACGGCATAAGAGACGGCGTGAGCTTTGTTGAAGCCGTAATCCGCAAAGCGCTCGATAAGGGAGAATAGCTTCTCGCTTGTCGCTTCATCGCGCCCGTTTTCTAAGCATCCGGCGATGAATTTGCTTTTGAGCGAGAGGAGCTTCGCGGCGTCTTTTTTGCTGATGGCTCTCCTGAATAAATCGGCTTCGCCAAGAGAAAAGCCCGCAAGAGATTGCACAATTTGCATTATCTGCTCTTGATAGACGATGATGCCGTATGTCCCCTTCAATATGGGCTCTAAAGCAGGATCAGGATAGGTAGGTTTCTCTATTCCCTTTTTTCTTCGCGCGTAAAGAGGGATATTCTCCATCGGGCCAGGGCGATAAAGAGCCTCCAAAGCGACGATGTCAGAGAAAGTGGTGGGCTCGAGCGTCTTGATCGCTCTCCCTATCCCCTCGCTTTCCATCTGGAAGATGCCCATCCTTTTGTCGTCTTTTATCAAAGCGATGGATTCTTCGTCTTTGTAAGGGATATCCTCAAAAGAGAGCTTCTTGCCTTCGTTCTTCTCGATGAGGAGTAACATTGAAGCGATATACGACAAATTGCTCAAGCCGAGCAAATCCATCTTGAGGAATCCTTGTTCCTCAAGATAGTCCTTCTCCAAATCCGCGATATAGCCGACTTCCTCCGAATAAGAGAGGGGTAGAGCTTCTTCTAGAGGCTCGTCGTTCAGTATCACCCCAGCCGCATGAAGCCCCGCTTGGCGCGGCAATCCTTCGATTTTTGCGGCCAAGGAGACAATCTCCAGGTAATAGGGATCGCTGTCGACGAGTTTTCGGAATTCGGACGATTTCCTGTAATCATCGCGGAGAGAGAGTTTGTCGTTATGGATGGTGCTCACGATGAGAGATATCTCCCTTTCCTCGTATCCATACACTCTCCCGATGTCGCGGAGAGCCTCTTTCGCGCCGATGCTTTGGCTCGCCAACACGCGGCTCACCCGCCTTTCGCCGTATTTGTTCTGGAGGTAACGTATAACGGAATCGCGCTTATCGTCGGCGAAATCGACGTCGATGTCTGGCATCGACTTTCTTTCCTTGTTGAGGAAGCGCTCGAAAAGGAGCCCGTATTCTATCGGGTCGATCGATGAGATATCGAGGCAATAACTGACCAAACTGGCGGGTCCGGAGCCTCTCCCAGGGCCGACGAGGATAGAGTGGGTTTTGGCGTAAGAGACATAATCTGCGACGACGAGGAAATAGTCCTCATATTTCATCTCAAAGATGATGGAAAGCTCGTAATCTAGGCGCGAAAGGTATTCTTGTTTATCGCCAAGCCCTTTTTTCTTGAGACCATTCATGGCGATTTTGCGGAGATATTCACCGCTAGAAAGGCCTTCATCGTTTTCGTAATGGATGAGGCTTCCGCGTTTTTTCAAATATTCGAAGTCGACTTCGCTTAAGAGTTTTTCGTTATTCTCGATTTCCGCTTTCGAGTAATAGGCGTTCACGATATCTTGACTGAGAAAGAAATTGTCGCCTTCTTTCTCTTTTTCCTTGAGTTCGGAATGCGATTCGATCGCGCCTACGATGGAAGTGACGATGGCATCTTCCCTTTTCTCGTAAGCGATGAAAGGAAAGGCGATGGGGGTATAGGGATAAGACTCCAAGAAAGATCGGAGAAAGGAGATGAAGGCTTCATCTTCTGGAAGATAGGGGATCCCGAAATAGACTTCGCGGAGGCCTTTGAGCATTTCCCCGATTCGCAGGGCTAGCGTTTCCGGTTCATGATCTTTGTAATCGCGCGAAAGGAAGGTCGTTTCCGGGTTAAGGATGATAGTTAAACCCTCTTGATGTTTTTCTAGATATTCGAGGTCAAGCTCGTTTTTCTGCTGAGCCAGCTCGATTTTGAGGAGATTTTTGTAGCCTGCCTCGTTTTTCACCAAAAGCGAGAAAGTGCCTTCGAGCAGATAAACGTCCATCAAAAAATACATCTTAAGGCCATTTGCGAGGCACGAATGACAAAATGGAGCAAAGCCACTGCAGGTGGACAAATCGCATATGCCAACCCCTTCATAGCCTCTTTTTCTTGCCAAAGGGGCGATTTTCTTCACGGGTAAACCGCTTTTCAGAAAGGAGAAACCGCTGTAGAGGTGAAGAGGGGTGAACATGATTACTAAGTATAATCCAAAAGCCTCCCATAAGGGAGAAGGATAGAAAAAAAGAGCCGACGTCTCCGCAGCCCTTTTTGCGTTTCGTTACTTGATGAGCGAGTTTTTGCACTTCCCAGTCGAGAGATACTCTTCCATGTTCTGGAGCGATACCTCGATCATGTCGATGAGGGCATGCTCGGTGGCGCTCCCAACGTGGGGGGTAAGCAAGACGCGAGGATAGAGATCGACGGCAAGCTGTGCCTCTTCGTTAGGCATTTGCTTTGGATCGAACTCATGGTTGAAGATCGCTTTCTCGTTGTCGATGACATCCAAAGCTAGCCCGTCGAGCTGTCCGCTCTTGACCGCCTCTAGGGCCGCCATATTGTCCATGACTTCCCCTCTAGCGACATTGACGATGATCGCGCCTTTCTTTGCGGCGCTCATCAGATCTTTGGAGATGAATTTGTCATTGCTCTCTTTGACGTAGGCCATATGGCAGACGATGATGTCGCTCTCAGCAAACACCTCTTCTGGGGTCTTTTTCATCTCGATGAGACCCTCGCAAGAAGGCGAGACGAAGACATCGTATCCAATGACTTTGGCCCCAAGCCCTTTATACAAAGAGGCGGTGGTGCGGCCGATTCTGCCGCATCCTAAAATGCCGACCGTGCAGTCTCTAATTTCCTTCGAGAACATCGTGTCGGTGACCTTGAATTTGCCTTTGGAGGTCAAATCGCAGGTATATTGGGTGTGGCGAAGAAGGGTCAAAGAGAGAGTGAGAGCAAGTTCGGAGATGGCGTTTGGCGAATAACCTGGGACGAAGGCCGTTTCGATGCCTAGCTCTTTGCAGGCTGATACATCGACGTGGTTATAGCCAGCGGTTCTCGTGAGATAGTACTTGAGCCCGTTTTCTTTGAGGGTTTTCATATGGGCGGCATCGACGTTGCAGTTGCCTCTCACCATGACGATTTTATAGCCTAAGGCCAAATCGATGTTGTCGTTATTGAGGTATTCTGGCCTAGTTACCAATTCGTAGCCGTATTTTTCGCCGAGTTCCTTGAAATAGGGGAGCTCGTAATCGCGACAGCCAAAGCAGATGATTTTCTTTTCCATTGCGTTTTTTCTCCTTTAATTAAGCGATGGCGGGGAAGAAGCCGCTCGATTCGACGATCACTAGCACGATGACCCAGATAATGACGCCGATGACGGCTCCGAAAGTAGAGATGAGGGAAATATGGCTAGCCATCTCTTTCTCTTTGTCGAAGGCTAAGCAGTAGCCAACGGCGACTGTCGCTGGCGGCACAAGCCAAGTGAAGACGGAGGATTGGACGGTTTCGATCGTGATGAGAGAAGGGTAGCCGCAGGCTTTCGCGATTGCCTCAATCCCGAATAAGAGGGCGAGGACAACGAGCGGGGCACCGAGCACTTTGATGGCGGTCCAAATCCAGGCATATTTATCCATCGCGGCCTCTTTAACCGAGCCTTTGCCGAGCGTGCAGCCGATGGCAAAGAGAATCAAGGTCGAAGATAGATTCCCAAGGGTGTTGGCGGCTTGATAGATCCAAGGGAGAGTCACATCGAAGCGCCAGAAGGCGACTTTTGTCTCGGAAACGTTGCTGGAAAGCCAATCGGTGCGGACGATGTCAGATCCCGGGATTGCCTGAAGCACCCAGAGGAAGAGGCCGGCGAAAGTGGCGATGAGGATGGGGTTGAGGAATACTTTCTTAAGAATCGAGGATAAGGTCGGCTGCTCTTTGCTTAGATTGCCGCTCTCCTTCTCGCTTCCGCCTTTCTTTAACGAAACCCCAGCCACGACCATATAGGCATAGCTATAAAGGAAGACGCGGTAAGCGACGTTCATGATGTTGAAGTAGTTCGAGGCGGTTTTGCCATATATCGCATTCACAAGCGGATAAGCGAAGAAGGTGGTTGAGCCAAAGGCGAATAGAACGGCGAGCACTTCGCGCTTGTTCTTGTCTTTGACCCAGAGGAAGATGGCTTTTCCCAAGAAGATGAAAAGGATATAGAAAACGAAGCCGAGCACGAAATTGACGATGGCTCCGACTCCTTCCGTGACAGTGAAATCCTTCATGAAGGAACAAAAGGCCAAACACGGCAAACAGACGCCCATGACGAATTTGGTGAGCACTTTGCCTGTCTCTTCCGGCAGGAGTTTTTTCTTGGTGAAGATGAAACCCAAAAGAATGAAGATAACGGTCTTGGCGATATTCGTCCAAAGGGTCAAATTGGACATAGCCGAAGCAAGGTTATCGCTGATGCTGCCTGCTAAAACGATATATTCCATAGCAGTCTCCTTTCTTTGAAAAAGGCGCGAAGGCTTTTTTCGGCACCGAAGATACTCTTTTTTGCCACCTTTTCAACATCTTGCTCTTTTTTACCGATTTATCGTTTTCTTTTCAAAAGAAAAGAGCCAGCTTTCGCTGACTCCTAGAGCCTTAAGCGAAGAGATCATCAAGGTCTTTGATGAATGGATCGAGCTCGTCGAGATTCTTGATTTTGGCTCCGCTAGCTTGGGCATGGCCCCCTCCGCCCCATTTGACGGCGATGGGGGAGATGTCCTCTTTTTTGCTCCGGATGGAGATGCGCCAGCAATAGTCTTTGGGGTTTGGGTCCTCGCTTATCGAGCACCAGGCATTTATGCCTTTGATGTTGGAGAAGAGATTGACGTTGTCTTTGCCTTGCTCGCTAGAGATCTTGAGCTCTTCCTGCACCTTTGAGGGGAGCAAGTAATAAGCCACTCCGTGCGGAGAGACAGAGAAATGATTGAGAACGTAGGCCGTGACTTTGAGGTCATCGATCTTTTTCTCGTACATCGATAGATAAATCTCGTTGATATTGATGCCAGTCTCCAAAAGAGCCATCGCGGAGGCAAAGGTATGCTCGTTGGTGCTGCTGTACTGGAAGCGCCCTGAATCCCCGACAATTCCGATGTATAGATAACGCGCTGCCTCTTTCGAAAGGGTCTTCCCTTTCCAGCTCGCAAGCAGATTGCTCACGAGTTCGGCTGCCGCGGCGCTACACGTATCGAGAAGCGGGTTTTTGGCGATTTCCTTTTTGCAGGGGTGATGATCGATCTTGCAGATGCATTTCCCTTTGGCGTATCGCGGATCGGCGATACGCTCATGGTCGCCGACGTCGACGACGATTGCCAAAAACGGCGAAGAGAACCACTCATCAGAGAGTCTTTCGGTCTCCGGGAAGAGGCGAGGGGTGAAAGAGACGTGGTTATCGCCTAGATAATGCACTTCCTTATTCGGGAAATTGTCCTTGATGAAAGTGTATAGGCCCATTTGGCTGCCCATCGCGTCGAAATCGGGCTTGATGTGGCGGAAAATGGCGATGCGGTCGTATTTTTCAATGGCTCTGCGAATTGAAGAAAAAGCCTTTTTGTGCTCTTTCTCGTAGTTTATCAAGATAGGATTGACGTTCATAAATTCCCTTCGTAGGCTTTGTAGCAGTCGCGGGCGATCATCACCTCTTCGTCTGTTGGGATGACGGCGACTTTGATATCGCTAGAAGGGGTGCTGATGAGCGCCTCTTCCCCGTGTATTTTCTCGTTACGCGCCTCATCGATGTCTAGATGGAGCGCCTCTTTCACGTTGTCGATGACGGCTTTCCTGAAGACGCCGCTATTCTCTCCAACGCCGGCGCTGAAGATAATGAGGTCAGCCCCGCCTAGCCTTACAT
>CAVHTL010000043.1:0-3419 GCA_963638955.1 bacterium
AAAAAAGTAGCTTTCGCTACTCTTTCTTCTTTCTATTACGGACACTCATTTGTGCCCTTACAACGAAGTGACCAGGTACATAGTATATTCCTATAATACTGGTGTTCGTCTCCTTACCTTTTGGTGGAGCCGAGGGGAGTTGAACCCCTGTCCGAGGAAGATCCAGCGATGACGTCTACAGTTTAGACATTATCGAGATTTAACTTAAGGGCGTGATAACGTCAAGTCCCCTAAGCGAGATTAGAAGGTTTTCGTCCGCTTGCTTTAATCGAGGCAAACGGCTTAGAAGCTGTTTATTATGCCCGTTCCACCCGCCAGCTGCGCACGGTTGGTGGACATGCTGCTCTCGGATCTATTGCCGAGAATCCCTTAGGATACTATTAAGCGCGAGCAAAGGATGCACGTGGAGCCACGTTCATCCAAGGTTTGTAACTGTTGTCAGTTATTGTTTTTTGATGGTTATGCTCATCAGGCCACTGCGATCAAAACCCAATACATCCCCGTCAAGACCATGTACGACCCCAAAGAACTATTGCCGAAAGTAATTCGGCTAGCAAAGTATACAACCTCTAATAACGATTATCAAAAACAGGGTAAAATCGTCTTCTTACAAACAAAAACATTTTGTATATCCCTTCGCTTGGATTGACTATTAGGCAATTAATGGTCAAAAATCCAGAAACATTGGACATTATCGATATTTTATTGATGTGACTATCGAACCATTGATCAGAATGTGGCGTTGTTTGCCTAAAACTTAAATATTTTGCCGTGTTTTGTCGAAATAAGGACCTCCATTTGGTTTAATAATAAAAACTGTCCAAGGGGGCTCATTCAATGCTTGAAGTAAAAAATCTAAAACGCACCTATAAAATCAAAGGCGGGACGTCGGTCCACGCTTTAGACGACGTGAGCCTAAAATTCCCGGAAACGGGTCTTGTTTTCATACTAGGGAAATCAGGCTCAGGCAAATCAACGCTCCTAAACGTCATGGGAGGGTTAGATGAAGCAGATGATGGCGAAATAATCATCAACGGCAAAAGCAGTCAAACGTTCTCCAAAGGCGAGATGGATTCCTATCGCAACACTTATTTGGGCTTTATTTTCCAAGAATACAACATCCTCAACGATTTCTCCGTCAAAGAGAACATCGCTTTGGCTCTCGAACTCCAACACAAAAAAGCTACCGATGAAGTAATTGAGGGAATCCTTAAAGAGGTTGATCTAGCAGGTTACGCCAAAAGGAAACCAAACGAATTATCCGGCGGGCAAAAGCAAAGGGTGGCTATCGCTAGAGCGTTAGTGAAAGACCCGAAGATTATTTTTGGCGATGAACCCACTGGCGCTCTTGATAGTGGCACTGGCAAACAAGTCTTCGAAACCCTCAAAAACCTTGCAAAAACTCGTTTAGTGGTCATTGTCTCCCATGACCGCGACTTCGCTGAGCACTTCGGGGACCGGGTCATTGAGCTAAAAGACGGAAAGGTTATCTCTGATATCAGCAAAACCGCCGTGAAGAGCACTTTTGCCTCCGATGGCTTGTCTTTGATTGGCGATAACATCATCCGCTTAAGCAAAGATAGGCCCTTGAAGGCTGATGATTTGCCCATCATCAACGAAGCCATCAAAAAGAGCGATGGCGATGTCTATATCGTCGGCGACCCCCGCGTCAACGGGGCCGTGTGCGAAGCCGCCAAAATAGACAAAGACGGAAACCGCGAGGAATTCGTCGATACTGACCCGGACAAGGTCAAGGGAGGCGATGGCGTTTTCAAACCCATCAAAAGCAAATTCTCCCTCGCTCACGCTTTCAAAATGGGGGCTAAATCGCTTCGCGTGAAACCCTTCCGTTTGGTGATGACGATTCTTTTATCCACGATTGCTTTCACTTTGTTTGGGGCCAGCATGACTTTGTCTCTCTTCAACGGAACATCAGCGATGAAATCGACCATCACGAAAGGCGATATCACCGTATTCGGCATTACGGCAAGCGACAAATCGTATTCGTCTGGACTAACTGACGAGAGGATAAAGGAAATTGAGGATGAGACCGGAGTAAAAGTCTATGCATCCGATCAAGCAAGCGCCAGTTTGCCCTTGCCTTCTTCGGGGACTGGCGCGGATTTGTTCCATGCTAGAAAGATATCTTCGAAAGTGACGATAAATAACGAAAGCGATTTCGAGGAGCTCGGTTTCAAAATAACGAATGGCGCGATGCCGTCTAGCGATTATGAGTGCCTTTTGCCTCTTTATGTTTATTGGTCTTTTGAAGACCTCGGTTATGTGAACGGAACCACCACTATCGAGCCTGCCACCATCACCCCTGAGAAGATAATCGGGACGTCTTTAAGCGTTTACGATTCCTCATCAAACACGAACTTGGTCTATAAAATCTCCGGGATCGTCGACACAAACTTCCCATCTCGCTTATCTTCCTACCGGAACAAAATATCCGATATCTCTTATGGCGATACCGACGGCACTGAGCTTTATTATCTTTCGCAAGGATATACGCAGAACGTCCATACCTCTTTATATGTAAAAAGTTCGGATAACGGGTCATCCTCTAACGATGTCGAGATAACGTCTGTCCGCTTTGATGTCGCAGATAAGGATCAGTACTATCTCGCCTATTACCCTTCTCACGAGGAAAGCAATTACTACTTCGAAAACGGGAAGGATTCGCTAGAAAGTGGGGAAGCCCTCATCACCATCTCGAAAGCGCAAGAAATCATCGATCAAAAGGAAACGAAAGACGAATCGGAAGGCAGTTTGGCTTATGCCCTCAACCAGATCCGAAACAATTACGATAGCTTCGTCGCTTCATATATAGAAGAAAACTACGATGAGCTATACGCCTATTGCAAGGACCGTGCCGATTTTCAGGAGTTAATGAAAAGCAACGAAGGTTTGACCGGGAAAGAGGCGCTTTGCTATTACTTGATCTACTATACGGCAGGGCAAACCACCGAAGCTGGCCAAAAACTCGCCTCCGCTTGGATGAAAGAGGAAAGAAAATACCTCGATGAAGTGACGGAAGAAACGCCTATAAGCGATATTGTGGGCTCTCTTCCGACAAAGACAGCTAGTGTTTACGAAGAATCGCTCGAGAATTACTCCTTTAAAATCGTCGGTCTCGATTTGGACGAGAGCGGCAACCTTAATCAAAGGGCTTTGAGCATCTCGAAAGCCGATATCGAAGCGATTCAGGCAAAACTTAAAACCAACGGATTTTACTATGACGACGGAACGAGGAATCGCGTTGGTTTCGTGACTTACGGAAGAAACGCCGCTACTTTAGACAAGTTCCTCGATTTCTATTTTGCAAAAAGCAACGTCTTCACTAACGCAAACGACTATTCCGAAATTCCAAATGATGCTTGGAGAATGCGGATGAGTAGTAGTGAGCTCTCCATGGT
>CAVHTL010000043.1:3429-9851 GCA_963638955.1 bacterium
CTCCATGGTAGAGTCATACGCCAGCATGATTGTCGTTCTCACGCAGGTTTTCCTCTACGTCGGCATCGCAATGGCCGCCTTCTCGATGCTTCTCTTCTACAATTTCATCTCGGTGTCCATCAATAACAAGAAGAGGGAAATCGGCATTCTCCGCGCAGTCGGAGCGAAACGGAGCGATGTCTTCAAAATCTTCTATTCGGAAGCCTTTATCATCGCTTTCATCAATTTCCTCTTATCCACCGTCGCGGTGTTCTTCATCTCGAATACAGTCAGCGCGTCAGTCACGAAATCGACCGGGTTGCCGTTCGATTTGATGAGTCCAAACGCTCTCGTCGTCTTATGCTTATTAGGGGCGGCTTTACTTTCGAGCATAATCGCCGCTTTCCTACCGGTTAGCAAAATCGCCAACAAAAAACCAATCGACGCAATTCAAAATAGATAGTAACGTCCGCAAAAGGCATCTTCACTTTATTGATTTAGGGCACAAGCATCAGTATTTATCGCGCTTTAGACTATTTTAGACCGCAAAAACGAATGGTATTTTTAATCGTTTTGCGCCTTCGGTCTCTGAAAGCAAAAATCGCGCGCTTAAACGCTCTTTGGTTTGCTCTTCATTTAATAGCTTTTGCAAGGAGAAGAAAAGCGGCTCAGCCTTCAATCTTTTCTAATCCCTGAGTAACTTTATCGGCACAAAATAGAAATCAAAGCAAAGAGGAGAAAAAGGCCGAAAGCAAAGCGATGACGGCGAAGGACGGTATCGCACGAAGAAACGAGTAAGCGTGCTCCTTTGGGTCTTGATATGCTTTTTTATCCATCAAAAAGGAAAACCGGACGCGCTTGCTGTTTCTCCACCAGATAAGATCGATCACGCGCAAATCAAAAAGATTAAGCCCTTCCCCGAATACGAGGAAATAAGTAAGTAGGGGCGCGAACCCTTTGACGAGAAAAACCTTGTTGATTAAAACCCCTATCAAGAAAAAGACTAAGGTGAATATGACGATATTGCTGAGCAAGGTGACGATCAACGGTCTCTTCTTTGGGATATAGTCTTTGAGCCCATCGTTTTCTTTCACTATCTTTCGCACCTCTTCTGGGTAAGAAAAGAAACTCAAAAGATTCTTTTTGTCACTTCCCGTGAGAAGAACGCACATGCCCCAGTAGAGGAGATAAAAGATGGGCAAAATGATCCATTCCATACCAGTTAGTGTACACTAACTCAATTAATTTACAAGCCTTTTGCTTGTTTGGCGCGCCTCTGCGTGATCCTCCTTTTTATTTACCGTTATCGGCAAAGCGCTTAATGAAGGAGATCATATAAATCGGGAATTGCGTTATTCTATCCGTTTCTTTGATAACGTTTCCCATCCCAAAAACAAAAGCCTTGCGAATTGAATACGTCTTCAAGAGATTATTGAGGGCAGTGTGATTGTATATCGACATTTGATTTGGTTTCCCGGACTTTATTTCAATCGGCAAGACATCATCGCCGTGTTCAATAAGGAAATCAATTTCCCCATGCGTCTTTGAGTTGTAATAAAAAAGTTTGTCAGAGTATCCGTGTGCGGCAAGTTCTTGAGCAACGACATTTTCGTATGGCGCACCGTAATTGATAACCTTCTCGCCTATCAGCATCTTTTCTCTAACGCCAGTCGATAAGAGCATAGAATCGAGCAAACCAATGTCATTGAGGAATAGCTTCATCGTTTTCCTGTTGCTAGATAAAGCGAGCGGCAAGGAAGGCTCCGTAACGTTATAGACCGGTATAGCGATTCCAGCTTTGCTGAGCCAAAGAAAATCCCCTTGAACATCTTCTCTCTTGAGTATGGACTGCTTAAAAACGTGCGAGGTCATAAAACGCTTGTTTTTGCTATTGAGTTCAGATGGGATAGCTTCATAAATCTCTTTCACCCGCAACTGAGTGGCTTTATCTTCGACATACGTCGTCATATCGAGTTCGTAAAGTTTGTTGATTTGCTCCTGGCTTACTTGAACCGAATAAAGGTTCTTCGTTTCCAAAAACGCATTCACGGCTTCCGGCATTCCACCGATAAGAACGTATTCTTTAAAGTAGTTCAAAAACAGCTGATTTATATTTTCGTCAACAGCTTCCTTTTTGGAAAAACAGCATTCCAATTTTGCGATAACTTCCTCTTTTACGCCTTTGTTCCAAAGATATTCTTCGAAATCGATCGGATACATCGTCAAAATGTCCAAGTATCCTACAGGCGAAAGTAAAATATTGCTGATTGTTGCTCCTAACAAAGAGCCGGAAAGAATAAAGCGGTACTCGCCACCCTCAACTACTTTTTTTATCGCTGTGAGGAGGTCTTGAGACGTGCTTTTCAATATGCCAAGCCGTTTTAATTCGTCTCTCCTTTTATATAAAAGCTGAATCTCATCAAAAAAGATGATCGTTTCATGTTTGTGCAATTCGCTCCCTGCTACCGCCGACAAATTAAAAAGGAGATCGTCCGAACGATCGAATGAGCAAAACAAATCAATCAAATCGGTTCTGTACGCGAAATTAATGATAATTTGATGCTTAAACGATTTTTTGATGAAATTGGTGATCGAATAGGTTTTGCCAATCTGCCTCGCGCCAGTCACGAGCAGCGCTTGTTTTCGATTTGCTTTCCAATCTTCTAATGCTTTATCTAATTTTCTTTTTAGCATATTCGATTATATTTTCGCGGGTCGGACGAAAACTGCAAGTGGTTTTTGGCCATTTTGGATGAAAACTGCAAGTGGTTTTTGGCCATTTTGGATGAAAACTGCAAGTTGATGATCGATAAATGTGTACTGGCAACCTAAAAGTAGACACGGAGAGAAGAAGCTTGCACACCGAAGGCAGGAGGGCGGGCAAACTCGTTAGAATCCATCAATCCACAAAAGGATAAAGAATGTTTCAATGCCATTGCCAATTAGGATGTTTGCTTTACTTGAGGGCGTAATCCAGCGCTCTTCTTTGTTGTTATTGCCCTTTCTTTCCAAAACGCATTTATCTCTTTGTTGGTTGGCACAAATTCAGAAAGGCAGGGGTCGAGACATTGCATCGATTTTATCCCCCACTTTATCCCCTGCTTTTCAAGTCTAAAACGAAAAGAAGATTTTGATGGTTTTCGTCAAATAGACAAATGCAAATCACCATTCAGCAGGAACGTATTCCCTATTGAACACTATCAAAGCCTCAGTAAGCTTCTTATCTCGATTTCAAGAGCCTTATGGCGTTCTTTCTCTTATAGGCCCTTTCAATGCGGTTAGTCAGTTTGAGGAGAGCAAAATCCTTATCGAGAACGCTGATGATGCCATAGGTCGATATAAGCACGGCGAAGATAGAGACGGCGTAACAAGCATGGGTATACGGGATAGGAGCGCCAGAGAAATGCATATTGATAAGATAGGCGGAAGAGAAAGAGAAGAGGATAAACAAGAGCGAGGAAACGATAAGCGCGACTTTCTCTTTGTCGTTATGGAAATATCGCATCCTCACGATGAAGAAGCAGATGGCAAGTAGCATCGTCGCAGCAGAGATAAAAGCAGCCAAGGGAGAAGACAAGTAACCGCTGATCAGAAGGAAGAAAAAAACCGGGGACAAAGACAAAGAGACCGCTAGAGCGAAAGTAGAGAAGACGGCAAGAAACGGCGAAGAAGGGTACTCGACCGGGGCCGAACAGTAATCTTTAATGAGGGAAGCCTTTCTCTTTGGATGCCTCTCATCCTCCTTAAGGCTTAAAAGCGGCACCACAGTCAAAAAGCTCCAGATAAGGGACTTGAAGTCATTGCCCAACAAATATTCGCTCTCTACTGCGCTGTGAAGGAGGAAAGTGAGCAAGAAGATGAGATAAAGCGCCCCGCCTTTGCTTTTTTTAGAAGAAATGAAGCGGAAGCAAAGGATGAAAAGATAAACAAGGAGAGCCACATAGACCCCAAGACGTATAAGCCCGCCTCTCCCAAGCTGATCGAGAAAGCCGTTGTGGGCAGAGAAAGTGATTTTCCAATTACCGTCGCTTGCAAAGCCGAAAATAAACGGGAAAGAGGCATCGCCAAAGCCGAAAATCAAATACTGATTATCGCTTTTCACCAAATCGAGCAGCTTATGCCAAATAATCTCGCGCGCCCCCATCGTGGAACTATCAGGCTCCATGATGGCGTCTTTGATGATGGCTAAGATCTTGCCAAAGAAAGAACCAGAGAAAACCTCATTATGGAAAAATAGATATACCAAAGCGATGTTCGCTCCGATGTAAAGGGCAAAAAGAAGAAGCGCCCACCACTTCTTGCTATAAAAGAAAAGACGGATGAAACCATAAGAAATCGAAACGAGAAATACGAAGATCGCGCAGATGATCGACGTCTTAGAAAGCGTGAGGAAAACACTCACGAAATAATACCCTAGAAGCGGCAAGCGCCACCACTTCTTGTCAAAGAAGAAGAGATATATCTCTGCGCATATCCCAAAGAGAATCAAGGCGCCAAAAGTGTTCTTCTCCGTGCAATATGATTTAGGCCCGCTCCAGAAATGGAAGTTGTCGCTTTTTAGCATCAGCTCATAAATATCCTTATCGAGGAAATAGCTTGCGATAACCGCGCTTAAAGCGACGAGACTCACAAAAGAAAGCAAATAGTTCATGCCCCCTTCAGTGAGTTTGCATTGAGGGACAAGACCATAAAGGATGTAAAGAGTGAGCGTCACATTGATGAAAGAATAGAACGAACGCAGCCTGAACGAGGAAGTGACAACGTAACTCATTTCGCCTTCCGTGTGGATAATATCGGGCAAAGCGAAAATCGCATAAGCGTTAGACACAAATAGCAGCAGCATGAAAAAGAAAGCCACCACATTGATTCTCGTCTTAAATAGCCTTTTTGCGAAAAAGAACAAAAATACCCCGAAGGCGATAACCATCGTGTTCGTTAGATAGAATTCCACGTCATTCATGTATATCTCAGTGCCGTCCTGAAAGATATTCACGGCCTCGAAAGCAAACAAAGAAAGAATGAGATACAAAGCCAAAAGAAGCGAAAAACAAAAATAAGGCGGGTTGATCTTTTTGCTTTCGCTTTTTGTCGAAACCACTTTGCTTTTCGCCTTATTTAGAATTTATTAATCGATTTGGGCAACTACTTCGTTTTTGTCGTCTTCACTCACGTAAATCGAACAGCAAATCAAAGAAGTTGCAACAAAGCCAACGAGTAGCCCGATTGCGAGTCCAATCCAAGCAGAGAAGCCACCATAGGTGTAAATAATGCCAGAATAGGTGTAGGTTATTTTATCGAGTTTGTTGCCATATACAAAATGGGACACTTGGGTGCATTTGTCGGCATCGTCGACAAGTTTGTCTTTGTAATCCAAGATGCTTGCCTTGAAAGCGGCGTTTTCTTTAGCCCAAGTTTTGCCTTCTTCGGTATTGTTGACGACGGCTTGTAGTTTCTGGATTTTGCCATCCCCTCCCTCGGTGGTGATGTCGTCCACATTATCAAGAGTGATGTCGCTCAGGTTCCCAACGTTATAGCCGAGTTCCTTAAGTTCACGGACATTGGTTTGGTTGGATAATTGCAAATCAAGAATCCGCTGGTTGTATTCCGCTATTTTTTGCTGAGTTGCGTTGTCGCCATAGGTAGTCCCATCTCCTGTGACGAAGTTATCCAAGGCTTCCTGGACGATTTTGATGGTTTCCATGTTATCTTTGATGCTCTTTATATAGCCTGCACCAAGTTCTTCAAGAGCAGTGATTGGTTTTTGCGGATCATTCACGTCGTAATTCATATAATTTCTGGACTTAAGCCTGTTGCTTAAGACGGTGAAGGCGCTTTCGCCATCAAGATAGTAGGTGTAGTAACAGTTCCATCTGGCGTCGAAAAGGCTCTCGTTGATATCTTCGGTTTGAACGCGAACGTCTTCGCCATAGGAGCTCAAAAGCGTATCGTATGTCGATAAAACTCTGCTGTATTCCGAACTCATGATGGAAATCTGGCGATCGAAATCGAGGTTATCGAAAATCGCATCTGCTGGAATATGACTCCCAAGAGCGTATGAATCAACTACGCTGATCGCTTTGGCTTTGGTGAGCTCAACGAGGCCTTTCACGAAGTTTTTCGCTGTCGAGGCATCGCCAAACGATTTAAGGTCGCCGCTGATTGTGTAAGTTACTGGCAAAGTGATGACAAATTCTTCGGTTTTGGAGTCTGTGCGTCCATTGACGGCGATCGCGATCTTCTTGTTTTTGGCAATTCTTTCTACATCGAGTGAGGCAAACTCATCGCTTGATGCTTTGACCACAGCCAGATTGTCTTCCGAGACGATGTCATAGTAATTAAAGGCAGAACCGTCAATATAGGTGCCGTTTCCAGTAGTTTCGTCGATAGTGATCGGAAGGTTATAGGAAAACTGCGACTCGAATTTGGTCACGGAAGGGTTATAG
>CAVHTL010000043.1:9893-10971 GCA_963638955.1 bacterium
GTTATAGACATATTGAACGCCAATAAAGGCGACAAGAGCAAGACCGAGAGTGAAACCAGTCACCCACCATTTGAATTTCTTTATCGATTGGCCGTATTTTTTTATCGACCACTTGGATGGAGTTGTTTCTTCTTCGTCTTTGATTACCAATATCTGGCGGTTACCGTTGCTATTTTCGCTCATTGCAGTCTCCTTTTTTACGACTCGTCCCTAAAGTATACATTTTACCTAAAGGTAAAGAAAGAGCCCCTACTTGGCTCCTTTGTGTTTCAAGACGGCAGGAATGGTCAAAAGCAGTATTTTGAAATCCAACCATAAGCTGCGTTTCGAGAAATATTCGATGGTCAATTTTTGTCTTTCGCCAGAAGCAAACGACGCGTCGCTTCTCCCATATACTTGCCAGTATCCGGTGATTCCCGGTTTAGCGGACAACATCAAATCGGCCTGCTCTTTGGTGAAGTTCTCTTCGATTTCTCTTTTTGTAATCGGACGAGGCCCAACGAGCGATATCGATCCGCCGATTACATTCAGTATTTGAGGTAATTCGTCCAAAGATGTTTTCCTCATAAACCTCCCGATTTTGGTGATACGGGGATCGTTATCGAGTTTGCGTTCTCTTTCCCATGTTTCTTTTTGCTCAGGTGTGAGGTATTTATCGATGTTCGACTCAGCATCAATATACATGGTCCTGAATTTATAGACTTCGATTTCTTTGTAGTTTTTTCCAACTCTCTTGTCTTTGAACAGGATGGGGCCTGGAGAGGAAAGCTTAACCACAATCGCAAGTATAGCGAATAGCCACGCAATCAAAGCAAAACCTAAAAGAGAGAGAAACAAGTCGAAGAATCTTTTGAAGAAGGCGTAGGCTTTTCCGCCTTTTACTTTCTCGATTTTGCGTTTGCCCATAAACTCATGCCGAATAGCCCCCCACTTAATCGGCCGTGGGGCTATTTTACGCTTAAACCAACAAAAGAGAAAGAGTGCATAATTTAAGGGTCGTTTGAGAGGGACTGCGGACAAAAAACTGGACCGTTTTCAATATGATATCCCGATTTCCTTTCTCCTATCAATCATGCTT
>CAVHTL010000044.1:0-10609 GCA_963638955.1 bacterium
AAACGAATGAGCGACTCTTTCCGCTCTTACATGCGCCCACTCATCGAAGGAAAGCCTTTAGTCGTGAAAGAAGATGAGGGCATCATCGAAAGCGTCAAGTTTTAAAGAGAGAAGCAATAAAGAAAAAACCAAGGCCACGGCCTTGGTTTTGCTTTTAAGGACAAGATATCAGTCGTTGTCGGTTGCTTCTGGCGCAGCGTCTATGACATCGACCGGTTCACTATTTTTAGTAAGCGTATCTTTGACATCATCAATGACGCTCTTCGCTTTTTTGAGCTTATTGGCGATAGAGATAGTGAGAACGCCAAGGATAAGGCCAGCAGCGATGAGGACAAGGCCTAAGATGATCAAGAAGATGAGCATGATGGTGTCTTGCTTAGTGAGATAGACAATCGCCATAGCCCCTAAAGCGATGAGTAGAACAGCGCCGATGATCGAGAAGATATTGGCGATGAGCAAATTCATCCTCTTTACGATATAGACAATCGCGTAAACCATGGCGACAGCCCCAACGGTGATGAGGAAGATACCGATGAATAAGCCAATGAATTTGAAGACAATCTCAAGGCTTGCCGATTCAGTGTAAGAGAGAATGAGAACAATGCCTAAGGCAAGCTCCAAAGAACCGGTTGCGGCTTCAATGTAATCCGTTCTCATGACGGCATGTTCGCCGATACGGATGACATCGATAACGCCAAGAGCAAGTCTTAAGACGGCATCGACAGCCACCAAAATGCCGACAATCAATAAGGCTGTCTTTTGGAAATCGACGTTGTTGCAGAAAACGACGCACATAACCCCGCCTGCAATGAGAATCACAGATTCGACGAGGTTCCAGATAAGCCAGCTGATGCTTCCACGCTTTAACATAGAAATAAATCCTCCAAGTGCCCCTTAACTATATTGCTATAAACAATATAGAACAAACAAAATAGAAACTTTTGAACAAAAGAGAAAGGATTGTTGTTATTCCTTCGGGCCTTCGATTCGTTCGACTCTTGTCGAATTATTGAGTTGCCTTGGCCTCTCTTCTCTTTTTTGTTCGGAAGAAAGTGTTGCGTCAACATAAACCTCTCTGGCGTTTGGATAAGGACGAGTCTCGTAGCTTTGATGCTCGATGATGGTTGTTTGGGTGGCCTCTTTGTCCTCTTTTTTGGCTTTTTTAAGCGTAACGATCGTAATAATCATTTGAGCAACGGAGGCGATGCAAAGGATTGACCCGGTGAGAATCAAAACGATGTTCGCGTTGTTTTCGCGGTAGTAGAGAATGAAAATGGCGATACCTACGCCCACCAAAATAGCGGAGAATGCGATTTCGAGAATAGGCATGAAAAGCCCGCCATATTTTTTCGCGATGGTGACAATGGAAAAGATAATGAGAAGCAACCCGATCGCAATGAGAAGGGTCGCGATGAAATTGGCGATGAAATACGTGAAGACGTGTTGGCTTGTCAAAAGATAGAAATGGATTTCCGAAAGCGTCATTACCACACCGATCGTAATCTCGAATCCGCCGACAAGCATTCCTGATTCATCGGTTTGCTTCAGTCCGCGATAATGGACGAAGCTCATGACGACGCGGAGTATTCCGTCCAGCAATACGAAGGCGCTCACAACATAGGCGATAATCGACTCCATATTCATGTTCTTGAGGGCTTCTCCGTCCCCGTTTGTGGCAGCCACAACAATGGCCAAAACACCGGCCGCCAATAGGATAATGGCCTCCAAAAAATTCCAGATGCCCCAGAACTTATTCAATTTGGCTTTGCTTTCTTCATTCATTGCCGTTTCTCCTTCGAGATTTTCACTCTTTAGGGATATAGTATATCCCGAGGTTCAAATTATGGATGAAAGTTTAATTAAAAGATATGCCGAATTGATTGTAAATGTCGGCGCAGCTGTCAAAAAAGGACAATACGTTTTGATCAGAACGACCCCTGACCAAGAGAAATTCGCCGCTCTCGTAGCCGAAGAATGCTATAAGGCCGGGGCAAAAAGAGTCTGTATGGAATGGAGGAGTCAAATTCTCGACAGAGTGACTTACGCTTATGGCACTTCCGAAGATTTGGGCAGACTCACAGCCTACGATTATGGGTTCCAGAAGTTCCAAACCGAGGATCTTCCGGTTCTCATCTGGCTTGACGGTGAAGATCCTGATGGATTAAAAGGCGTTGATGCCAAAAAGATGGCGGATGTTCGTGCCCTTAGATACAAAGGTGCGCAGAAGCTCATCGAAGAAAGAGAAGGCAAATACCAATGGTGCATCGCTGGCTGCCCAAGTCTCAATTGGGCAAAGAAAGTATTCCCAGGATATAGCGATGAAGAAGCCTATGAAAAGTTATGGGAAGCCATTTTGTATACTTCGAGAGCAAATGATGGAAAAGGCGAGGAAAACTGGGCAAAGCACGAGATCGATTTGAAAAATCGCTGCAAAACCCTAAACGATATGCATTTAAGAAAATTGCATTATCTAAGCAAAAATGGCACGGATTTAACTGTTGGTCTCATTCCTGGCGTCATTTTCCTCGGGGGAGGAGAACTCGCGCCTGACGGAACCGTATATCAGCCCAATATCCCGAGCGAAGAATGCTTTACCTCTCCTATGAAAGGCGAGGCTGAGGGAGTGGTGCATTCCGCAAAACCACTTGTCTATAACGGTCAAGTAATCGAAGACTTCTATTTCATCTTCCACAAAGGCAAAGTCACCGAATGTCATGCCAAAAAAGGCGAAGAGGTGCTTAAGAGCATTTTGACGCTTGACGAAGGAGCCTCGTATTTGGGCGAGGCCGCCTTGGTGCCTTTCTCTTCACCAATCAACCAAACAGGCCTATTGTTCTTCAATACTTTATATGACGAGAACGCTTGCTGCCATTTGGCAATCGGAAGAGGATTCCCGTCTCTTTATCCCGATTATCAAAAATACAGCGCTGACGAGATTCTTTCTTTCGGCATCAACCGTTCTCTTTCTCACGTCGACTTTATGATTGGGACGGCTGACCTATCGATTATCGGCGCAAAAGAAAACGGAGAAGAAGTAAAGATATTCGAAAACGGCACCTGGGCTTTTTAATCGCTGATTATCCCGCCTTCTTCTGAAGCATCAGAAGCGGAACTGACTGACGCATGATCGCCTGAATCGGCGAGGAGCGCGCCTTGGATAGCAGGAGCAAAATCAAGGAAAGTGGCATCGCTCTCAGCGATGTCCTTTTCTTCTTCTAGGAGCGTGAGATAGCTTTCTTCGGTGAGGCCGTTATTGATAAGATTGCGGATTTCTTTATAGGAAGAATAGAAAGGGCTATCGAGGGCTTTTTCTTCTTGCTCAGTAAGCTCGGTCAAGTAATAGGCGTCTTTCCAAAGCAGCTCTTTCATGCTGGATTTGGTCCCTTCGTCAAGCGAGGGCAGCGATTCGACTTCGTCTATGATTTCTTTTTTCTTCGTCTCGATTAAAGAAGCATTGTCAGCGTGGCTCTCATCGATGGAACAGTAATAGGCTGAGGCTGTGCCATGGAGTAAAGCATCCAGGGCGAGAGGTGATAATTTGGTCTCTTTTGTCGATGAAAGCGTTGATGATAGTGACGTCAAAGTCTTTTCATCCATTTGAAGATAGTTATCCATCTCGATGAGAGATTTTCCGTTTGACGTTTTGAAAAGGGAATAAGCGTCGATAATTTGCTCTCTTTTCTCCGAATCAAGTTTTTTGAAATACGATAAATTGAGCCCTTCGCAGCCATTGACAAAATTCAAACTTGCGTAGACTCCAAGACCTTTTTCGGCTCTTTTGAGCGCTTTGTTGAACGCTGCTTCGTACTCCTTTTTCTTTTTTTCGATGCTTTTCGCCTCGGGCGCGAAATAGGTGATCTGAAGTTTGTTTGGCTCTTCTTCGCTGCTGTTTTCTAGATATCCCATGGCATAAGCTGGCTTAAGCAAACTTGTCGCGAAGGCAACGTCGTCTTGGCAATAAAGCGTAGGGAAGCATGATGCTTTTTTAACGATCGAGGCGCTGTAATTGTTGGCCTTGAGGGATGAAGGATTGACTTTCCCGTTTTTTTCCACGCGGAAAGAATAAGAAAGGGAATAAGGGTTTGCTTGAGATTCGTCTTTCCCTCCGTTTGAGGGGGAGATGGAAAGAAGCACAAGGGCACTTTTGTTTTTTTCTTCCCACGGCCTAGTGGCAAGCAAAGCCGAGGTTGAAGCTAAAACCACCGCAAAACTGGCTCCGATTGAAGCCACTATCGGCGTGTTTTTCCTCACCCAGCAGCCGAAAGGACTCTCGGCTTTCGTTTCCTTAAGAATGTTCTTTTTGACGTTCGGGATTATGTTTTCGCCTTCAGACCTAAGCTTTATTTTCAAAAAAGAGGCGTCTTCGATCTCTTCTTCTTTTTTGATAGTCGCTGCTTCGATTGGGGCGAAGTTTTCTTTGACGAAAAGAGGAGCCTCACATTTTATGGCAAGAAGGATTTCCTTTTCGGACGGCTCAGTTTTCTTGATTGGCTTCTCTGAGGCGTTTTTTCTCATATTTGCGACCGTCTTCCTCCAGGGCTTTTTTGATCTTCTTTATGGCGTTGTTGTATTTCCAAGTCACGGTCCCTAGAGGCAAATGCAGGAATTCTGCGATTTCCCGATGCTTGTAATCGCCGATAGCAAACATCATGACGATGTTGAATTCTTCTTCCGAGAGTATTTTGTTCGCGAGCGTGATAGTGGGCGTATCCACTTCGCCAAGATAATAGACGCCATCTGGTCTGCTTTCGTCAGCGAAATCATAAGATATTTCTCTGTTTTTCTTTTTTAGTGTGCTGATGGCGGTGTTTTTTGCGATCGTCAAAAGCCAGTTGCGGGCGCTCGTCCCTGGCTTGTAGTCCTGAATATGGTTATAGCAAGCAACATAAGTGTCTTGCATCACATCTTCCGCGAGCTGATAGTCGTGGAGGATAGGCAAAACGAACGTGAAAACGCCACGCGAGGTAAGCGAATAGATATCCGCGAGGGCATTGCCGTTCCCTTCTTGGAGCGACAGCATTGATTTTTCCAGTTCTTGCTCGTTCATTTTGATAGAAAGAGGGCGTTACTCATCTAGGGGCTCGGCAACGCCCTCTTAAGCACAATGATGTGCTCACCATATAAAATAGCAAATTTTATTTTTTGTTGGCGAATTTTCAAATTTGCTCCAAGCCGACGATTTCGGAAAACCTAATACGGATATCATTCATCTCGACAATCTTGTAAATTGGGTCAATTCTATCGATAGAACCGCGCGATTGCTTGACTTTGCCGCTGGCGTAAAAATAGAGGCAAACCTCTTCCCCGGCGTAAGAAGAAAGCATTTCGTTTATCTCTTCGGCCTTGTCTTCTGAAATGATCGGTTTTTCGATTTCCTCTTTCTTGTTCATCATTTCCGTGAGGTATTTCTCTTGCTCCGATAGCGATTTATACGATAACCACTTCATCATGCCTCGATCTCTCATTGTTTATGCCCCCCAATTTGTGAATGTCTGCTTTTGATCGTCGAATGGCTCAATAAGGAGGAACAGCGCAAGATGCTGTTCCTCCCAAACGTCTCCCTGATCTTATCTAGCGAGCGATACAGCGATCTCGTTTTCTCTCGTCTATCTTCTTCCTCAAACAAATTGCTTTGCGCATAATCGCTGTCAGTGAGTTTTGATAGGGAGAGGTTGATGCCTCTTATCGGCAATTCGCTCACGCTTTTTTCGTAAACGAAGGAAAAGGCTCCATGAATATCCTCGAATTCATCGCTTGGATAAGGAAGAGACAGTTGTTTGGAGTAACCTCCATACCCGTTCGAGTAACCGATGAACAAAGATATCTTCCCAGCAAGCATCCCTACTTTGCGCAGCCGATAGAGCAAGTCGTCGCTCATTTCCTTGAGGATGAGCCTGCCTTCTTCTTTCGAATAATCGCGCATCAAGGTCTGCCCAAGCGATATGCTTGTCTCCTTGGGGATATAGGTTTCTTCGATATCGCTTTCGTCGATGCCGTTGGACAAATTCTGAAGCTGATTCCCGATTATTCCGAATTCGCTTTCTAGAAGCGAAGCAGGGGCGTGGGCCAAATCGCTTACGTTCCTTATGCCTATTCTCTTTAAATGAGATGCGGTCCTTTCGCCGATGCTCCATATATCGGAGAGTTCTTTTATTCCCCATAATTTCTTTTCGACATCTTCTTCATTCCAGGTCGCTAGATAAGGGGCTTTTTTCTTGCCTTCGTTGTCGAGAGCCAATTTGGCAAGGAACATGTTGGGGCCAATGCCTGAAGTTGCTGTCAAACCAAGTTCGTCATAAATGCGCCTTTGGATATCTTTTACGATATCTTCAGGACTCTTCTTATATAGAGACAAATAAGGGGTTAGATTGAGAAAGCTTTCGTCCACCGAATATATATGTAAGTCATCACGCGCGATGTAGTCTAGGAAAATAGAATTGACGCGCGAAGACATCTTCAGATAAAAAGACATCCTCGGCGGGGCGAAAATCATGCCTCTTACTCTCGGCAGATCTTTTTTTCGACACACATTTGGAACACCGTAACGGCTTTTTAAATATGGCGTCACGCTCATGACGACGCTCCCGTCTCCGCGCGAGGCATCAGCGCAGACGAGAGGCACTGCAAAAGGATCCAAATGCCTCGCGCTGCACTCGCAAGAGGCATAGAAACTCTTCAGATCGATGATAGCGATGACCTTGTCCATGGGAGGGATTTTACGGTTTGAGAAAAGAAGAAAAAGACTTGTTTTTAAAAAGACCGATGACAGCTAAACATATTTTGATTAGCCTTTACAATTGAACGAAAAACGCAGACAAAGTCGCATGTAATCTCAAATAGTTATAAATTCATAATCCACCTGTCTCCGCCTAAAAACGAAGAATGATAGACACTGTATATATTAAACGATAGGAAAGAACGACATCCAAAATCCATCGGTAATATCGAAAGAAAAACAATTTTCTTTACAATTGAGCGAAAAACTTGCTGCTTGAAAAAGAAAAGATGGCAGCAAACAGGGAAGGAATCAGCCCTTTTTATTGTAACTGCCTCTTTCGTTGCTATAATAAGCGAGCCGAAAAAGGCATTTGGGGCATTAGCTCAGCTGGGAGAGCGCCTCGTTCGCAACGAGGAGGTCGGCGGTTCGATCCCGCTATGCTCCACCAAATCGCGATAATCAGGACCTGCTTCTCGTTCCAATAACAGCGTGGTCCGCTATAGATTGTGAGTCGCTCGGAAGAGCGATTTTTTGATTATAGAGCCAGCGAACTTGATGCTTAAATCGTAAGCGTAAAAGATTCCCACAATCGATTTTCTGGATGGATTTCCGAATAATCTAGCCAGGAGGTTCGAACGGGACAAAATTTACGCTTACTTTAAATCTCGCAATACTTATTGGGGATTTCATATGAAAAATGCGATAGGTATGCATGAGATGGCCGTTTTGCAAAGATTTTTGTTATTTAACCCCCAATTAACTTTCTTCGCCATTATTAAAACTGCCCCTATTTAAAAAACGAGGAAGAGGAAACGTTTCTTGCCTGATGCGACTCAAAGTCGTTATATATTCTTCGTATGTTTCACTTCGTAAGCGGCAACATTGATTTTGCCCATAAATTGGATGATAAAGAAAAACCAACGGAGAGTTATGAAAAGCATCTTCACTATTTTTACGAGATTGTTTTCTTTATACGCGGCAAGGTGAATTACCATGTCGAGGGAGAGTCAAAGCATCTCAATAATGGCGATTTGGTCTTCATAAATGCGGCAAGGAACCATTTTGCTGAAGTCAATTCCGAAGAATGCTATGAAAGATATGTCCTTAAATTCGATGACTCTGCTGTTCCTACCTCGTTGCGCCAACGCTTAAAAGGCATTCGCGTTTTTCATACGGCTTCGCCATCAGTTGTTTCTATTTTCTCTAATTTAGACGAATATTTTGTTTCCTATTCAAACGAGGAGACTGAAATTTTGTTCAGAAGCGAAATTCAAAAACTGCTCGTCTTTTTATTGAATGACAAAGAGGAGATAAGCGGGGAATACGATGAAAACATCGCCAAAATCGTTGAGTGGATAGATGAGCACATCGAAGAGCCGATTACGTTGGAGAGAATATCAACAACCTTCCATTATTCCCCCTCGCAAATATGCAACGCTTTCAAGCGAAGCATGAAGATTTCAATCATGAAGATGATTAAGACCAAAAAGCTTATTGCCGCTCGAAAAGCGATTGAATCGGGAGAAAAAAAGAACGAGGTCGCTCTTCGCTACTCGTTCGAGAATTATTCAACTTTTTATCGCCTTTACGTGAAGACGTTCGGCGAATCACCAAGCGGCGGCAAGAAGTTTTAACGTTGCACTCTTCCTGAACCGTCCCCGCTCATAAGGTTTTCAACTTCTTTTACGTTCACGTGATTGAAATCGCCAGGAATGGTGTGCTTCAAAGCACTGGAAGCGACCGCGAATTCGATAGCCTTTTGACGGTCTTCATAAGCCAATAGCCCGTGTATTATGCCGGCTGCGAAAGAATCGCCCGCGCCGACTCTATCCACAATGCGAATTTGGTATTTCTTGGACAAAGAGAAGTTTTCCCCGTCGTATAAGAGACCACTCCAATTGTTGTCGCTTGCTGAAAGGGATTCCCGCAAAGAAGTAGCAATGAACCTGAAATGGTATTTCGCCTCCATTTGCTTGAATATGTCTTCGTAAGCCGCGATCTGTAACACTCCTTTTGTAACGTCAGTGTTTTTGGCTTTGAATCCAAGGCATTTTTCGGCATCCTCTTCGTTGCCGATGCATACATCGACATATTGCATGAGGTTGCTCATTGTCTTTATGGCTTTTTCGCTGCTCCAAAGCTTCTTGCGGAAATTAAGGTCGCAAGATATGGTGCATCCGTTTTTCTTCGCGGCAACGCAGGCTAGTTCGACTAGATGGGCGAGGCGATCATTCAAGGCCGGAGTTATACCAGTGAAATGGAACCAATCGGCATCTTTGAAAATAGCGTCGAAGTCGAAGTCGGACTCATCGGCTTCATAAATAGATGAATACTTACGATCGTATATGACGTTAGAGGCTCTCATGGCTGCCCCGGTTTCTAAATAATAGATGCCCAATCTTTCTCCGCCACATTTTATGTAAGAGGTATCAACGCCGTATTTGCGAAGCGCGTTTCTTGCCGCTTCTCCCAAGGGATTGTTCGGAAGTTTGCTCACGAAACTTACTTCGTGGCCAAAAGCGGCTAAACTCACCGCCACATTGGCTTCGCCCCCTCCATAATGAACGTTGAAACTCTGGGATTGGATGATACGAGAATTCAGCGGCGAAGATAAACGGAGCATAATTTCGCCAAACGTCACTATTTTTGCCATTACTTGCTCTCCTTAATAATTTCTTGTGCCTTACGGCAATTATTCACGATGTCTTCGTGGTTTCCTTTGGTCAAAAAACTTCCTCCGATTGCGAATATCTTTTCGCATTTGGCAAATTCATCTAAATTATCGAGGTTGACTCCGCCAGTCGGCATGAAGGAAACGGACGGAAACACGGCCGATAGGGCCTTGATGGCCTTAAGGCCGCCATAAATATCGGCCGGGAAGAACTTGAGGTCCGTTAAGCCAAGCGATAGTGCCTTCATTATTTCGCTCGGCGTAACGGCTCCAGGGACATAAGGGATGTCATTGCTACGACATATCGTGGCAACCTCCTCACTTAGTCCTGGAGACACAATGAATTCTGCTCCAGAGGCAATGGCTTCCTTTGCTTGACTCTCATTGATGATGGTGCCAGCGCCGATTGTAAACGATGGGAATTCTTTTTTGAAAATGGCGATGGCCTCTTTCGCTAAAGCGGTGCGAAAAGTGATTTCCGCGATACTAACGCCACCTTCCTCCAATGCGCGTAGCAGCTCTCTCGTTTCATCAATATCCTTGACGACGATAACTGGAACGAGCTTTGTCTCCTTTATTTTTGCGACTGCGTTACCCATATTTGCTTTTCTCTCCTTTATTTGCCGAAATAGGCCTTTGCGTTGTTGTATGAAATGTCCTCGACTATTTTGCCGAGCGTTTCCTCATCAGGCGGGATATGGCCTTTTTCGATTAGATTCCCCAAATACGAGCAAAGGACACGCCTGAAATATTCGTGACGGGTGAAGCTCAGAAAACTTCTTGAATCGGTAACCATGCCGACGAAGGATGAAAGCAGCCCGATGTTTGCTATGGTATCCAATTGCCGTTTCATGCCAGAGGCGTTATCAAAGAACCACCAAGCCGCCCCAAGCTGCATTTTTCCCTTTATGTCTTTTTCCTGGAAGCAATAGCCTAAGGCAGTTAAGGCCGCCCAGTCGTTTGCGTCCAACGAATAAAGAATGGTTTTAGGAAGCCCGCCTTCTTTATCGAGCAGGGAGAACATTTTGCTTAAATGAGGTATAAAGCATCCGTCGTTTATCGCATCAAACCCGCTGTCTGGTCCTAAAGCTTCAAACATCCTTTGGGAATTGTTCCTTGATGCTTTTAAATGAAGTTGCATCGCGAAGTCGTGCTTTTTGTATAACCGTGCGAGATCAACGATTAAATTGCTTTTGAAAAGATTAGCGTCGTTATCGCTT
>CAVHTL010000045.1:0-10411 GCA_963638955.1 bacterium
ATACCTACTCCTATCAGGATCTAGCGAGGATCTTCATCGATTACGGGGAGGACAAAGACGCGAAAGCGGTGGCCAAAGCCATTGTGAAGCAGCGCGAGAGCGCCCCCATCAAGACGACTTTCGAGCTCGTTGAGCTCATCAAAAAGAGCAAACCGGCCTTTCGCCTCAGAGAGGCAGGGCACCCCGCCAAGCAGATATTCCAAGCCCTTCGCATCGAGACAAACGGAGAGCTTCTCAACCTCAAGAAAGCGCTCGAAGATCTGCCGTCCCTCTTAAAGGGCGGAGGGAGAATCGCGGTCATATCCTTCCATTCCCTCGAAGACCGCATCGTCAAAGAGAGATTCCGCTCCCTCAGCGAAGTGAGCGGGAGCAGAAGCGGGCCCGATTCCTTCAAAATCGGGGAAGAGGCGGAATATATTGACCTCACCCGTCATCCGATTCTGCCCACCGAAGCTGAAACGAATTCAAATCGCCGCGCGAAAAGCGCGAAGCTGCGCGGCTTAGAAAGAAAGGAGAGATAGATATGGTCGACAAATTGGAGAAAAACGGTCACAAGCGCCTTTATTACCGTCTCAAAGCGGTTGTTTTCTTCTTGCTTATAGCCCTTGGCCTCACGGCCGTCATGGCCATTCCAGTCGGCATCAGCTATCGCCTTGCGGCCGAAGGGATGAAGGAAAGCGTTTCCTCTTCTAATGCCTTGAGCCTATTGAAAGCGTTCTTGCCTCTACTTTGACCCTCTTGTCTAACGATAGGGAAATAGTCCAAAAAACTACTAAATCCCTATCGTTTTTGTTTACTCTACCTCGCAGGTATTCTAAACTAGAATACGTTATGCAAACTGCTACCGCTTACGCCTCGAATAATATCCCAGTCCTCGAGATAAGCACGAACTATGTGCGTTTCGCGATCGGCTCATTCATCGGCAAGAAGCCTGTTCTTTGCTTTTACGAGGAGGAGCCGATAAGAGGCGCCATCAATAAAAACAACATCATCGATTATCAGAAAGTCAAAGCGGCCATCGAGAAAGTCCTTGGAAGGACCGATGAATCGCTGAAGCTCAAGACGGATATAAATTCAATCAATCTCCTCGTCCCTCCCTTTGGGTTCAAGGCTTTTCAAGTCGCCCACATGACCACCGTCATGAGCCAAGCCCATCTAGTGGACAGGATCGATATCGAGAACCTCATGAGCATGTGCAAGAACGATGCCGTGAACGAAGGATCAAAAATCATCGACATCATCCCGGATTATTACCAACTCGCGAACGAGAAACGCTACCGAAAGGCCCCGATCGGGGAAAAAAGCGCCACGCTCAGCGTCTACGCCAAAATACATTCGCTTCCCGAATCCATCGTCCACGCCTTTGGAACGGTAGTGAATTCAGCGGGGCTCCAGATCGAAAGAATGGCGGTGTCGCCTTTATGCGCCTCCTCTCTCATCGCCACGGACGAAACGATGCCAAAAGATTATATTCTCGTCGATATCGGGGCGCATTGCTCGAATGTCTCCCTAATCGGAGGCGCCTCCTTATTCGGCTCCGAATGCTTTTTCAAGGGCGGAGACGATCTCACCGAAGCGATCGCGAGCTCCTATAACCTCACCTTCGAGATGGCTGAGCGATTGAAGAAAGATTACGGATACGCCCCGACGAAGGGCGATTACGATGAGCCGCTTCTCCAATACGTCGATCTCGATGGGCATAAGCAAAACGCCTATCAAAAAGACCTCAACGAGATCATCAAGAGCCATTTCCTGTCCTCTTACGCCCCGATTCTCAAAAGCGCGATCGAGCAGTCTTTATCGAGAATCGATTCGAAAAGCCGCCAGTATTTCAAGCCACGCTTGCTCTTCGTGGGCGGGGGAAGCCAATTATACGGGCTTTCAAGTCTACTCCTTGAAGCCGGATTCAACTATGAATCATCCATTTTCACGCCCAAAGTCATTGGGGCTAGAGAAAGCAAATACGCCGCCCTTTTGGGCTTAATCGCCTTGCAGGGCGACAACTATGGAAGATCAGACGTCTTCCGGAAAGCCGAAAGCACGCTTTCGAGAAACAAACGTTAGGAAACGGGGGAGGAAAAGATATGGCAGTGGATAAAACGCCGGTTGACGATCTCGACAATTTCGAGCCGGTGGCCAAAATCGTCGTCATCGGGGTCGGGGGCGCTGGCAACAATGCCGTCAACCGCATGATCGACGAAGGCATCGTGAACGTCGAATTCTACGTCATGAATACCGATAAGCAGGCTTTGGCTACCTCCAAAGCCCCGCACCGCATCGTGCTTGGCGATGGAGTCACCAAAGGGCTCGGGGCCGGAGGCGATCCCTCAGTTGGGAAAGCGGCGGCTGAGCAAAGCAGCAAAACGATCGAAGATATCGTCAAAGGCGCCGATATGGTCTTTATCGCCGCCGGCATGGGAAAAGGCACTGGCACGGGTGCAGCCCCAGTCATCGCCAAAATCGCGAAAGAGGCAGGGGCTTTGACGGTCGCGATCGTGACTCGCCCGTTCACTTTCGAAGGGGCCCAGAGGAACAAAAACGCCATCAACGGATTAAATGAGCTCCGCAAAGCCGTCGATTCGCTCATCGTGGTGAGCAACGACAAACTCCTCATGACAAGCGGCAACATACCGGTCAATCAAGCTTTCAAAGACAGCGACGAGGTTCTCGCCCAGAGCGTGAAGACGGTCGCCGATCTAATCCTAGTCCCAGCTTTGGTCAACCTCGATTTCGCCGATGTTAGAAGCACTCTCAAGGATTCAGGTATCGCTCTTATCGGATACGGCATCGGGCAAGGGCCGAACAAAGCACAGAAAGCGGCGGAGAATGCCATCAATTCGCCACTCCTCGAGATATCGATATCGGGGTCCAGGAAAGCCATATGCGCCGTCACGTGCGGCAATAACGTCAACCTTTACGAGGCTCAGGAATGCGTGCAGAGGATCGTCGAGCAGGCTGGGCAAGCCATCGACATCAAATTCGGCGTGTCCATAAATTCGCAGCTTGACGATTCGATCATAGTCTC
This sequence comes from bacterium, assembly GCA_963638955.1. GTDB lineage: Bacteria > Bacillota_I > Bacilli_A > RFN20 > CAG-826 > UBA4951. The sequence goes on from CAVHTL010000045.1 coordinate 3,026, forward strand.
GGTCATCGCTAGCGACTTCGACAAAGAATACGATTTCACCTCCGTTGAGCCTTTTGCGATGCCGAAAGACATTTCAAGCATCGGGAGAGGCGTCGAGGAGACGAAGGCAAAAGAGGTGGAAGAGGAGCTAAAAAACGATACGCGCGAGGAAAAGGAAGAGAAGAGCGTGGTCGACGACATGCTCCCCGATTTCCTCAAATCCGCCCTTGGGGCGAAGGATGGGAACGCTCTTTCGGACGACTCATCGATGGACGATGACGATGACAGCGGCTTTTAGTTGCATAAATAAAGCCGTTAACCTATAGTTTTGAAGTGCGTTACGAGGGAAGACAACAACGGTCCTCAAACATGAGAGAGCCCCTTGGATGAGAACGGGGCAAGAGAGTCGCAATCACTTCCTGAGCATCTGCCTCGAAAATAAGTAAAGGCGGCGGGCTCTCCCGTTATAGAGAGACAAAGAGCAGGGAAATCCTGAACTGAGGTGGTACCGCGCGAAAGCGTCCTTAGGGGGCGCTTTTTTGTTTTTTCTTGGGAGGTAAGAACATGTCTTACAAAGAGAGTTTGTTGATGCCGAAGACGAGTTTCGAGATGAGAGGCAATCTCACCGTCAAAGAGCCGCTTTTGGTGCAATTGTGGAGCGAAAGCAAGCTCTACGAGAAAATGAACGAGAACCGCGAAGGATGCGAGGAATTCCTCCTGCATGATGGGCCTCCTTACGCAAATGGCGACATCCACTGCGGGCATATGCTTAACCGCTTGCTCAAGGATTTCATCGTCCGCTACAAAAACATGAAAGGCTATAAGACCCCGTTCGTCTTTGGCTGGGATACCCACGGTCTCCCCATCGAGACGCGCGTGACCAAAAGCGGAGTCAACCGCAAAGCCATGAGCGTTCCCGCTTTCCGCAATCTCTGCCGCGATTATGCCTTAAAGCAAGTCGCTCACCAGAAAGAGCAGATCAGACGCCTTGGCTGCCTTGGGGATTATGATGCCCCATATCTCACCTTGAACCCCGAATTCGAGGCACGCGAGATCGACGTTTTCGCCTCGATGGCTCTTCAAGGAATCATTTATAAAGGCCTCAAGCCGGTCTATTGGTCGCCATCAAGCGAAAGCGCCCTCGCCGAGGCTGAGGTCGAATACCAAGACGTGGAGGCCAAAACCCTGTATATCGCTTTCCCTATCGTCGACGGGAAAGGGGTGCTTCCGCTCGATTCGAGGATCGTGATCTGGACGACAACCCCTTGGACGATACCCTCTAACCGCGGCATTACACTAAACCCGCGCTTCGAATACGGCTTATACGAAACAAATAAAGGCAAGCTCGTTTTCCTTTGCTCCCTCGAGGAGAAACTCATAGAGGCTCTTGAATTGAGCGAATGCAGGCTTCTAAAAACCTTCAAGGGGAGCGAAATCGAATTCGGAAAGGCCAAACACCCGCTTTATGACAGGGAATCGCTACTCATGAACGCCTCTTTCGTCGACGACTTCGCCGGCACAGGATGCGTCCACACCGACCCTGACCATGGCTTGGACGATTTCAACGTCTGCTCCAAATACGGCATCAAGCCTTTCGCCACGGTCGACGATAAAGGCATCATGCATATGGATGAAGGCGATCCATGCAATGGCAAATTCTACGATGATTGCAACGATATAGTCATCGATGAGCTCATTAAAGCCGGGGCGCTGCTCAAAGAAGTCGACATCACCCATAGCTACCCTCACGACTGGAGGACGCATAAGCCGGTGATATATAGAGCGACCCCGCAGTGGTTCTGTTCCATCGCCCCCATCAAGGAAAAGCTCCTTGAAGAGGTCCACAAGATCAAATGGGAGCCAGCTTGGGGAGAACAGAAGATGGTCAATATGATCGTCGATCGCACCGATTGGTGCATCTCCCGCCAGCGCGCCTGGGGAGTGCCCCTTCCCATCATCTATAACGAGGATGGCTCGCCGATTATCGAAAAAGAGGTTTTCGATCACATCCGCTCGATCATCGCGAAAGAAGGCAGCAACGGCTGGTTCTCTCGCGAGGCGAAAGAGCTACTCCCAGAAGGGTATACGAACGAAAAATCGCCAAACGGCAACTTCAGCAAAGAGACCGATATCATGGATGTCTGGTTCGACAGCGGATCAAGCTGGAACGGCGTGCTCAATGAACGCGGATTGTCTTATCCGGCCGATCTCTATTTGGAGGGCAACGACCAGTACCGCGGCTGGTTCAATAGCTCGCTCATCCTTTCTTGCGCCTATAGCGGATTCGCCCCATTCAAAAGCTGCTTGACCCATGGCTGGGTCATGGACGAGAGCTGGAACAAAATGAGCAAATCGGCTGGGAACGGCATCGATCCGAGCAAAGTCGCAAACCAGTTTGGCGCCGACATCCTCCGTTTATGGGCCGCAAGCATCAATTACGAAGCCGACGTGAGGCTCAGCGAAAGCATCGTGAAGACGATAAGCGAGCAGTACCGCAAAATCAGGAATACCTTCAAATTCATGCTCGGGAATTTGCAAGACGGCGAAGATAAGCCTTATCTCCAGCCAGAGGGCAAAGTGAAATTGTGGCCGATTGACGAATGGACGCTTTCGCGCCTAGAGAAAGTGAAAAACGATTGCCTTAAAGCATATGACGAATACGCTTTCGCCTCGGTGAGCGGCACCCTCAGCAATTTCATCGTCGAGCTTTCGACTTTCTATCTCGATTTCGCCAAAGACGCTTTGTATTGCCTTAAGGCCACTGATCCAAGAAGGAAAGCCATCCAATACGTCATATACGAGCTCACGATGACTCTCTGCCTTTTGTATAATCCGATTCTCTCTTTCACGATGGATGAGGTGTATAAAGCGATCCCGGGGCACAAAAAGGAGTCGCCGCAGCTTGAGGATATGCCTCTAGCGACAAACGAATACGCCTCCAAATTGGGAGAATACGATTCATTCCTGAAAGTGCGCGATACTGCTTTGAAAGCGCTTGAAGATAAGCGCAACGAAGGCCTTATCGCTTCCAATATGGACGCCTCTATCCTCATCAAGATGCCTTCCGGCTCCTTGTTTGACACGTTGAAAGAGCTTGAAGAGAATGAACTTGCGGAGATGTTCTCCGTCTCTCATGCTCGTATTGAGGCATCTCCGTCCTTATCTATCAGCGTCACGAAGGCAAAAGGGGAGCGATGCGAGCGCTGCCGCAGGATCGAGGAAGAGGTCAAAGAATACGAAGACGGCCCTCTTTGCCCGCGCTGCGCGAAAGTGCTAGGTAAATAGAGATGAAAAGAGGCGCGAATTTCTGGAAAGGCTACATCTGGAGCAAGAAAAGCCTTTTCGACACCTACATCTGGCTTTGCCTTCTTTTCGTCTTCATCGACCAATTGAGCAAATGGCTCATCGTCAAGAACGTGGCTTTCGCTGACGAGGTGGAGCTCATCCCGAATTTCCTCTATCTTTCCCATATTTACAATACGGGGGTCGTCTTCGGGCTTGGCGATGGGGCTAGCTGGAGCCGCCCCGTCAATATAGCGATCTCTTGGCTCATGAGTTTCGCTATCTTCAATTTCTGGCGGAAAAGCCTCCACAAAGAGAACCATCTCATGAACGCGACCTTGATGCTGCTTGAGGCTGGGGCGATTGGGAATCTCATCGACCGCACCTTCTATTGGGGGCAAAACGGTGGCCCGAACGGGGTGGTGGACTGGATCGATCTCTATTTCGGCGGGAACCCGAAAAACAGAGGCGGTTTCCTGAACCCTTTCGCGAACTTCAATATCGCCGATGCCTGCATCACCGTAGGCATCGTCCTCTATTTCTGCATCTCGATCGTCGAGACGAGCAAAATGACGGACGAAGAGGCTGACGAATACATCAACGAGAACGCCTTCTGGAAGAAAAAGAAGGTGAATAAGGACGAGAGTGATGGAAAAGAAAGCAAGTGAGCTAGAAGAGAACAAACGGCTCGATGAAGCTCTCGCTCTTTGGGGCGCGGCTAGAAGCCGAAGCAAGGTAAAATCCTTATTCGACTCTGATTCAGTGACTGTTAATGGAAAGAAGGAAAATGCCCATTATCGCTTAAGAATAGGAGATATTGTAAATTACCAAGAATATACTGAAAAACCACTAGACATCGTAGGGGAAGACATCCCGCTTGATGTAATTTACGAAGATGATTGCCTTTTGATCATCAATAAGCCAGCAGGGCTTGTCGTCCATCCTGGGAACGGCCACTCTTCCGGTACTTTGGTAAACGGGCTCGTTAATCGCCTTTCTTCTTTGCCTACCTCTGGCGGTTCTTATCGCCCTGGGCTTGTCCACCGCATCGATAAGGATACATCGGGCCTACTTGCCGTGGCGAAAAACGAGCTGGCCTTCGAAAGCCTTTCTAAGCAATTATCGACTCATTCGATGCACCGGGAATATCTTGCCTTGGTGAAGGGGATAATCGACGAGGATGATGCGAAAATAGACGCGCCGATTGGGCGCGATATCGATCGTCCTACGAAATTCGCCGTCAATGGGAGAGACAAAAAAGAGGCGATTACCTATTTCCATGTCGAAAAAAGATACCTGCACGCTTCCATGAGTCTCATCTCTTGCCGCTTATTCACGGGGAGGACGCACCAAATCAGGGTGCATCTTGATTATATCGGGCACCCTCTGATCGGCGACCCTCTATACGGAGAAGGGAATAAAGCCCTCTACGACAAAGGGCAGCTTCTCCATGCTTATAGATTGACTCTCGTTCATCCTTCAAGCCTGAAGGAGATGAGCTTCGAGGCCCCTTTGCCAACCTATTTCTCTACGCTCATCAAGAACCTGGATTAGATATCTTTTTGTAGGTCGCAAAGCTCATCTTCGCGACCTTTTTCATTTCCTCTTCGCCGTATTTCTCGACGAATGCCCTCGCGAAGCTTTCGACTTCCTTCCCGGCGCCAAAAGGGAAACTCAGGCCATATCTTTCGCCCATTTTCGCCATTTTCCGCAAGAAGGCGTAACGGGCGATGACGGAGGCTAAAGCGACGGAAGGGAAGGCACTTTCCCCCTTTGTTTTGAAAACGATGCCTTTCGCGACTTCCTTTTCGTTTTGGAGATATTTGTAATATAGGCTCTCTTTGGCGAACTGATCTTGGTACAAACTAGCCCCTGGGTGGCGCTTAGAGAGATTGAGCAAAGCCTTATTGTGCATCTTGGCCTTTATCTCGTTCATGTTGAATTTGGATACGCTCTCCTCGTTGAATCTCTCGTTATCGAGAGACAACTCGCTGTAGTCGAATCTTTTTATGAGACTCGGTCCAAGAGCGAGGATTCTCTCATCGCCCATTTTCTTGCTGTCTCTGATTCCGATTTCCTCAATATAGGGCAAATCGTTTTTCTCGATATAGGCGGCAGCGACGACTATGGGCCCGAAAAAATCGCCGGTCCCGACCTCATCGCTCCCGATTTGGGGATAGAGGTTAAGAAAGACGGAAGGCTCATTTTCGCTTTCTTGTTGGCTCTTTCCCTCGTTGAGCTTCGCGTCCTTGTCCCATATTCGCGCCTCATATAAGGCGTTTTCGCCTTGAAATAGAGCTTTGATCTCGCCTTTTTTGTTCCGCTTATAGATGGTGATCGCTACCCCTTCTTCTTTCTTTCGCCCCAAAACGGGATTGCCCTCTTCTTCGTTAGGGGACAAGGAATAGAATTCCATCATCTTTCGCTGGGCTTTTTCGTCTAGCGTTATGGTCACGCTCCCTTGCTTTTTCATTGCCTTATTCTATCACGCGCAGGGCGCGCAATGATGATATAATCTTGCGGATGAACGACATTTACGAGAAATTCGAATTCGCTAAGATAAGAGAGGCAGTAGCCTCTTTTTGCCGAACTGAGCTAGGGAAAGAGAAGGCTCTTTCGCTCGTCTCTTTTCTCAATGAGAGCGATAATCGGAAAGAGCTATCTGCCTTAAGCGAGACCATCGATCTCCTCGCTAGATACGGCAAGATGCCGCTCGACGTTTCTTCTTCATTGGAAAAATCTGTGACGATGGCAAGGAAAGGCGGCACGCTTTCCGTCGAAGAGCTTGAGCGCATCGCGCATGACGCTAGCATCGCGAAAGACATCAGGAATTATTTTAGGCAAGTCGAAGGGTCGCCGATTTTGGAGGGACTCGCCAAAAAAATGCCCAATCTCGATTTCTTGGAGAAGGACATCCATAGAATCATCGCCCCCGACATGTCGATATTCGACAACGCCTCGCCGAAACTCAAGGGGATAAGAGCGAGCAAAAAGCGCCTTGAGGCCGAAATGAAAAGGAAGCTCGGCTTCATCCTTTCTGAGAGCAAGGATTATTTGAGCGATGTGACCTTGAGCATCAGAAACGGCCATTATGTCTTGCCGGTCTCCAATGCCTACAAAAACAAAGTGAAGGGCATAATCCAGGATGTCTCTGGCTCAAAAGAGACGACCTTCATAGAGCCGGAAGTGCTCGTGAGCATGAATAACAAAATGTATGAGCTCTCCAATGATGAGCGCGAGGAGATATTGCGCCTTTTAGGCGAATTGTCCAAAGAGGTGTCTGGGTGCAGCGAAGCCGTCTTGCTCAATAATAACGCCATCGCCTATCTCGATTTTCTCTCGGCAAAAGCCTTTTATGCCGAAAAAACCGATAGCCATGTCGCTTGTTATAGCGATACTCCTTTGATCGATGTCAAAGAGGCGCGCCATCCGCTCATCGAAAAAGAGAAAGTGGTCCCCAATGACTTTTATCTTACTGAAGATAACCGCATCATCGTGATCTCAGGCCCCAACGCCGGAGGGAAGACGGTCGCCTTAAAGACCATCGGGCTCCTCGTTTTGATGTCGCAATCTGGGCTTGCGATACCCGCAAAAGAAGGGGCAAAGCTCAGTTTTTTCAAGCATATCTACGTCGATATCGGCGATGCGCAGTCTTTAAGCGACAATCTCTCGACCTTCTCTGGCCATATGAAGAATCTTTCCGCTATATGTTCGGATGTGGGCGGGAAAGATCTCGTTTTGCTTGACGAGGTTGGGACAGGCACCTCGCCGAAAGAAGGGGAAGCGATGGCCTACGCCATCATTTCCTTTCTTCTCAAAAAGCACGCCTTTAGCCTTATCTCAAGCCACTTCGAGGGCTTGAAGGCTTTCGCTCTCTCTTCAAGCGGAGTTTCGAATGCCTCAATGCTCTTCGATGAGACTAAGCTCCTCCCTACATATAAACTCAAAACGGGTTTGCCAGGTGAAAGCTACGGGCTCAGTGTGGCCAAAAGGTTCGGGATACCTTCCTCAATCGTATCGGAGGCCGAGAGATATCTAGATAGCCATACGAATCTCTCGGTGAGCGAAGCCATCAAAAAGTTATCTGAATCCACCCGCAAGGCGGATGAGGAAAAAGAGAAGGCT
>CAVHTL010000046.1:0-10310 GCA_963638955.1 bacterium
CTACCGCCTGGACGGCCTCGAGATATACAACCCGAAATCGGTCGTCGAGGCCATCAGGCGGAAAAAGTGCGGCGACTACTGGACGCCGACCGCGAGCATAGAGCCCGTCAAGGAATACATGAACTACGACGGCGGGGCCCTCAAAGGGAAAATCCTCGACATGATCGCCGGAGGGGAGGCCGAGGTGGATGTCGAATCGTTCGGGAACGACCTGACCATTGTCGAAAGCCAGGACGCCGCTCTCACCGTGCTCATTCATTTGGGGTATCTAGGATACGACGCGGAAAGAAAGGAATGCTTCGTCCCGAACAAGGAGATCGCCGAGGAGCTCGTCCGGGCGATAAAGAAGCTCGACTGGAAGGAGATGTCAAACCCCATAAGCGATTCTAAAAAGCTCCTTGAGGAGACGCTCAAGGGCAATACGGATTGCATCGACGAGACCTTCGACAGGAACCACGCGGAGCTGACGACGGTAATGAACAAGAACCGCGAGGATGTCCTCTCCGTGATAACGAACATCTCCTATTACCATGCGAGGGATTCCTACACCATCCTCTGGGAGCCCAACTGCCCGACCGGGAGGGCCGACGCGGTGTTCGTGCCGAGAAAACCTGGCTATATTCCCATCGTCATCGAGCTCAAGGCCGACAAGACGCCTGAGGAGGCGATCGAACAAATAAAGAGCAGAAACTATGCCTCGATGCTCAATGGATATCGTGGCAAGGTCATGCTCCTTGGCATCGCGTATGATTCGAAGAGCCTCAAGCACCATTCGAAGATAGAGTGCGTCACGTTATAAAACGAAAGAATCGCCGTCTGTTGTGGTGGCGATTCTTTTTTTATTAGGCCCTTATAACAAAAAATCCAAAATGATAATGTAACCCGTTCATAAATGATAATGATAAAGTTCCGATATTAACTACGTTTTTTGTGTTTTTGATAATGTAACGTTGTAAATTTTGATAATGTAAATTATCATAAAATCGGAGGCGGATTGCATGGTTGTTGGTTTGGAAAGTGAAGTTGTTGAATTCAAGGAGTCGCTCTCTGAAAGAGAGGAAGCCATGAAGGATATTGGCGCGATGTTGAACAAAAGGGGCAGAGGGACGGTTTATTTTGGCATAAACGATAATGGAGTGGTTGAAGGAATAGACATCAGCAGGAAAAGTGAAAGTGATTTGGCGAACAAAATCAACTCCTCCATTGAACCAGCTCCTTTCTATTCGATAGATACAAAAGAAGATGCTTCTGGCCGTAAATTCATCGAGCTTAGCTTTCATGGCGACAATAAACCGTATCGCGCAAAAGGCGCCTACTACATCAGAAACGGAGAAAGAAGCGATTTGATGCCAACCGCACTGCTTTCGGAGATGCTCATTGAATCCCAAAAAACCTATGATGAATGGGAAAACTCATCATCTTCAATAGACTACGACAACATCGATGAGAGACTAGTAAAAGACGTGATGGAAACCGGGAACAAGTTAAATCGGCTCAAGCATCCTTACAAAAGTCTCGAAGACGCCTTGTCGTTCTTTCACCTCCTAAACGCCGAAGGAAGCATAAACAAAGCTGGCGAGGCTCTTTTCTCAAAAGTGGCCCCTTACTCGACTCGCCTCTCTGTTTTAGGAGACGCAGAAGGCAAGGTATTCATCGATATGCAGCGGATATCCGGGAACATATTCGAACTCATTGACGCTTCTTACGAATATACGATTTCAAAACTAGAATATGCGCCAAGCGCTTCTAAAGACGGGGTGAGAAGAGGAATGGAGATGGAAATACCTTCTATTGCCATCAGGGAGCTCATCATAAACGCCTTCGGTCACGCCTATTACAAGGCGCCATTCTCACAAGATATCGCCATTTATCCGAACAGAGTTTCTTTCTATAATCCAGGGCCTTTCCCATCGATTGGAAGGCCTGAGGATTTCGCAAACAAACTAATAAAGCCTGTCGATAAAAACAATAGAATCAACAACGTTCTCTATTTTCGCAACTACATCGAGCATTTTGGGACCGGCTTCACGAAGGTGTTCGAAGCGTTGCACGAAAAGAAGATCAGCTATCATTATGAAAACCACAATGGCGGATTCCTGTTTGAGATATATCGCCCAAACAAAATAGTCATTTCACCACAAGCTTGCTCCGATTACCAAAAAACTCTCGAAATCATTAAACAGAATTCGTATGCTTCCTTGCAGGAAATCGCCTCTTTGATAGGCAAGTCAAAACCGACCGCAAGCCGGATTGTAGCTTCATTAAAAGAAAAAGGAAAAATAGAGAGGGTGGGGAGCGATAAATCTGGACGATGGATTGTCAAATGATAATGTAAACCGCAAAAAGATGATAATGATAAGGTTCCGATATTAACTACGTTTTTTGTGTTTTTGATAATGTAACGTTGTAAATTTTGATAATGTAAAATTACCTCATATGCCTTTACCAAATCGCACTTCTTCTTTTAGGCGCGATCTTACACTTAAAAGAGCATTTATCCAAATCGTTGCAGGAATCGTCAACTCGCCGTTATTTGACAAAGTTGTCGCAAAGCACTAATCAAACGGGGCCGAGTTCTCTTGAATTTGAAAACCCGGCCCTTTTTCGGATATGCAGTTGCTCCCGATCGGTTTGCCGAAACGAAAGGTGAGCAGCATTATGGCAAATCTTAAGAGATTGGACGAGGAGGCGCCGCTCGCGAAGGAATGAGGCCCGGGGCGATCTCCAAGGAGATGGGCTAGAGCGTCGCGTTCATCTGTCGCGAGCTGAAACGGGCGACCGTTTTATAGATTGCTAATTGACCTATTTTATGTACTTTTTTGAACACGTCTCTTTCTTTGAGAGAAACCAAGAGCCTTCAATCGTTCACTCATAAAAATACCGAAAATGCATAAATATAGTTTAAGAGACGCTTTTATTTTCCCCTCGAAATAAACGAAGAAGGATACGGCACTCGCCTCCGGTGCCTCGCCTTTTGGCAAGAAACGTAGTCTAGGGGCCATTTATCGACAAATAAGCACGAAACATATCTACGTGGTAATCTCGCTTGCTTGCCACTCAATCGCATATAAGTCCTCCGATATTGTTAACTCCAGTTAACTGTAGTACAATCAGTTGTAGTTATTAAAAGGATGGCGATATGAACTTTGTCGGGCGTAAAAAAGAATTGGATATTTTACAAAAAGAATACGAGTCAAACGACTTCCGTTTCATTTTGCTGAAGGGAAGGCGGCGTATCGGAAAAAGCGAGCTCATTGCTGAATCGCTGCGCCGAAGCGAGAAGAAGAGCATCTATTTTCAAGCCGTTGAAGGGTCGCTAGAGAGCAATTTACTGTCGCTTGATGCCTCTATTGGAGCCTTCATCAAGCATGACGAGGAAAGACACTACAACTCTTTGGAAGAGCTTCTCGAAGGTCTTTTTCGCCATTCGCTTCAAGAGAGTTTTATCTTCATCATCGACGAATACCCCTATTTGAGAGATTGCTATAAAGCGCAGGCTTACTTGGACTCATATATCCAAAAACTCATCGACAAATACAAGAATATCTCAAAGATGAAATTCATCATTTCTGGCTCTTCCGTCAAAATCATGAATTCCATCATTAAAAAAGACAGTGCTTTGTTCGGTCGGGTTGATACAACCATATCTTTGTCTGACATGAATTATTACGAGGCATCGGGGTTTTATCCTTCTTATTCACCTGAAGAAAAATTCATGGCATATGCCGCTTTTGGCGGCTCACCGTATTTATCGCGCCTCGTTGATACGAAAATGGGCGTGAAAGACAATATCATTCAAAATATCTTATCTAATTCCTCCATGTCGAATTATGCTTCAGATATCTTGTCAAAAGAGTTAAAAAACCTCGCGCTCGCGAATACGGTATTCGGCAGCATTGCAACGGGCACGCACAATTTCTCCGACTTTTTGAAACGCCTTGGCAAGGCTTCGGCTTCCTCCCTTGATTACGCCTTGAAGGTTCTAGAGGAGATGGGCTTAATACGGAAAGTCGTGCCAATAAACAAAGGCGGCGAGAGCAAGCGCACTTTCTACTACATCGCCGATTTCTACTTACATTTCTTTTATCGTTATATGTACAGGAATGCCTCATCACTCCAAATCATGGATAAAGGGCAGTTTTATGACTATTTCATCGAAAAGGACCTGAAATCCGCGTATTTGCCAAAGGTGTTTGAAGAAATCGCTAGACAATATTTGATCAAAGAAAATATCGCGGGGAAATTTGATCCGCCATTCATTGAGATCGGCAAGTATTGGTACGATGACCCGATAAATAAAACCAATGGCGAATTCGACGTAGTCGGCAAAAACGCTCTAGGAGAATACCTTTTTCTCGAATGCAAATACTCTGCTTCCCCTTTATCAAAACGCAAAATGGAAAGAGAAATAGAACAGACAAAGGCCCTCAAACTAAAGAGGGCCCGATATGGATTTGTATCTAAAAGCGGTTATGAAGATGGCTTCGTCGATCCCTTCTTTTTAACGCTCCTAGACTTATACAAGTAACTTAATCGAGGGTGATGGAATCAGGAAGCTCGAAACTTGTCTCGTTGATTGCCGTGATTTCGATTATGGACTTCAAATCTCTCTTCTTTGTTACAACCCCGTCCACTTCTTCGAAGCTGAAATATTCGCGAACAATCTTAATCGATTTTATGCCACCGGTTGGTAAGAATTCGATAGTGATCATTTCGTCAATGAAATCGCTGTTCTCGTAATCAAGGGGATCGTGATAAACGTAAACGTTCTCGTTATCCGAATCCTTGGCAAAGACTGGTTCGGATGAGATTCTGTCTTCTAGATACTTTCGAAACGCATAATTGTATTCGTCTAAATAAAAATCTAGGGTGCCCGGGCCTTCCCAACGATTGTCCAGAATCATCTCGCCGTTTTCGTCTACTTGGAATAGGGAGTTTGCACACGTATACTCGTTAACTTTAATCTCGTATCTGATCGACCCGTTTCTCTCAATTTTAAGCTTCTCTAGGGTTACATAGGCTGTCTCGGTTGAGGAACCACCATCTTCATCGTAATCACGGTAATAGCTGGTTCCCTTGGACGTGAAGCTCTCTAACCCCAAATAAAAGAAATTGGTCACAAAGAGATCGTCTGCCGCGATCCTTGTCGCATCGCTTTCTCCGCACACGCGGCATACGCCCTCCTCATCGAGTTCGTGGAGGTGATAGTAATCGCAGTAATCGCATTTGTAAGTATAAAAATCAACGCGGTGCTCACAGTGATGCCCGCATTTTGAGCAAACTATCTCGTTGTTTTCGTTTGGCTTATAGGAATGTTGTTCATAAACATCAGAATATGTCTTTTTCTCTTCGCCGCACTCAAACACGAAATAATGATAATAAAAATCGTGTTCTCCGCTTTCACACGCAGAAGTAGGAGTGAATGTTTTGCATTCGCCTACATCTTTTATCTTAGTCTTTCCGAAATCATAAAAAGCAATCAAATCGCCTGAGACGTCATAGGAAAGCGAGACAACGCTCAATGAGCCGTCAACGAATTTAACGGTTGCGTTGCTGCTATAGCCCACATCTTCTTTGTAATCCGAGTTTTCGTTGAGGCGATAAGCGCCTGAGACGTCATCGTAAGAGAATTCCGCAAAAGGGATTTCCAAAAGCTTGTTAATATCGTCCATCCCGCTGATGCTGCCGCTTGGGGTAGTCTCCCAATCTAGCATTTCTCGCCTCTCGTAACTTCCGTCTTCGAGCTCGTAGTAGCGGTATCTTCGTTCGCCTTCGGCAGCGTATAAGGTACGCTTTGCTTTCCCGTTCCAATGGTTTCGCAATTTTACCAATTCTTGGTATTTGCCGTCGAATTTGATTCTCGAAACACCGCCATATTCGGCCTCAAGTACAGTGAGGTTATTCCTATCAATCGCCTCGATGCTCTTTTTCCACGTATCTTCGTCAACTTGCTCGCCGATATGGGTAGCGGCATCGTTGTTAAAATAGTGACAAACAGAGCACACATCGCCAAACGATGAGAAATCGTGCGCCTCTTTAGTAGAATTATCGGCGTCTTTATGGGAGCAAGTAAATTCATTCCAATGGTATTGAGAATCAAAGGAATAACGACCGTACTTGTAGTTGTGTTTTTCCTGCCCGCAGAAAGTGCACACGCAATCTTCGTAGCTGTGCCATGCAAGCGTGCTCTTCACAAACCTTCCGCAGCTTGGGCATTTTTTACCGTGGAGATATGAGTCCTCCTCATAAACGACATATGGCTCATCGCTTACATCGTCATGCGTGTGTTCATAAGGACACATATAGCAATAAAAGCCTTCGTCTCTGTCATCTACATAAGAGTGCGGGCATTCATATCCGCACGTAGAGCAAACGCCGTCAACAAAAGCGTGGTTATCGAAATCGAAACGGCTGTTCCATTCCGGCAATTGATCTTTGTCCTCGCAATTCGCGACGTGCCAATGCCCGTATTCGTTGCTTTCCCAGTCGGTTTCATCATAGGTGTGTTTGTGAATCTTGTCTCTGAAAGATTCATCAATTTCAGTGCTTCCGAAATCCGTGAAGAAAGTGTGCATCTCATAACCGGGTTGCTTTTGTTCATAACGTATCTCGACCAATTCGTTATCTACGAATTTAATCACTCCGTTCGTTACGGTTAGCCCGCCACCTGGCACAGCTATGGAAAACGATTCGCAATAGTAGGCGTTTTTAGTCGAATCGAACGTGAATTTATCGTAAATGTTGGCGAACTTGCCAAGCATTTCCCTGTCGTAAAAGTAATCAATATAGCTCTCGAAACCCATTTTCTTTAAAGATTCGTATTCGTAAGAGTCGCTATATTCGCTCGTGATAGCCCAAAAATCAAAAGTCGAATCATACTCGTAATCACTGTATGTGTATTTGTAGTCTTGCCCCTCTATTATTTCGGTTATTCCGTATCTGGTTTCGATAGATGAGCCGGTTTGTCTGGTAAAAGATGACCAGATTATTCCATAATTGGCTTTTATGACATACTCGTAATTTCCCTCGCTCGTATTTCCGGACGTTTTTCCCATAAAATTCCGGGCGGTTTTGAATGCTTCTATCCACCTTTCCTTACTGACGGAGTAATCGATTGTTTTTTCATCTTCATAACCGCAGGTTGTGCACTTACGTGTCTTTTTGCCTTTGTCGTCTTCGCTCGTGGCTCCTTCAACCCAGTCGGAGAAAGTGTGGTCGCCTTTCTCGACTACAAGTTCCTCGTATCCTTCGTCGGTGCACTCACGCCAATGCGATGTTTTATCGTGTTTCCACTCTTTTGAATAAGAATGATCTAAAGGCGAGGTATCGTTATCGCGATAGGAATATCCGCAGGTTTTGCAAACATGTAACGTGTATCCGCCCGAAGCAAAAGTAGCCTTCACAACTCTATCTTCGTAATCGTGCTCTCCTTCCTTGCCTTTGACTTCGTGCCCGCAACTTGCTTCGTGCCAATGGCTCGTCTCATCGTATTTCCACTCTTCTTGATAGCTATGACCAAGTTCCATTGTCTTGTCGCTGATGTAGCTATAGGAGCAACCTTTGCACGTATAGGTCGTGTAACCTTCTTCTTCGCAGCTAGGCGAAGTCGTCACTGGCTCGAAATCATGCTTGCTCTCGCCTGATCTAAGACTTTCAAAACCTTCATCGATGCATTTATGCCAATGGCTCGTCTCATCGTGCTCATAGTCAGAAGAGAAACGATGCTCTAACTTGCTGGTGGCTTCTCCAGTATACGAATATCCGCATGCGCAAGAGAAAGTCGTGTAGCCGTCTTCCTCGTAAGTTGGGGGCGTGACGGTTTTGCTAAATTCGTGCTCTTCTTTGCCGGCAACGATTTCATCATGCCCGCAGGTTGATGGGTGCCAGTGATAAGTGGCGTCATTCTTCCAGCCCTCAGAAAAAGTATGGGTGTGCTTAGAGGATGATTCTTCCCCCTTCGATTCGGAAACGCTGCTTGATTCAGCAGAGGACGAGGATCCAGTTTCGCTTACGCTTGAACTAGCCGATGATTCTGCGGAAAGAGATGGCGAATTGCCTAAATCGCAACTAGTCAAAGCGAAGGCGGAAAAAAGGATAAACAGAAGTTTTTTGGCTTTCATGATAAAACCCTCCTTGATTTCGTCTTTTTGCATCGCAGGAAAATTTCCCAAGAACGCAAAAGATGATAAAGCAGGTAAACGGATCAAACGATTCCGATATACCCCCTACTTCTTCATTGCCTCTAGTGTAACTTTAAAGAAACTCAAAATTCAACGTCTTTTGGAATTGTGTTCAAGTGTTTTGATCAAAATGTTGGCGTAAACGCCTTTTGCTCTTTCTCTTTCCTTTCTTCGTTTAAAAGCGCGAACGTCTCCTATAAGTTAATTAGAAGTTGGCGTTTTATCGAATGTTTTTACGCTGTATCGATTATATCTTCTTGCGTTCTATCTTGCTTATGAACCGTTTCTCAAAACTATTATCGATGATAAAAGGTTTGTGTTCATTCATAGCCTTCTTGATTGCCTCTTCTTCTAGAAGCGATTCTTTGATGCGCTTATTCTCTCTTTCCCGCTTTTCCTCATAACTATCCAAAAAAGAATGCGATTCTTTCCCGACTTCATAACCTACGATTTTGTCGAGTTGGACTTTGGAGGCCGAGGAGAAAATGTTCTTCTCCACGAATTCGTTGTAATTCTCTTTGAGTTCTTTGATAAGTGCTTTGGTCTTCGCGCGTTGGCTTCCTCCCCCGCCGTTATCGCAGACGGCGCAGTTCTCGGTGAAGCGGCAAGCGCATTGAATGAAGGATAGGTTGTTCTCGTTTTTGAAGGCAATGATGTCTTTCTCCCTGATGCGATATAGAGGTCTTATGACTTCCATTCCTTCATAGTTTGTGCTCACTAGTTTGGGGAGCATCGTCTGAAAAGAGCCGGCATTGAGCATGTTCATAAGCGTCGTCTCGATGACATCGTCATAGTGATGCCCCAAAGCGATTTTGTTGCAGCCGAAGCTTTTCGCGATCCTATATAAGGCCCCTCTTCTCATTTTCGCGCAGAGGTAGCAAGGCGATTCGCTCTGGGAATTGGCGATTTCGAAAATGTCCGTATTCACGATGATGGCCGGTATCTCAAGCAAAGAGAGGTTCTTTTTGATCATCTGGAGGTTGATGGGGTTATATCCTGGGTCCATGACGAGAAACTTGCATTCAAAAGGAAAGTCTCCGTATTTCAATAAACGCTTGAAAAGGAGAGCCATGATCATTGAATCTTTCCCGCCTGATATGCAGACGCAGACTTTGTCGCTTGGCTCAATGAGCTTGTATTCCTTGATGGCGCGCGTGAAGGGGCTCCATAAGGCAATGCGATAATCCTGCTGGAGCTTTCTTTCTATTTCATCGGCGAAGGAGAGTTCCTTTTGTTTTTTATTTTCCATCGCTGACCTCCTTGATGGCCTTCCCTAAGGCGAGCACATCCTCTTCTTTCGTAAGTGAGCAAAGCGAGATGCGAAAACTGCTTTTGGCTCTGCTCTTGTCATGATATACGCTCATGATCGCTTTCGATGGCGTGTTCCCGATTGAGCAAGCCGCTTTGTGCGACACTTCAAAGCCTTTCTCGTCTAGCTTGCTTACGATATCTTCGCCCCTTTTTCCCTCAAGCGACAAGTTCACGATGAAGGGGTTTTCCGCGAAAGAATTGATTTTGATTCTTTTATCAGAAGATAAAGAGCGAAGCAATAAATCGCGCAGCCTCAAAGTCGTTTCGAAATTCTCTTTTTGTTTGGATATAGCAATCTCCAAAGCTTTCGCAACGCTTGCGATCAAACCTGTGGCAGGAGTGCCGCTCCGGTAGATAGAGATGGATGATCCGCCATTTAATAAAGGCGATAAAACAATGGCCTTTCGCTTGATTAATACACCGGTTCCGATAATTCCGCCGAACTTATGCGGAGAAAACGAAATCAAATCAAAAAGGCCGAAATTGCAAGGTATTTTGCCAATGGCTTGAGTTGCATCAAGGAGCAAAAACCCTTCAGTTCTCGCCTTGATTATTTTTTGTGCCTCAAAAGCCGGCTGTATCCCCCCTAATTCACCTTCAACGTAAGAAAGGCAGATCAAAATGGTTTCTCTAGTGGCTTTTTTCTCCAAATCGGAAAGATCGATTTTCCCGTTTTCGCAGGATTTGAATAGTTCTACTTCTGCCCCTTCGCCTAATAGCGACGAAAGAGAGGCATTGACGGAACTGTGCTCGAATTCGCTTGCGATGATTTTTTGACCCTTCCCTGAATAAGAACGATAGACGCCTTTGATGGCAAGG
>CAVHTL010000047.1:0-10162 GCA_963638955.1 bacterium
CCCTATCTCTGCGCACAGGAAGGCATGAGATCGATCGGGGTCGACTCACTTCTAAAGATCCTCGCACGCCTAGGCAACTCTCAGATTTCCGCATTCGGCTCGATAGATCATTGGATTTTCTTATTCATCGAATGGTTTTGCATATTCCTAGAAGTCGCTCTGCAAATAGGCCGAATAGCTACATAGAGGCAAGGCGCTTTCAAGAATATTGTCGCTGAACAATAGATAAGATAAGCGCTAAATCGCGGCTAAGCAGAACAAAACATGGCAATTCCTCTTCTTAGAATAAAGAACGCGATTTCGTCGAATACCGATATACTTTTATTTTTCGCTCATTTTTGCTCGTTTGTGCTTAATAAGCCTCTTACGCTCGCTAAATTGGTAAAAATTTTATTTGGCTTCTTTAAAATGAGCAAAAATAGGCAATATCTTTTATAATTGAAACAACCAATGAAAGGAAAATATCATGGCAAATCGTTTTGTTCTAAATGAAGTCTCTTATCATGGGCACGGCGCCATAAACAGCATCGTCCCCGAAGCCAAAGGCAGAGGATTCAAAAAGGCTCTTGTCTGCTCTGACCCATCCCTCGTCAAATTCGGCGTAACCAAAAAAGTCACAGACCTCTTGGATGAAGGCGGAATCGCTTATTCTCTTTACACCAACATCAAACCAAACCCAACCATCGAAAACGTCACTGAAGGCGTGAAGGCCTGCAAAGAATGCGGAGCCGATTTCTTGCTCGCCATCGGCGGAGGTTCCTCAATGGATACGGCCAAAGCCATCGGCATCATTATCACCAATCCCGAATTCGCCGATGTCAGAAGCCTCGAGGGCGTTGCTCCGACTAAGCACCCGACTCTCCCGATCTTCGCTGTCCCAACCACTGCTGGCACAGCCGCTGAAGTCACCATCAATTACGTCATCACCGATGTTGAGAAAACCCGTAAATTCGTCTGCGTCGATGTCCACGACATCCCTGCGATTGCTTTCGTCGATCCAGACATGATGAGCTCAATGCCTGCCTCTCTCACCGCTTTCACCGGCATGGATGCCCTTACTCACGCGATTGAAGGCTATATCACCCGCGGAGCCTGGGAGATGAGCGATATGTTCCATATCAAAGCCATCGAAATCATCGGCAAGAACCTCCGCGCCGCCGTCAAAAACGATCCTGACGGAAGAGAAGGCATGGCTTTAGGCCAATATGTCGCCGGCATGGGCTTCTCCAACGTCGGATTAGGCATCGACCACGCGATGGCTCACACCTTGAGCGCATATTACGACATCCCGCACGGCAAAGCCTGCGCGATGCTTCTCCCGATCGCGATGGAATTCAATGCTTCGGTCT
Source organism: bacterium (assembly GCA_963638955.1). Classification (GTDB taxonomy): domain Bacteria; phylum Bacillota_I; class Bacilli_A; order RFN20; family CAG-826; genus UBA4951. The sequence continues at coordinate 1,350 of CAVHTL010000047.1, forward strand.
CCGGGACCAAGTACAAAGATATCGCGAAAGCCCTAGGAGTCGAAGGAGTTGAGAGTATGAGCCAAGACGAGTACCGCGCCGCGGCCATCGCTGCTGTCAAGAAACTCTCTAACGATGTCGGCATTCCTGACAAGTGCCCAGAGATCAAGAAAGAGGATCTCGAGAACATCTCCAGAGATGCCCTCAAGGATGCTTGCTACCCAGGCAACCCAAGAGAAGCAACTCTAGACGATGTCAAAGCTCTCTTCTCGAAGTTGATGTAACAAAATAGAGAGGCCTAATATATCTATCTTCTAGATAAGGCCTCTTTTTTATTGGCTCAGAAAAACGCGAATGTCACCTTCGCCTCGCTTTCGATTATGCTTTCGAAATATCTAAGCGCAATACTCAGGCTGAAAATATATTCTATTTATCAAGCGGCACTTCTATCTCGATATCCGAAAGCGGAAAAGAGCAGCAAAGATGAATAAAAGAAAATTCCATGTCGGCTTTGCGGCGATATTCCGTCTTTTTAGGAGTATAGACCTCTCCGCTTTTTAAATACGCATGGCAATAGCCGCACTCTCCGCTCCGGCATCTAGAAGGGGCGGCAATCCCGCTTTTCTCTAAGCTTCTGAGGATGCTTTCCCCACTGTTGCCTTTGATTGTTTCTTTCTTTCCGCCTATATAGACAAGTATATTCACTTCTTTCTTCTCTCCGCCCGGATAATCTTCTTGGCTAGATGGGTCAAGGATTTCGCCATACAGTTCATGGCGGATGTATTTTCTCTCTATGCCGATTTCAGACAGTTCTTTGTCTAGGTAGTCTCGCATCGGTTGCGGGCCGGAAATGAAGATGGAATAGGTACCTTCTGGAGCGTATTTCTTTATTAGCTCCTTGTTGATGAAGCCATATTCGTGACCATCTTTCCTCTCATCGCTTAAAACATGGATCACCTTGATTTTGTCGCAATTTCTCTCTAGCTCCTCAAGTTCATCGAAAAAGAGGATAGAGTCAAAATCCCTGCTGCCATATAGGATAGTGAGGTTAAAGTCCTCATCGCCTTCTTCGATTGCTTTGCTCATCGAAAGAAATGGCGTGATGCCGCTTCCTCCCGCAATAGCGAGGACGTTTTTTGCATCGCGCAAAGGAACGTAATCGAAATTCCCAAGCGGCGAAGATATTGTTAGTGTGTCCCCTTCCTTGCATTTATCGAGGATATAGTTTGAGGCTATCCCTCCCTCAACGCGCTTCACCGTGATGGCATAAAGCCCAGAAAGCGATTCTTGTGGAGAAGAGCAAAGGGAATAGGGGCGTTTGATTTTCATATCCTCGATATCGAGCATCAAGACGATGTATTGACCGGCTGAGAAATAGGCAAGATTCTCCGTCCCTTTTTCTTTATTCGGGCAAAAGAAGAGTGTTTTGCAGTCTTTTGAATGCTCGATGATTTTAAAAATCATCACAAATTGGCGTTCTGGATGAAGCGCTTTTGCAAGCTTATTGACCGGATATTCGTCAGGAAGAGGCGTTTTTGCGGCTTTTTTGAATTTTTTCTTGCGAAGAGAAAAAAGGGAAAGCAGTTTGAACGGGTTTAGCCATCTGATTTCATTCTTTGCCATCGTTTTTGCTTCTTTCTATATCTTCGATCGTTTTAATCGCTGCGTTTTCGCCAGAGAAATAAGCGGATCCGTACCCATCCATTCTCTCATCATGCGCCCCGCAGAAGCGTAGGCCTACGATGCTTCGCTCCTTCTCGTTAAAGACGACGCGCGGAATCACTGAATCCCAAGGATGGCCTTGATAGCCATACGGCGTCCCGTTAGGGCTTGATAAGTATCTGGCGAAAGTCGCCGGGCTAGCAATCTCGATTTCCTCAATGTGCTCTTTGATGGAAACACCGAGCGTCTTCTCGTAATAATCAATCATCTCTTCGGCGATTTTAAGCTTCGTCTTTTTATATTCCTTTGGTTTGACTTTGCTCCAGATATCGCCATAAATCGAGGTGGTGAAAAAGAGTTCGGAAGTCCCTTTCTCTGAGGTTTCCGGAATGAGTGTGTTGAGGCAATTGACGATAACCCAGCCTGTGCCGCCGAGAGAGAAACTGTTCTCATATTGCCCTTTCGCGGAGCAATGCGGCTCCAAAAAAACCGAATAATCCTTTATGCCGAGCTCTTCCGCGCTTCGGTTCAAGCCTAGATAGACCGTAAAAAAAGAGAGAGCAAGATCGCGCGCGTTGCCTTTCTTTATCTCTATTTCCGGAATCTCATCTTTATCGATCAAACGAGAGAAGACATCGTTTGGGTAGCAATTGCAGATAATGTGATCGCTCAAAAAAGTTTCCCCGCGGACTTCGACTCCATAAGCCTTCCCATTTTTCACGAGTATCTTCTCAACGGGCGAATTGTAACGAACCTCGCCCCCGTTTTTCCTAATCGCATTATCCAAAGAAGAGGAAAGAGCGTGCGAAAAGCCTTTCACCAAACCGACGCCATCTTCGATATAGACATAGAACATCATCACGAAAGTCAAAAAATCAAGCGTCGAAGTCTCTACGCCGATATATGGCCAATAGGTGGTGAGTATATGCTGGGCTTTAAGGGGAATTCCCAGCTTTTTCATGACCGCATCGACAGAGTGAGACGCTAGACGCATGAAATTGCGGTGCTTTCTGAATATCCTAAAAAGACTGACGCCGCCCTTTGCGAGTTCGTGCATTGAATCCAGTCCCTCTTTGGCGAGAGCGAAGAAGCGGCTCACGCTCTTTCTTGAGCCTGGGACAAGCTTTTCGAGCTCATCGATATATCTCTCCTCGCCAGAAGGCATGTTCGCGTCGTATCGTTCTTTCTCGTCAGTCGATATGACTCGATACAAATGGCTGTCATTGACCCAGTTGACTTTCGCTCCTAGGCGCTTGAAGAGTTTCCTGACCTGACCTTCTTTCTCATCGCTTCCCACCTGAGCAAGCTCGTGAAGCGAGGTCTCGAATTCAAATCGCCCGCGTCTAAAGCTCGAAGCTGAGCCGCCTGGGAGATTGTTTTTTTCGAAAACGATGGTCTTGAGCCCGGCTTTAGAAAGCGTCGCGGCAGAGGAAAGCCCAGCATTGCCTGCCCCCACCACTATCGCATCGTATCTATTCATCGTTGCCTTTGTTTCTTTAAACGTTGTTTTTATATCACAATCCGATAAGCAAAACACTCAATAATTCATGAATATTCTCTTAGGAGAATAAAAAGACGCCTCTGCTATAAAAGGAAGCAAGATAAGGCGAAACTATTTTTTGAAATCGTTTTCGACTTTTTTCTCGACTTCGCTGCAAATGACTTGGAGAGCGCAGGAATGGCAATCCATCTTCACGTTGTTCATAAGATGGTCGAGAGCCTTGGTGATGCTCTCCGCCTTCTTTTGAATCGCGGAAAGAGAAGAATAGGGGAAATAGTCAGATGTTATGAAAATCATCTTGACGCTTTTCACGAAAGGAAGCTCTTTGTATTTAGAGATGAAATAGCTACCAAGCTTTGAGAAATCGATCCCCTCTTTCGCTCCTTTTTTGCTCATCAAGAGACTCTCGAGGTTATTGAAAGAAGAAACCCTCACCATGGTCTCAGGATAAGCGAAATGGTATTTCACGTAATCGAATTTCCGGATGTTATTGTAGAAAGCGTTCTTTTCGCCCATTTTTTCCGTGTCGATGCTCCCGATGACGATGCGGGCGTAATTCTTATATTCCTTAAGCTCATTGAGATCTTCCCCCAAAAGCACTATCTCATCGGGGAAACTCTCGTCCGTGAGCAAGGATAAAGAGGTGCCGATATGCGGCTTCACCCCGAGCTCAAAGGCTTTCTCGCTAGGGAAGATAAACTGGTTTTTATCTTCTTTGACGGACACGTTTAAAAGAAGAGGCAAGCTTTTTGCCTCTTCTTTGATTTTTTGATTAACGCTTTCGACAAGCTCATCAAAAATGAACATAACTAGATTTTGCGGTTGCGCTTCCTCTTCTCGTTGAGCTTCGTGAGAAGCGGCTCCAAAGAGGAGGTGAGCTTCATATCAAGATTGAAGAAATAGACGATGAATAGAAGCGCGAAGAGGGCAATGAAACCCCCAACGACGGTCAGGACGATGTTGGCCCATAAAGGACAACCCATCGGGGCGAACAAAAGCCAAGTTAAAATGATTAAAGCCGTACCCATTATTTTGCCTCCGCCCGGCCCTTCTTTAGGGCAAAAGTCGCGGCGCCTAAAGCGCCCATAAGCTGCGGATCGATCTTAAGCTCAACGACTTTGAGATGAAGGACTTTCTCGATAGCTTCTTTGAGGCCCGCGTTTTTCGCGCAGCCGCCAGTAAGAGCGATGTTGTCGACTGCTCCGGCCTTCTTGGCCATGACGAAGCAGCGTTTGGCCACGGAGAATTCTATTCCCGCCGCGATTTCGTCCATCGGTTTCCCTTCGCCCACAAGCGAAATGACCTCGCTCTCCGCAAAAACGGTGCATTGAGCGGTAATCGGAATGATGTTTTTGGCCGAAAGGCTCAGCTTGGAGAAGGTATCGAGATCCATCTCGAAGGCTCTAGCCATCGCCTCGAAGAAACGCCCGGTACCGGCGGCGCATTTATCGTTCATCGCGAAATTGAGCACGGTGCCATCTTTATCCACGGCAATGCCTTTGACGTCTTGCCCGCCGATATCGATGATGGCTTTCACGCTTGGGTCAGTGACGTGCACACCCATCGCGTGACAAGAGATTTCGCTGATATTCTCGTCAGCGAAAGGCACTTTGTTGCGGCCATATCCCGTGCCGACGAGATAGGCTAAATCTTTCGCGGACGATAAGCCTTCGACTTGCTTGACGGCCTCATCGAGCGCCTCTTGGGCGCTTAAGACGCTGTTGATGCGGCTACGCAAGGTCACGTTTGCGACCATCTTGCCGTTTTCGTCGACTATGACGCACTTTGTATAAGTGCTGCCAGAATCGCATCCACCATAATATTTCATTGTTCTTTTTCTCCTCTATTTACCAAGAAGCCGCATCGTCTATGACTTCCAAAGAAGGATCGACTGGCTCCTCTCTCATAACTGAGCGCATGTATCTATTGACGTCATCGCGGATCGATTGTTTGGAGATGACGCGCGGATCCATCAAATCGTGATTGACCCAGATGAGTTTGATGCCATGCTCTCTCGCCCTTTGCTCGAATAAGCCGTGCATGCCTACGAGCGCTTTGCAGGAGATGTGCTCCCAGAGAATAACCATATCGGCATGATATTCCTCGCAGAATTTCCACAAATCGTCAAGAAGCACCTCGTAGCCGCCATGCGTCCTGTTCCTCATGATCATCTCTTGATACATCTTCGCGATGTCATAGATTGCCTGATCTTTGTCGTTCTCGCTTATCTCATCGAAATAGACAAGGGAAAGCATGTCGACGAGCGGGAGAATGCCCCAGCAGTTTTGGAGCCAAGGCAAGAAGTCGGTATAGAATTGCGACTGAACTCCCCAGATGATCGCGCGGTGGCGATTCTCTTTGCAGACGAGCGCTTTCTTCTTGAAGGCTTTTTCGGCGAGTTTGGTGATTTTCTTGTCAGCTTCTACAAAATCGTCGCTTCTTCCAGCCACGGCCATATAGGTGGTCTCGGCATATAGGGCGAGATTCGCGCCGTAAACCTGCGGATATTCGGTTTTCGACATATCCATCCAGCTCTTGCGAAGGCGATTTTCCTCATTGAAGCGTTTCGCGCATTTGAAGTAATAATCCCAGTCCCATTTCTCGCCTGTTTTCTCCTCGATGAATTTGATGGCGTTCCTGATTTCCTGCGCTGCGTATTCCTGGACGCCTTCCTCAGTGTGGCGGAGAGGTGCCGCGATTTGGAATGTTGGGATGCCGAATTCTTCGTATTTCTTGCTCATGATGCCTCCGCCAAGAAGCGAGCCATCGCAAGTGGTGTTGCATTGAATCGCGCAAGCCCCGTAAATAGGCATATCCTCATCCACCGCCGCGCCGGCTTCAGCGGCCGGCATTGGGCAGACATCGCCTGGGATGCCCATTTCCTGGAGAACATCGAGATAATGGGTGACGGCTCCGCCATTAAGGAGAACGGAGACATAAATCGCGGCCGTTTCCCAAGAGACAGCGTATAGATTTGGGAAGCCGCACATAATGTGGAACATCTCGTTTTCGTCGAGAATGACACATTTCTTTGAGAATTTCTGATTGTTGCCGCAGCGTTTGTCGGCTTTGAAGCAGCGCGTCAAAAGCTGAGCGATGTCTAAAGCGACCAAATCGTATTCGGTGTGAGCGATGCGGAGAGCTTCGCCCCGTAAGCCCGTGGTGTGCTTGTCGATCATCATCGGAACCGCGAGATAATTAATCATCCATCGATACGTGAGAAGGCCTTTGATATTCGCCGGCTTCATCACGAATTTGGCGAGCATCCACATTATCTTGAGCCAGCATTTGAAATCGTAGAGAGTATCCACTAGGCCTCTCCACTCTCTTCTCTTCCTGACCCTTTTGCCGTTATAGAGCTTGCCTAATGGCTCGCTCCCAACCTTTTTGCCCATTATTTATTGCCTCCTTGGATCTTCTTGATCTCGATGCTTTCAACGAAAGCCTGCACCCTCGTTCTGATTTGCCCGGAATTCCCAACAGCATACGGCCTATCGATGGAGAGGACAGGATAGTCGTATTCGTCTCTCATCATATGGGTGCCGGTGACTCTTTCATAAGCCCACGGATCGCAGAATTTCATCTGCTCGTAGATGATTCCGTCGGCTTTGTATTCTTTCGCGAGTTCATTCACGTATTCTTTCCTGCGCTTGAATTTGGCGAGGTTCATGTGGCGCGGGCACATGCAGCTATGCATGTAGTGGGCGCAGATTTGAGTAAGGACATCGTCTTTGTCGTTGAGGAGTATTTCCTCTCTTCCGGGGAGAGAACCGAAGCAATATCTATCTCCAACCACAAGGGCGCCGCTGTCTTCGACGAGCTTAATCATGTCAACGTCATCGACCTCGCTCCCGACCACGAGCACTCGGGCGCGGAATTTCTTTTTCTCGTCCACCACCCTGTTTCTCACTTCCTCAAGCGTCTCCTCCAGCTTATCGAGAAGGAGATAATGCGGGCAAACATAAGTGCAAAGCGTGATGATGTGGAATTCGTATCCGCTGATGCGCGGATTATCCTCTTTTCTGAAATTCCCGAGCTCAGTGATGATGCGGCAAAGCTTATTGTGCTCTTTCACCGCCTCGCGGAGCGCCTCATCGCTCGTATCGATGCCAAAATGATTATGGAGCGAATCAAGGATTTTCTTCCGGCATTCGGAGATGTAAAGGCTAAGGCCATTATCGTCATCCTTCATCGGGACTTCGAGGTATTCGTAGAAGAAGCCGTCGTTTGGGATAGTCTTGAGCAGTTCCATGTTCTCCACGCAGCGGTTGATCATCGTGCAGCCATCAGGCGTAAGAAGGCAATCGAGGAACTGATATCCGCCTTCAATGGCTCTCTCTAGCAATGCGCGGGTGTATTCGCAAAGGAAAGAGGTCATGTAATATGTTCCCATTTCCATGGAACCTGTGCGTGGGGCGCGAAGGCGCGAAGAGAAGCAGCCTTTGAGATTGATGAGCACTTCCGGGATTTGGTAGCAGGTGGTGCCAATGCACTTATTGCCATCCTCTTTCCCTTTTCTCACCAACTCGTTATTGGCGTCCTCCAAGAGCTTTTCGAAATAATATAGATGTTTTAGGTCTTTCATGAGGCCTCCTCCATTAATATCCCTAATCTATTGAGGGCTTTCTTGACCCCCGTCACGAAAGCGGTCGATTCATCGAGCGTGAAAATCGAATCGCCATCGATATCAGCGTCCCTCATCTTCGTATCATCGTCTATCTTGCTGAGCAGATTGAGCCCAGTTAGATCCAAACGCGCAAGATCCAAGTTAGGATCGACGCGATTCAAAATGAGCCCATCGGTCTCAAACATCGAAAGGTCTTTGGCGACTTTTTTGATAGTCTTCGTGACTTCGATTCCTTTCTTTGAGGCATCGCTCACCAAAACTAGGTGAGTCACCTTTTCCATGACGCGGCGATTGACTTGCTCGATCCCCGCCTCTCCATCGATCACCACATAATCGAAATTAGAGGCGAGCAATGAAATGACTTCCTTCAGATATGCGTTCACCTTGCAGTAGCATCCGCTTGCCTCTGGCCTTCCGATCGCCAAAAAAGAAACGTTGTCGATCTCTTTGAGCGCGTCGAAAATCTGGTATTTGGCTTCGGAAAGAATCTCAAGGGCGGCCTTGTTATCCCCGCTTTCGGCATGGGAGATGAAAAGTTTTCTGATATCGTCGACCGTAGAAGAGGAAGAAACCCCGAGAGCGGTCGCAAGACCAATCGCGGGATCGGCGTCAATCGCAAGGATCTTCTTCTCTGGATAAGTTTCGGAAAGTAGCCTCACCGTCAAAGCGGAAATAGAGGTTTTTCCTACCCCGCCTTTGCCGCAAAAAGCCAATATCCTGGTCTTATCCATATCGCTCTTATTTGCTTTCTTTCACGATGAGATAGCCGTCGACGAGATTAACTTTCACGAGTTCGCCTTTGAATTTCAGTTTCCGTTCCATGATGTCGGTGAAAGTGAGCACCCCTTTATTCGTCTCTACTTCCATGACGTTTCTCATGAGGATATCGCCATCGCTTTTCTTATCCTTATATACAGTGGATACGCACATAAAATTACTTTGTAAGCTCCTTTAAGGCCTCAGCGAGCTCTTCATTGCCCTTTTTGAAAGAGGAAATAGCCTCCTTTAGTTTTTCGCTGGCTTTTATATTGACCGTCCCCATCT
>CAVHTL010000048.1:0-9868 GCA_963638955.1 bacterium
GTCCATGACGTCTGATACGTGCCAGCTTTTATTTTCGGGGGACTGTATTTTTTTGATCAATTCGAGCAGCCAATCCGGCTTATTTTCGTCAAAGACGTAATTTTGACTAATCGCGGCATTTATGATGTCAAGAATGAGCAAGGAAGTAGGAAGTTCGAGCTTTTTCACCTCGCCGTTTAACCCTTCTTGGATATAAAAGCACAAATCCATTATTTTTCTGATCTGGTAATCGGCAAGGGAGCAGACTAAGGCTGACTTACTCATAAAATCGTCATAAAGACTCTTCGAGAGATAGGCGCACGCCTCTTTCATGTGCTCGATGCTTATGGTCACGAATAGGCAAACCGAATTTGGTTCATTTTGACTAATTGCGTGATGGTCTATTGGTCGAATGAGATAGGCATCGCCTTTGTGCATGACTTCTTTTTTGCCGTTGAAGTCATGTTGATAAGATCCTTTCGTGACGAGGAAGAATTCCCATACGGTGTGTCCGTGATACCCAAGAAAGTTCCGATAACTTTGATGGAACGTTGCTTTTAAATACGGGCGAAATTCCGAGTTCAGAGTCACGCTTGTGTAGTGAGATTGATACTGATCCATATTTCCTCCGACGCCATAATCATAAAACAATACAAAAACATATTAAAATAGAAAGTGAATACTGCTTGTAAGCCCTTTTATCAAAATAAAACCTCTTAAAATTAGCCATCGTTATCTATTTTTGCATTTTCATCTACGATGAGAGCGAAATTACCTATTATTATCTAGCGAAAATCAACATATCGGTATCGGCATAAGGGATTTTTCGATAGGTTTTAAAAGCAAGACGATTTTCTCTTCCTAAAGGAAGGGCGGTTTCAGCAAAACAGCAATGAGCAAAACCGATAGATATATGAGCGAAAAGAAAGTGTTAATGTAAGCGCTTTTTGTTTATGCTTACGTCAAGTTGAGGGAACCAGGCCATTTTTGACCAGGTAAAAGGATAAGGAGCACTTCTTATGAAAAAACAACTATTGCCTCTTGCGCTTGTGGCTTTCGCCCTTGTTTCGTGCACTGACGGCACGAATTCGAATAGCAGTAATAACAGCAGCGGTGGCGGAGGAGATGAGCCAGTCAATTCCGAGAAAACGCAGCTTTACGTGAAATCCTACCAAGGCGGTTTTGGAAGCAAGTGGCTATATGAGGCCAAAAGCAAATACGAAGCCTTGCACGCAGATGATGTTTACGAAGAAGGAAAGAAAGGCGTCCAGATCGTCATCACCGAGCAAAAAGAATATCCGGCCTCCGGCGATATCATAAACGGCTACCACCAAGTGTATTTCTTCGAGAGCCTTAATTACGTGAATATGGTAAAGGACGGGGCTTTTGCTGACATAACGAAATATGTCACTGGCGAGAATCCTTATGAGAAGAGCAAAACCATCGAGAGCAAAATGTTCGCTCAAGACAAGAATTACTACGGTATTCCTGATGATAATGGCCTAACCCATTATTATGCTCTTCCTCATTACACGGCCTCGATGGGCATTGTCTACAACAAGAAAATATTCGACGACAAAGGCTACTATTTCGTTGATGGCTACGAGACCAAGACGGGCGATGGTAAATTCATCATCGATGATTCCGACACGAAGAGCGCAGGGCCAGACGGTGTCAAAGGAACGAATGACGATGGGCTTCCTGTCTCCTACCAAGACTATTACGATCTTTGCAAATACATTCGTGCGAGCGGAAACGTCCCTTTCACGCACTTAGGCAAGAATTCCTATAACTACCTAACCGAATTAGCGGCCGTCACCGGCGCTCAGGCCGAAGGGGCAGCCATGAACAATGTTTCATATACAATGGATGGCGAGGTAGAGGTCGTTAAGTTCAATGACGATCTAAGCGACGTCTTATACGATGAGAGCGGCTTGCCTGTGACTGAGAAAGTCACCGTCCATCCTGAAGCGGTAGATGGCGGCAAATACGATGGATACGAAGTGCAAAGAAGCATTGGCAAATATTACGGAATGGACTTCCTCCATACTCTTATCGCCAATAGTGATGTAAGCAAGAGCGACAGCTGGCTTTATGTAGTCGCCTCTGGCGAATCCTATGCCCATACTGACGCGCAGAAGAATTTCATCAATTCGACCTTCAGCCGTTTGCCTGGCAAAGCTGGCAGAGACAAAAACGTCAATATCGCAATGCTTATCGACGGCAACTGGTGGGAGAACGAGGCAACCGACGCAATCAATAGCCTCACTGAGAGCGAGCGCTCGCAGCTTGATTTTGGCTGGATGCCGCTTCCTCGCCCAAGCTATTCGACTCCATATGATCCAGTCACCGTCGCGAGTTTTGAATCTTCCTGCTTCATGAAGAGCGGACTAAGCGAGAATATTGCGGCTTTGGCTGGCGATTTCATCCAATACATGAATACCGACGAATCGCTTGTGAGCTTCACCAAATCGACGAACTGCATGAAATCATTCAACTACACGCTTACTGATGATGCCTACGCAAGCCTTTCCAAATTCGGCCAGAGCTTCTGGAACTATGCGCACAATTCGACCATCAATATCCCAACCTCCCGCAACGAGCAATTCAGGAAAACAGTCGGCAACTACATCATTTCGCGCCGCTACTTCACGAGCAACATCATGAGTTGGCCTTCCACTCAATTCAAAGCCAAATCGACTGAGACTGCCGGCACCTATTTAGCGAAGATGTACAAATATTATCGCGACACCGTTTGGCAAACCTTATGAGCCCCGCGTTAGCGAAAAGAAAGCATAAAACAAGCGCTACCAAGCGGCAGGATCTTATCTTCCAGTTGATTCTGCTTGCTTGGCCGGTGCTGCAGTTTGCCGTTTTCTACATTTACGTAAACATCAATTCTCTCCGTTTGGCCTTCAATTTCGGCGAGAACAGCAATGGCGGCTTCTTCTATTATTTCGAAAGCCTTTTCGTCAATGGCGGAATCAACGATTTGCTCAAGGCGGCCGGCATTTCGATCGCCCTTTATTTAGGGACGGCCGTCATTGCCATTCCGCTTGCTTTGTTCTTCGCATATTACATTTCGCGGAAATACTTCGGATCGAAATTCTTCAAGTTCTTCCTCTTTCTCCCTTCCATTATCTCCGCGATGGTCATGTCCATCATCTTCCTCAATTTCTGCAACTGGGCGATTCCGGAGATGTTCGCGGAAATCGGCGTGCTCATGGTCGAATCGATAACGAGCAAATATAGCCCTTCTTCCTATATCACGCTTGCTGCCTTCTATATCTTCATCAATCTAGGCACCACGACGATGATTTACTCAAATAGAATGAGCGAGCTTCCGAATGAGCTTTATGAAGCGGCCGCTTTAGAGGGCGTTAAACCGTTTCAGGAATTCTGGTACATTGTTCTCCCCTTCACCTATCCGACTTTGACAACTTTCATCATTACTGGCGTTGCCACGATTTTCACAAACCAATACAACCTTTTCACTTTTTATAGCTCCGATTTGGCGAACATGGGGCCTGGAACGATTGGCTATATCATCTATAACAACGTCCAATCCAGTGCCGCAAGCGGAGATTATTCGTCCATTGCCTTCCATCAAATGGCGGCTTTGGGGATCATTTGCACCGTCATAATCATTCCGCTTGTCTTCGGACTTAAGTATTTATTGGAGCATAAAGGCCCCAGCGAGGATTAACGATATGAGCACGAAACAAATATTCGCGTTCAAGCGAAAAAGCCATCTCGAAAAGAAAAAGTGGAGCGCCTTCCCCATAATTGTTTTGGTCATTCTTCTCATTTACGCCGTTCTTTTGGGCGGACTCTTGCTTTGGGCCATAACGACTTCCGTCAAATCGGACAACGAGCTCATCAATGAAGGCAATTACTACAAGTGGCCGACCGAATTCACGTTTCATTACGCTTCTGTCCTTAAGAATTTCTCGATGAGCGGCAGCAAAGGAACGCGCATCGGCTTCTGGGGAATCGTAGGCAATACCCTCATTTACGCCGTCGGCAGCGCCTTCTTCAAAACGCTTGTCCCTTGCTTGACGGCATATGCATGCGCGCGCTTCGATTTTAAGCCAGGCAAAGTCGTCTATACCGCTGTTCTCGTGGCGATGGTGATACCGATTGTCGGCAGTTTGCCAAGCGAACTATCCGTCGCTTATTCATTCAAGATCGGTGAATATTCTCTCATCATCAACAATCTCGTCGGCGTTTGGATACTAAAAGCCAATACGCTTGGCCTCTATTTCTTTGTCATGTATGCCTCTTTCAAGGCTATGCCATCGACGTTCTTTGAAGCCGCCCGAATTGATGGGGCGAATAACTGGCAGATCCTTTTCCATATCGCCTTCCCGCTTATAAGAAACGTCTTCTTCACGGTTCTGCTCATCAACTTCGTGGAATTCTGGAACGATTACCAAACGCCGATGATCTACCTTCGCGAAAAAGCGACGCTTGGATATTCGCTTTGGTACAAATTCTTCAACGATTCCACATATTCGACTCTCCCCGTCATTATGACTACCACAATCTTGGTGTCTTCGCCTGTAGTCATTCTCTTCGTCATTTTCAAAGACCGCTTCATGGGTTCACTCACCGTAGGCGGAATCAAGGGATAAAGGAGTAATTATGAAATTGAAAGTCGTCTCCCTTGGGGCAATCGCCCTAGGAATGGGTCTATCTATAGGCCGACCACAGGTTTTGCGCGCTGGTTGGAACGAGTTTGACGCAAGCGAGGTCGCTTACGGGGCAAGCGTTTCGACCCCAAGCATGAGTTACAACTACAATGGCGTCGATTATCCAGCCGCTTGCATTGTGACTCTCCCTAATGGTGAAGAGGTAAGTGGCAACGATCTTACCTATTCGATGTATGGCGTTTACACCTTCACTTATACAGTGAATGTCGATGGCGAAATCCATTCCGTCATCAAAACCGTGGAGGTCCCTTATCCTGAGTTTGGAGTCTCGAACGTAGAGAAGAGCTCGATTTCCTATCTTTCCGCGGAGGACGCTAAAAAATACAAAGCGAGCACCGCTGGGTCTCTTATCAAATTAGCGTATGGCGACAGCGTCACTTTCACCGAACCGATTTCGATAAGCGAATTGACTGCCACGAACATGCTTTTGAAGGGGTATATCATCCCTTCAACTGAAGGAACGGCCGATTTTACTCAGCTTGTCGTTACTTTGACGGACATCAATGATCCATCCCTTTACGTGAAAGAGCTTTATTATTCCCATGGCCAAGTCTCTAGCATCATGGCTAGAAGCAACGCCCAGAGCACATACGCTGGCATGCACGACAGTCAAGGCCTCCACGTGAACGATACCTGGGGAACTTGGAGCGGCGTTTCCTTCATCGGCGCGAATGCCTACGACAGTTATTCGAACACCGAGCCCGACAAAGCTTTCTTCACGATTGGTTATGATAATGCCACCAAAACTGTTTATGGCACCAAATATAGTCAAGGAAAAACGATGGATGGCACGGTTTTGACTCTGGACTCCCCATCGCTCTCTTCTGCCTTCGAAGGTTTCAAGAGCGACAAAGTCAAGATGAGCATCTCTTGTGATGGATATTCTTCATCCACAGGCAATATCGTCATCACGGATTTCCGCGGAAAAGGAGCGGAAGCGGTCAAAAACAACGTCTTCGAAGACAAAGAAGGGCCGGTTATCACTCTTGATAATGACGCCGAGCTTCCTTCTGGGGCGATTGGCTACACTTATCCCGTCCCTTCAGCCACGGCATTCGACGAGATAAGCGGAGAAGCCAAAGTGGAGACGCGCGTCGTCTATAACTACGCAAACCCCGATTCGATGGTCGATGTGGCGATTGTAGATGGACGCTTCAAAATGGACAAGGCTGGCGTTTATAGCATCGTCTATACAGCGAAAGACTATTCTGGCAACATCGGGAAACTCGTGAAATCCATCTCCGTGATGGAACAAATAAAGGCTCCTGACTTCTCTCTTCCAGCTCACAAGGAAGAAGCGGCGATCGGTTCATATTTGAAACTTGACGCCGCTACCGATTTACGTGACGGCTGCGGTGATTTAACCCAGAAAATCTACGTAAAGCATGATGATGAAGATGAAGTGGAGGTCAAAGACGGAGTCCGTTTGCTTTCAATGGGCGCCTACACAATCATTTACGAAGTGAGTGATATGATTGGCGAAGTCACGAGGAAAAGCTACACGGTGAATGTTGTGGACGGCAAAATGCCGATTCTTGAAAACGAAATAGCCTATCCGCGTTACTTTATCTCCAAAGGCGGCTACTACATCCCGGAGTCCTACGCCTATTACTACGTTTCGAATGAATTGAAGCACGAATATCCAACCATTGAGATTACTGATGCTTCTGGCAGCAAAAACTATGCGCCTGGCGATCTTTATAGACCGAATCTCACCGTCACGAGCGACAAGGTGAAAATCAAAACAATTTATAACGGCGTCGTTTTGCAAGAAGACGAAATCCAAGGTGTCCTTCCTTATGGGACGGAAGAAAACGCGAACGCCTTGAATTTGAACAATTATTTCTTGGGCTCTAATTACGATAAAGCGTTGGAGAAAAGCGGCATGCGGATTACCTCAAAAGGGGAAGCTGCCACGATAGATTTCGCTAACGCTCTTATGGCTTCGAACGCAAGTTTGACCTTATCGCAAGTCCAAGGGATGAATGATGGTTCCTCCATCAAAGTCAGTCTCATCGATTCGCTCAACAAGGATAAAGTCATATCCGCCGCCATTTCTTATAGCGATTCGTCTACCTATCTAGAGGTTTCTGGCTCCAAAAAGCAGTTATTCAACAATAACTTCAATACGACCGTCTCCTCTTATCCTTTGACTTACGAAAATGGCGCTTTCTCAATTGGCGATATCAGTTTGCCAGTCCTATCTTACGATGATGGTACCGCTTTTGAAGGATTCGATTCGGAGCGCGTTTACGCCTCTATCTCCCTCAACGGGCAAACAGGTTCATCGCTCCTATTTGAAAGCGTGTCGCAATACGTTTTCTCAAACGAAACTCTCCGCGACCGTATCGCTCCCGTCATTAACGCCGGCGATGATCTTGGCGGAACGGAAAAGCACGGCAGCACCTATACCATTAATCCTGCTTATTCTTTCGATGTTATCTCTCCGCTCGTCAAATTCGTAATGAGCGTCTATGCCCCCGATGGAACTCCGGCAAAAGACGTAAACGGCTTCACGCTCTCAGAAGTCGATCCGCGCCAAACGTATTCATTGGTGCTTGATCAATATGGTGAATACTATTTCAGCCTCACTTCCATGGAAGATGAGGAGTTCGCGAGCAAAGCCAACCAAGCGATGATGACATATGTCGTGAGAGTATATGACGATAAATGCCCGACCGCTTCTTGGACTTCGACTCTTCCAAGCACGGCCAAAGTCGGCGACAGCGTCTTTTTCCCGGCATTCGTAGCGAAAGATGAAGTCAGCAGCGATGAGAATCTCACGATAATCCGCTCGATAATCAATCCGAAGGGGCGCACAACGCACTGGTACGATGACAAATATGACGGAATTACCTTCCAATACGCTGGTGTCTATACGTTTAGGGTTACTGTCTTTGATGAAGCTGGCAATTGCGTCAGTATCTCTCAAAGCGTGACCGTGGAGGAATAAAACGATGAAATTGAAAGCAAAGCATTTATTATTGGTTGTCTCTTCTTTAGTCTTGTCTTCTCTTCTCGCTTCTTGCCAAAACGATGAGGTCCCTAGTTCCGACTCATCATCTTCTTCCGAAATATCCTCCTCTTCCTCTTTGCTCACGCCGGTAAGCGATGGTGGCGCGCCTTTGCTTGAAAGCGGAACGCTTCACAAAATAACAATCAAAGAAAACGGGCTTAGAAGCTTTATCAAAAATAGTGAAGGCAGTTTATCAAGCGCTTACAAAATTATTTACGATGACTCGAATACCGATATCACGACGGCCGCGAGCTATTTCAGCTCTCAGATCGCAAACGCCTCCGGTTATTCTTTGCCTCTTGTTAAGCTGAGCGAATTTGCTGGCGGAATAAACAAATCAAGCAAATACGTCGTAGTGGGCTGCCAGAATTTATTCATCGAATCCGGCAAAACGATGCCCGACGACAATCTTGGCATTTCCGGATATTACATCAGCAGCTACGGAAACTCCTTGTTCTTCATGGCTCCGCATAGTGAAGGCTACCATATGGGCGTGCTTCGCCTTTTGAATGCCATCTGTGGTTTTGACATGATAAGCGAGGACACCATCGTTTATGAAAACGCTGCCGAAACCTTGCCGGACATCGAAATCATCGAAGCTCCGGATTCCCAGTGGCGCAACTACACGAATTACATCACCGACGCTACTCGTTATGGGCTTGGCTACAGCCTCAATTTCGAGATGATGAGAGCTGTCAGAAAAGACGGGAAAACCGGTGCAACCGTCCACAACATCTTCGATTATCTCCCGAAAGAGACTTACGCGAATTCCAAAAACGCCGATTTATATCATCCGGAGTGGTATAGCGATGATCTCTCTCAGCTTTGCTACACGGCGCACGGCAACGCCGAATCGCTTGAGAAGATGGTTGATGCGGCTTATGAAGTACTGGAGGCGACAGTTGACGCGAATCATAATGCATCGATTTGCTCTTTCACCCAGGCCGACATCAATACTTCTTGCACTTGCGATGCCTGTTTAGAGCAAAAGAAGAAGGACGGAGCCGTTTCTGGCGCCCTTATTCGCTTTGCGAACAAGCTCGACGACAAGCTCCAAGAGCATCTTGAAGAGCAAGCCGAAGAAAAAGGCACCGAGAAACGCACGGTCTACGTCTGCTTCTTCTCTTATCACGCTTCTTTTGAACCGCCGACCACTTCCGTCGAGGACGATCCGAGCCTAAAATGCAACGACGACGTGATGGTTTTCACGGCTCCGATTTACGCCAATTACACGAAGTCATTCTACGAGGAAGAGAATTCGCGTTACGCCACAAACATCATTGATTGGAGCAAATACACCAAAAACGTGATGGCTTGGGTCTATGAGACGGATTATCACCACTATATGTATCCGTATAACACCTATTCCTCGATGATGGAAACATACCGCTTCTTGAAGCAATACGGAGCATACGCGATTTATAACGAAGGGCAGCGCGCTTCCAATAACGTCACTTGTTTTGGCAAGCTTAAAGAATACTTGGATGCGAAAGCGCAAATCGACGTCAATGCCTCCTATAGCGAATACACGGACAAATTCTTTGAGAATTATTTCGACGACGCTGCCCCGATCATGCGTAACTACTACGAAGAGATGAGGGCTAGAGAGACCTACTTAGAAGATCACCCAGAGCAATACGGGTTAGGCGGAGGCGTTTATCAGGAGATCGGCTCCGATCCGACTTATTGGCCAAAGCAGATGCTCTTGCATTGGCTTGACGAGATGAACGAAGCGGAAAAAGCGATTGCCCATTATAAAACGAGCGAGCCTATGAAATACGCTCGTCTCCACAAGCACATCCTCATCGAGACTCTTTTTCCTCGTTATGCCTTATGCGATCTTCACGCTGACACCTATTCAAATAGCGAGATAACCGCGCTTCGGAAAGCCTTCAAAGCCGATGGCGACTCTTTGGGCCTTATCGAGCACATGGAGCATCACTACATAACCGAGAAATACGAAGAGTGGGGCATTAATTAAGGAGGCAACACATGAAAAAACATTTAGCGGTCTTTATGCTTGGCGTTTGCTCGCTTGGCATGCTCACATCATGCGGGATTGACGATGATTCCTCATCTTCCTCATCTTCCTCCTCTTCATCGTTTTCCTCGTCCTCGTCTTCCCAAATCGAGAAGAAAGCCGACTCCATTTATGTAGGAC
>CAVHTL010000049.1:0-9774 GCA_963638955.1 bacterium
CCATAAGGGTGCCCATCTTCATCATATGGATCGATCCATAAACGGAGGCGCATGCTTTTCACTTCATTATGGCTATAGAGAAATTCCCAAGGTTCAATCTCCTTGTCTTTATAGAAATAATGAGGGTTTTTCTTATCGACCTCGAGTTGAGTCGATGCATCAATGCCCAAAAACATCAGAGCTCTCCTTTTTTATATGGATGCCAAGAAATAGGCTCATTATCTTCATTCAAAGACGTAATGCGGTCAGCGATGTGCCCGTATTTGAGCTTAATCATCTCGTTCCACTCCTTCACCTTCGTTTCATCCCCGTGGTAGCAGCAGCGGATGCAGTAATATTCGTGCTTTGCTTCATCGTAAAACATATCGATGTCGATATCGCGCATGAAGCACTGCGGGCAGCGATAATTCAGTTTTCCTTTTTTACTTTGAGCCATGAGACGAATTCTCCTTCCTTGGTGAATCTCTTTTTCACGCTTAAGCGGAACATCGGCGAGAAGGCAATGCCTTCCTCAACTCTCCCCTTATATTCTTCCGAATAGCTTCCCATCTCCACGATTGTATGGATCTCCGGGATGATCGCGCGAGCCAAACTGTCATCGTTTTCGATCGCGCGCATCTTATAGGCATATGAGAGGCTTTCTTTCTCATTCCCTTCTGTTTCAAGGGTGATGCCGGTCATATCATCGCTATATTCGTCGATGCCATAGCAGCCGACGAGATAATCTTCGATCTCGATGCCTTTTGCATCGAGCGGGGAGAGAATCTCTCTAGTGGTCACAATCTCCCCCGTTCCCTTCTTGAAGAGGTATTTCGAGCGCATTTTGACGGTGATATCGCTGAAGGCGACGTCAAATTCGTTTGTGGTTAGAAGGATATCCTCGCCCACCTTGCTATAAGTCGCCATCGTCCTCTCCAAGGCCAAATCGACCTCTTCGTTATTGCGTTTCACCACGCAGCTTTTAAGCGTCCCTTGCCCCGCGTAATGAGTGAAGAAACCTGCTCTGTAGTTAGCCTGTATTATATAAGGATAAGAGCAGTTGTAGGCGTTCCCTGTTCCAATGCCGACTGGTAGATCCAGCTTTGCGACATAAGGATTGAGGCAAATCATGGCTCCGCCCTGATTGAAGTCGAGACAAGCGCGCATGAAGGGATCGTAATACCAGAAATACTGTTTGTCTGATCCGTACAAAACATCTTTCCAAAGAGCCACTTCCGGCTCCATGTAGGAAGGATGCTCCTTCCTATAGTAAGAGGCATATTCGCTCATCGTCATATCGACGAGTTTGCCTTCTTTTTTGAGTTTGGCGTAATAATCAAGCCCATCGCAATACGATTTGCGGAGAAGCTCGTAGGGCTGCTCCCATCTGCCAGCCCTATTTAGCCATCCTGGCCCCACGAACATCATGTTATAGGAGTGGCCGTTATTGTATTTGCCTTGCTCGCGATACATATCGACGAGATTAAAGAAATACGGGAGCTCGTTATCTTGGTAAATCATGCCGCGGAGAACGTTCTGCGGATGGGTACCAAAATTGGAGCCGTTTCCGTCAAAGCAGGCCATAAGATCGCGCGAAAGATGCGGTATGGCCACAATTCCGGAGTCGTCTTTTTCGCTATCTGCTGGAAGGCAGCTATTGACCTTTGAAGGGATCCAAGGGGCCCAAGGGCCGCCGTCGATGAAGGTGTACCAACTGTTATTGGTCGTGTGGTAGCATTTCACGCCCTCTTCCCAGCAAGTGGCAATCGCGCATTTGACCATCGGATACTTCTTCTTGATGTAGTTGATGGTATAGGCATCCATGTAATAGGAGCCGGTCGATTCTGGATAAAAGCCGAATTTCTCGTAGAAGAGGCCAAAGACATCGTCGACGATTTTCTCTTTGTCCTCGTTTGAGAACATCCAGATGCAGAAGTCCTTCGTCTTGTATTTGTCGTAGAACTGCTCACATGGTAACCCTAGCAAAGTAAGAGCGATCTCATCGCCGTATTTCTCGTGGTCGCGCTTTGCAAGCTCAACCACAAGGTCGCTGAAAAGGGAAGCGTAGGTCATCTCAATCGTCGTCTTGAGCCCGCGCTTATGCGCCTCCTCTTGCTGGAAGATGAAAATCGATAATGATTCATCGAGCAAGGCGCTTGACGTCAAATCGTCGCTCTTCCCGCTTTGTGTCGTCTTCTGAGCGTATTCCGGCGCCATCTCGGGCCGGTCGATAAGAGTAAGTACGAACTTATTCTCCATAGTTCTCTCCTTGTTTTAGGCTTTAGGCGTTTCTTACAAAACTCCAGTCGTCGCTGTGGCCCCAAGTGGTAGCCCCGCAACTAGCCTCCATTCCAATCGTGACATCGCTAGTTCCACTAACAACGATATCAGCGACCTTCCATTCTACCAAACCGGTCCCATAACCTTTACAGTTGCTTATCATTGAAACCGCTTTCTTTTCATTGCTGCCGATTTGATACCAGAGATTGATGGATTCATATCCGCCATATTCATTTGGCAAATGGGTCAATACGTTCGCGGAGAAGCTATAGGTGCCAGCTGGGATATCGCTCAATTTCTGGGAAAGAGAGAAGGTGAAGGCGCTCCCGCCCCACCAGTGGAAATACTTGCTTCCGCTTCCGCCAGTGCATTCGGCCTTGCTTTCAACGCGGACCCCGCTCACGCTCGCTTCCAAATTCCAAGGCGAAGTGACTTTGTATTCGTTGGCGTTGCTCCCTTGGAGTGTATTCTGATTCTCGAATGAACTGTCTTTGATGTAGTTGCGATATACGAGCACGTCGCAAGTCACATCGTATTCGCCCATTTTCCCGTTTATCGTGTAGTGGCCTTGTTCTTTGCTAGAAAGGGCTTTGACTTCACTCTCGTCCCACTCGATATCGGTCTCAACGTAGCTTCCGATATTGGTTACGATATAGCCGCTTTCTGGTATCGAATCGCTCCCATCGCTCAAATTGTAAGTGGCGCTGAAACTCGTCTCTTTAGGCTCAAGATTCATCACTTCGACCGTCTTATCGCCATCAATTATGTGCTTATAGGTCTTATAGGAAGGAAGGGCTTTGCCGGTGTAATCGAATAGAGCTTGATTAGCCCAGGAACTATAGCAATAGGAATCGCTATAGCTAGATAAATCCTCTTCGGAAGAGGCGTCGCACCCGTGATCGTTATAATAAGCGCCCTCTTTGCTGACCCAGCCGCTCCCTTGAAGCGGGAGCCAGGCCGGTTCCCAATAAAATAAGCCAGTGCCTTTCTTCTCCGGCACCTTGCTCAAGCAATCGACGAGATCTGATAGTTCCGTCGCTTGCCCTTGAGGGCTAGTGACATATCCTCCAGCCAAACCGAATTTCGAGCTTGAGAATTGGTTATTGCAGTAGGAGGCGCCAGTATCGGTATAGCCCCAGGCGGTCTCGACGATCATAACTTCTTTATCGTATGTCTCGGCGCATTTATCCATGACTTCCTGGAGGTTCTTCCTTCCGCCATGCCAATAAGGGTAATAGGAAAGACCGCACACATCCCAGTCGACTGAGCGGTCCTTGAGGTTGTCGTAGACTTTGTAAACGCTTGAAGGATTGGAGACATTCGTCAAATGGACGATGGTCTTCACGTCTGGGAAAACGGATTTGGCCGTCGCTACGCCGCTAGAGATCATATCGGCGAAGTATTTGCTCGTGACTGAAGTCACCCCAGCCATCCCGCCATTGGTCTCATTGCCGATTTGGACGGCATTCACCGTGATTCCGGCGTTTTTGAAAGCATTCAAGGCCTGACCAGTAAAATCGCCGACGCGCTTATATTGGGTTTTCCCCTTCACGTTTGGCTTGCCGGCTGAAGAAAGGCTCATCCAAGCTTTCGGCGCCCACTGTTTGGCTGGATCAGCCCAGGAATCGCTATAATGGAAATTGATAAGAATCTTTAATCCTGCTGCCTGAGCCCGTTTAGCGAGATATATATCGGTCGAGATATCATTGATGCCTCCGCCGTATGAATTGCCGTTTCCATCAAAAGGATCGACCCATAGGCGGAAACGGGCGTAATTTGCCCCGCCATCCTTGAGGATTTTGAATAAATCCTCCTCTTTTCCGTCTTCATCGTAGAATCTGCCGCTAAATCTCTCAACGTCATATAAAGAAGAACAATCGACGCCGAAAGCGAAATCGTCGGCAAGCTCATTCGTGGGCTGATTGACGTAAATATCATCGTAATCGTAGACGGTTTTATTGGTGGTTGAGCCAACCGTATACGGCGAAGCGACATCTTTATATTCCAATGCCGTCCCATCATCGCGGTTCATCACTCTGTCATCTTCATCGACGCTGCTAGAGACGCTTGATGAGCTGCTAGAGGCGCTTGATGAGCTGCTATTTGCGCTCGACGTAGTGGCTGAGTCGCCATTAGAGGCAGATGAGGAATCGTTTCCCTCTGCGCAGCTTAGCAAAAGAAAAGAAGACAAAAGAAGAGGAAAGACAAATTTGCTTTTCATATATTTTCTCCCTATTGAATAAATATAATGCGTCTAGCTTCATGAATAATGCCAAACGCTTCAATAAATAAGGGGCGCCTTTTTGCAAGCGCCCCTTATTTTCTTAATGGTTGATAAGAGATACTTGGCTGTCTTTATCGAAGAACTGCATGACCTTGCCTTCAAAGGTGAGATAGAGCTCTTTTCCAGCCACCATCGAATCCCTCTCCTTGTCACTCAATTGGATCGTTGGGACGCGAACGATAAGCTGGGTGCCATCATCCGTGAGCACATGGAGATGGAGCTCGCTGCCCATCATCTCGTTGACTTGGATCGTCACGTGGATAGTATCTTCGCCTGGTTTTTTCGCAAGCACGATATGCTCTGGGCGAACGCCGAGGATGACTTCCATGGGCTCGGTGATTTCACCAACGTTCTCATGGAGCAATTTGGCTTTGCTCCCAGTGACTTCGAGTTTGCCGCCAAAGGCTGAAGCGTAGTATTTCCCGTCTTCGTAAGTCAAATTCGCCATGAAGGTATTCATCTTCGGGGCGCCGATGAATTCGGCGACGAAGAGGTTCTTTGGCGTATCGAATACCTCATGCGGCGTGCCGACTTGCTGGATGAAACCGTCTTTCATGATGACGATTCTATCGCCAAGCGTCATAGCCTCAGTCTGGTCATGGGTGACGTAGATGAAGGTGGTCTGAATCTTTTTTCTTAGAAGGATGATTTCCGCGCGCATCTGGTTGCGGAGCTTCGCGTCTAAGTTAGATAGAGGCTCGTCCATGAGGAAGACCTTGCAGTCTTTGACCATCGCGCGTCCGATGGCCACACGCTGCCTTTGCCCGCCCGATAAAGCTTTTGGCTTACGGGTGAGATAAGGGGTAATGCCAAGGATTTCCGCGGCATTAGTGACGCGCTCATAGATTTCCTCTTGGCTCATCTTTGGACGGATGAGGCGAAGAGGGAAAGCCATATTCTCGAAAACGGTGAGATGAGGGTAAAGAGCGTAGTTCTGGAAGACCATCGAGATATGGCGGTCTTTCGGTTGGAGGTCATTGACGATTTCGCCATCAATCTCCACCGTCCCTTCGCTTATTTCCTCAAGTCCCGCGACCATGCGGAGAGTTGTTGATTTCCCGCATCCCGATGGACCGACGAAGACGACAAATTCCTTGTCGGCGATATCGAGATTGAAATCGTGGACGGCCACAACGCCGCCTTGATAGATTTTCTTGACGTTTGTTAGTTTTACTTCTGCCATTGTTTGTATCTCCTATCCTTTGACGGCGCCACCAGTGACACCTTCGACGTAATATTTCTGCAGGCACATAAAGAGGATCGTGATCGGAATCGCGACAAGTACGCCACCAGCGCAGAACATGGTGAAATTGGAAGTAAGGCCTTCTGGTGTGGAAATCAGGTTCTGCAATCCTACCGCGACGTTCATGCCGGCTGATGTATTGAAGGCAATGTATTTGGCGAACACAAAGTCAGCCCATGGGCCCATGAAGGAGGTCAGCAAGGTGTAAATAACGATTGGTTTGCTTAGAGGCAGTATGACTTTAAGAAGAACCTGCGCATTGGTGGCCCCATCCACTCTAGCGGCCTCATCTAAGCTCTTTGGAAGAGTATCGAAGAAGCCTTTGGAGACGTAGTAACCCATGCCGCTGCTTGCCACATATACAAGAATCAACCCAGGGACGGAATTAGCTTGGGTCATGCCTAAATCGGCAAGAACGCGGTAGAGAATGATCATCGTGAGCATTCCAGGGAACATTCCAAGGACGAGCATCGCGTTCATGAGGGCTTTGCGACCTTTGAAGCGAAGGCGCGAGAGAGTGTAACTCATGCAAAGGACGATGATGGTCTGAATGATCGAAGAGACGGCGGCGATAATAAGGGTATTGGTATACCATTTAGCGAAATCGGTTTTCGCAAAAAGATTCACGTAATTGTCGATACCCCATTGATGTGGCCACATCCAGCCGTGGGGGCTGGTCGTCGCGACCTCAAAGCTATCGAGAACGATACCGACGAATGGGATGAGCCAGATGACGGACATAAGCACGAGGATGATATAGATGATCGTGTTGCCGATTATCTTTTTCGTGTGCATCCCCATGTGGTGCTTTTCATTCGCGGGGAGAGAAGACAAATCGTTGATTTCGTAATCCATTATTGGTAATCCTCCTCGTGTTTGTTCGATGGCATGATGTTATAAACGACCAATGATAAGACGGCCGAGACGATAAAGACCAAGATACCGATGACGGAAGCCATATAGTATTCACTCCCCGCACCGGTCGTGATCTTGAATAGCCATGTGATAAGCAAATCCGTGTAGCCGACTGAGCCCGCCGCGCCCGAGGCATTGATATTTGTCGGGGCCCCGCCTGTAAGCAAATAGATAACATTGAAGTTATTCATGTTGCCGATGAATGAGGTCAATAGATATGGGCCAGTAACGAATAACATATAAGGAAGAGTGATCTTCATGTATTGCTGCCAAACGTTCGCGCCATCAATCTTCGCCGACTCGTATAAATCCTCAGGAATATTCATGAGAATGCCGGTTGAAATGAGCATCAAATACGGGATACCTACCCAAATATTGATGAAGATGACGGTGATGCGAGCCCAATATTTGTCATTGAAGAAAGAGAAACTGCGTGGGACTCCCCAATCGTATAGAATCTTTAAAACGATGCCGTTATCGGAGAACATCTTCGAAACGTATAGAAGCGAGAACGAGGATCGTCCTCCACACCTTTTTGAGCTTGATGCCTTTCTTGTTGATCATGATGGCGACAAGCATTCCAAGGAAATAGTTGGAGAAAGTCGCGAAAAAAGCCCACATGAGTGTCCAAGCAAGCACTTCGCCGAAAGCTGCCGAATAGGCTTTATTGCCGCTTTCCCAGTTAAGGAGAGTATTGAAGTTATCTAAGCCCACCCAATGGAAAAGGTTATTGCTGTAGCCATTGTTTTGAGCGCCGTTATAGTTTGTGAAGGCTACCAAAATCATGAAGACGATAGGCATGACCGTGAAGACGATGATGCCGGTTACGGGAAGAGCCAAAAGCGTCTTGTGGAACTGATCGTCGATAAGCGAATGAATGTCTTGTTTGCCGCTTTTAAGCGGTTTGCCGCTCTTCAAGATCTCTTCCGAGATACGATTTTGCTTAATGTTGAGTCTCCATGTGTAGATGAAGGCGATGATAAAGAAAATCGTCAAAACGGAATAAAGAAGGATTTTGAAGGAATTGTCATGATATATGGTGGTCCAGGCATCAAGCTCTTCGTCATACCCTTCTTCCCGCCCTCTTAGGCCTAAAGAAGGCATCATGCTGAGCCAATACCCTCCGCCGCAAATCATGTAAACGACGAAAACGACTTCAAAGGCGAAGAATAGAATCCCGCGCATTATTTGCCCGCGCCTAAATGAACCATACCCCATCACGACGTAGGAAATGCGTGTCTTCCAATCTCCATTTTTGAAGGTGTTTATCAAATCGAGGAAATCGTTATAGAAGAATAAACCGGCTTTCTTCAAGAATTTCCATATCTTGATCCCAAGGTTCTTGAACCACACGGGGATCGAAACAAAAAACAAAGCGAATTTATAGAAAAAGCGCTCTAGCTTGGTGAGCTTAAGATATTCCAAATCGCTATATCTTTGCATAAGTGCCTTTTGCCCTTTCTCACGCTGCTTGTATGAGAAAAAGGTTGGGGTCGAGCGTGATGACCCCAACCTATAGATTGACGTTATTCGGCGTCTAGCAGCGAGATTGTTCCGCCTTTTTCATCGCCGACAAATTGAATCTTCTTTTTGCCAGCGGTGGCTTCGGTAATCTCATAGTTTTTGGATTCGGTGGTTGTATCGCCGTAACTCACATCCCAGGATTTGCCTTGACGAACTTTGAATTTATCGCCCGCCGTCAAAGTGATAGCTGGCGTGGTCCATGTATTTTCTGGATCTTCAGTCATCGCAAGATCACTCCCCCAAGACACATAATCATCAGCTGGAGCGACCGCGAAATCACCGATAACGGTAAAGGCTCTCTGCGTTGCTGGATCCATCGTGAAGAGCGCATCGATGGAAGATTTGTATTTCTCTAGGCCTTCTTTGAGAGCGTCAGTATCATCAAGATCGGCATCTTTGGCGACATCGCCTAGCACTTTGGCGATATCCCACCAAGAGCCATGGATTTGACCTTGAGGGATCGAATATTGGTTTTGTTTGTAAAGTGCGCTTAAGACTTTATCGTTCTTTACATCGTCTGATTCGGCGGCCGCTTTGTTGCTTGGCCCCCAGGAGAATTGCTCGAATCTCTCTTTTTGGCACTCTTCGCCAGTCAAATACTGAGCGAGGCTATTGAGGACGGAAGACCGTTTGGCGTCACTTTGCGGCTTGATACCCATAAGTTTATTTCCGGAGTAGGAGCCCATATGATAGGACTTCCCGTCGACCGAGAAAGAAGGAAGCTCGGCGCAACCAAGATTCTCGCCGAGAGCCGCTACAGCACCGCTGTAACTCCAAGTTCCGCTGACGACGATTGCCGAAGTCGTGCCAACCGAAAAATCGGAAGCAGAGGAGGAACTCACGTGGTAATCGGATTTAACAAGGCGTTGCATGCCTCTCATGGCGATTAAGCCAGCATCGCTATTGAAGGTATCGTCGACAGAAGTGAATTTGCCTTTATCGTCGGTTGTCCATTCGCTCTTGCAACCAGTCCCAAAGAAGAATGAAGCCAAGTACCAAGCACTGGTATTGGTCTCCATGGAGAAATTCTTCTTAGCAGCCTCGCAATCTTGAACGAGCTGTTCAAGACTGCCTAAATGGGATTCGTCAGTGATGACACGCTTGTCGTAGTACATAAAGTAGCCGTTATCGGCGGTAAGAGGATAAGCATAATAGGCATCACCAGAAGTTACGGCCTTGACGGAACCATCAGTGTTGTTGTTCACGACGAATTCTGCGGCTTTTTTTCCGAGTCTACCTAAAGCCCCCCCTTGAACGCAGCGAGCGAATTGGTCTTGAGCAAAGCAGAAGATATCGGCGCCAGCATCGACATCAGTGAGCATCTGAGTGGCTGATTCAGCTTCCGTAACGCCTTCGATGGTGGCGTTGATTACGATGCCAGCGTCTTTGTTTGCCTCATTGAATTTGGCGACTTGAGCTTGGAACGATTCCTTCACGCCTGCAATCTCAGAGACCCACATCGTGATGTCATAGGTGCCCGAAAGGTCTTCTCCCGTGTCGCCACTGCATGAAGCTAGCAAACTCGCTGGTGCGAGCGCTAAGCACATTA
>CAVHTL010000050.1:0-9637 GCA_963638955.1 bacterium
TTTTCTTGCCATGACGAATCCAATGCCCATTTTGTAGGCCAAGGCCGCCCCAAAAAGAAACCCGCGCGATTCGGCGCCCACTAAAACGGTGGGGGCGAATTCTTCGGCAGCTTTCGCAAGCTCATCGACGCAGTAGGAGAAAGCCTCTGGCGTGCGAAGGAGCGGGGAAATGTCCTTGAAGGAGATGCCTTTTTTCGGGAAGTCCGGCGTGACGCCGATATATTTTTTGAGATCCATGTTATAGCCTCGCTAGGAAACGTAGGAAACAATATCACCCTTTTGCCCCTTTGACCATAATTCTTTATGAGACGAAAAGAAAAAAAGCGCCGCTGGGCGCCTTTGGATTCATTTCTCTTCCGAAGCGATAAGAGCATCGAGCCTCTTCAAATCGTTTTCGTCAGGGACATAGACGTAATTGACGTTGCGCTCGAGCTCATTGTAATCAAGTCCAAAGCCGATGAGGAACTTGCTCTCAGTAAGGGTTTTGCCCGCATAATCGACTTTTGCTTCCACCTTGCGGGCGTTGATTTTGTCGAAGAGGGCGCAGACTAGGACTTTTTTGGGGGCGAAATTCTCGTAGAGATAGTTTTTGAGGGCCTCGATCGTAAGCCCTGTGTCGACGACATCCTCGACGATGATGACGCTTCTTCCTTTGATATTGGATTCAAGAGTGTGTTTCCAGGTGATATTGCCCGTAGTCTTCGTGCCAGCGTAGCTAGAGAGCTGAACGTAATCGGTCAATACGGGGATATCGATGTTCTTGAGGAGCTCCGCCATGAAGTTGAGCGCCCCTTTCATCACGCATAAGAGAAGAGGAGTCTTTTCCTCGTCTTTCATATCATCGGCGATCTTTTTGCCTAACTGCGCCGAAATGCTTTCGATTTCCTTTTGAGACAAAACCAACTCTTTCATAAAAAGCCCTTCAAAGATATATCCGCTTACTATATTAGAAAGAGAGAGCAAGAAGAAGAAAAAACATCAAATATCAAAAAGAAAGCGCTACGAATACAAAAACGCCCTTCATGCGCGCATACTTATCCAGTTAACTTGGAGAAGTTTTTATGGACAAGGAAAACGATCTGCTCTTCTTCCTTCATGAGGATGACGATTTAAGTGCGCTGCTCACCTCTTTGACGGGGCTCGAGGTAGCGAATTGCCGCGTTTCGCATTTTGCTGACGGGGAAGTATTCGCCAAACCCCTTTGCTCGGTGAAAGGCAAGACCTGCTTTGTGGTCCAGAGCACCTCGCGCCCCAGCAATGACCGTCTCATGGAAATGCTCGTCTTCGTTGACGCGCTCAAAAACGGCGGGGCCAAAGACGTCCATTTATTGATTCCCTATTTTGGCTACGCGAGACAAGATAGACAGCTTGAGGAAACAGATCCGGTTTCCGCTCGCTTGGTGGCGCATCTTATCGAAGCATCCGGCGCTTCATCCGTTCTCACCGTCGATATCCACAATCTCAAAATCCTTTCTTTCTTCTCCAAAATAAAGGCGGAAAACGTCGCCTGCGCGCCACTCTTTGCAACGTATTTCGCCGACCATGCCGAAAAAGCCGGCTTCCTTCCTAACGAAGTGACCATCGTATCGCCTGATAAAGGCGGGTTGCATCGTGCGGAAGATTTTCTTTCTTTCTTCCCTGAAGCCTTTTTGGCGGTTGCCGATAAGCACCGCCCAAGGCCGAATAGAGCCGAGGTGAATGAAATCGAAGGCAAAGTCGAAGGGCAATTATGCATCATCATCGATGATATGATCGATACGGCTGGGACGGTGGTCGCCGTCAGCAAGCTTCTATACGAAAAAGGCGCGAAAATGGTCTTTGTCGGGGCAACGCACGGGATTTTCTCCGGCAATGCCGTCACCAATTTGCTCAGTGCCGGAGTAAAAGAGATCGTCGTGAGCGATTCCATCAATAACCATCTTGAGGGCGTTAGCTATGTGAATGTGGCTCCGCTCCTTGCCAAATACATGGAAAGCGTGAAGTAGCGTATGAGCGAATTCGAAAAGATGAAGGCTGGCAAACTATATAAGTCCGGCGATAAGGAACTCGTCTCTTTCCGCGATAAAGCGCACGCTTTGAGCAAAGAATTCAATTCCTTGTCGGAGAATGACCCAAAAAGAGAGATAATACTCGAGGAACTTCTAGGATATAAGCCAGATAATCTCGTCTTGACTGGTCCCATTTACTTCGATTATGGTTTTTTGACGAAATTCGGGAGAAACTGCTACGCGAATTTCTCCTTAACGGTCCTAGATTGCGCCCCCATAACGATTGGCGATGATGTCCTCTTTGGGCCGAATTGCTCTTTGTATACGCCTATCCATCCATTCCTTCCGGAAGAGAGAAACATATACAAAGACGAGGATGGATCCTATACGGACAAGGAATACGCGAAAGAGATCGTCATCGGCTCCAATTGCTGGTTTGGCGGAAACGTCACGGTTTTAGGAGGGGTCCACATCGGGGAAGGATGCATCATCGGGGCAGGGAGTTTGGTGAACAAAGATATCCCTCCGCACTCGCTCGCGGCTGGAAATCCCTGCAAAGTCATAAGAAAAATCACGGATGATGATTCCGTGTATCTGAAGAAAGAGCTCTTCTAATGCGCATGCGTATATAAATAAGGATTAAGGGAGAAAAGATATGGCAAGCAAATTCATCTTCGTTACGGGCGGAGTCGTCTCGAGTTTAGGCAAGGGCATCTCGGCCTCTAGCTTGGGAGTCTTATTGAAAAGCAGAGGAATCTCGATTTTCAATATCAAGCTAGATCCATACCTCAACGTTGACCCAGGCACCATGTCCCCTTATCAGCATGGAGAGGTTTACGTCACCAAAGACGGGGCGGAAACCGACCTCGATCTAGGGCATTATGAACGCTGGACGGGAGTAGACCTCACCAAAGAGAGCTCCATCACGAGCGGAAAAATCTACCGCACCGTCATCGAAAAAGAGAGAAGAGGCGATTATTTGGGAGCCTGCGTCCAAGTCATCCCTCATGTCACTAACGAAATCAAATCGCGCCTTCTTGCCGCAAGCAAAGCGAGTAATGCCGACATCATCATCTGCGAAATCGGCGGAACGGTCGGCGATAT
This sequence comes from bacterium, assembly GCA_963638955.1. Taxonomy (GTDB): domain Bacteria; phylum Bacillota_I; class Bacilli_A; order RFN20; family CAG-826; genus UBA4951. The sequence continues at coordinate 3,093 of CAVHTL010000050.1, forward strand.
CGAATCATTGCCATTTTTGGAAGCCATCAGGGAACTACGCATTGAGCTAGGCTACGAGAACACGATGTTCATCCATAATACCTTGGTGCCTTATCTTCGCTCGGCGGGGGAGAGCAAAACCAAGCCAACCCAGCATTCCGTGCATGAGCTCCTTTCTCTTGGCATTCAGCCCGATGCCATCATCTTGCGGAGCGAGGTGGAACTTTCCGAAGGGCAAAAAAAGAAAATATCGCTTTTCTGCAATGTTCCGCTTGAAGGCGTCTTCGAGGCTGATGATCTCGACTGCGTCTATGAGCTTCCGTTCATGCTCCACGATCAAAAACTCGATGATTACGTCATCGACCATTTCCGTTTGAAAAGTGGAAAGGCGGATCTGCGCGACTGGAAGAAATTCGTCGACAGCGTGAAAAACAGCAGCAAGAAAGTGAAAATCGCCCTCGTTGGGAAATACGTCGAGCTACACGATGCCTATCTATCGGTGAAAAGCGCTTTATCGCACAGCGGCTATTATTATGGATACGAAGTGGAAATCGGATGGATCAAATCATACGACCTCACCGAGAAAAACATCGCCGAAACCCTCAAAGGATACGACGGCATTTTGGTGCCTGGCGGGTTTGGCGAAAGAGGAAGCGAGGGCAAAAAACTAGCCATTCGTTACGCCAGAGAAAACGCGGTGCCGTATCTAGGCATCTGCTTAGGGATGCAGCTTGCCGTCATCGAATTCGCTGAGCACGTCTGCGGATTAAGCGGGGCCAACACCACCGAATTCGATCAAAAGACCCCATATCCTGTCATCGATTTGCTCGCTGACCAATATTCCGGCATCCAGATGGGCGGCACTTTGCGTTTGGGCAATTACGACTGCGAAATCCAAAAAGGGACGCTCGCTTATAAATGCTATGGCAGCAAACTCGTGCAGGAGCGCCATCGCCATCGTTATGAATTCAACGCCGAATATCGCTCCATCATGGAAGAGAAAGGCTTGGTCTTCTCTGGCATCAACCCTGCTTCTGGCCTCGTCGAGATCATCGAGCTCAAAGATCACCCGTTTTTCATCGCGAGCCAATTCCATCCGGAATTCACCTCTCGTCCTTTGACCCCGAACCCTCTTTTCCGCGGCTTCATCGAAGTCAGCATCAAACATCAAGACCGTTAATTTGCTATAATACGGCTTTATGAACTCTCTGCTCCTCTATAGCCATCAATCTGGCCACCACAATCTCACGCCGAAAATACCGATGGTGAAAGAGCGCCTTTTGGGGCGTTTCGATAGAGTCGATTTCTTTTGCACTTCCTCCTCTTTGGAGGCCAAAAACCTCATTAAGGAAAAAGCTCCGCTTTATGAAGCTCTCATCGTGGCAGGAGGGGATGGCACTTTCAATAATGCCATCAATGCTCTGGCCAATATCCCCAATCCTCCCATACTTGGCTACATAAATTTCGGCACGATCGGTGATATCGGGCGCAACTTCGGCATCGGGGCAGGTCTTGATAAGTCTTTGGACATCATCACCAAAGGCGATATCATCCCTTTCGACGTAGGCGAGATAAACGGGCAATATTTCGCGTATGTGGCCACGATTGGCCGTTATAGCGATATCGCATATATTACGCCACGGAAGCAAAAACGGTTTCTGGGGCGCATCGCCTATTACAACAAAGCCTTCAAAGAGCTGCAGAATAGGAAAGCGGTGCATGCCCATATCGAAGTCGACGGGGCTAGTTACGAAATAGACACGCCTTTCATTTTGCTATTGAATGGGAACAATATCGGCGGGTTCAAAATAAATCGTTACGGCTCAATCCAAGACGGAATGATGGAGCTTTTTCTCGCCAAAAAGGATATTTCGAACGGCTTGATGCCGCTTTTGATTGACAAAAACAGAATCGTGCTCCGCGGGAAGAAATTCTTCATCAAGACGGACGAGGCAATGAATTGGTGTTTGGACGGAGAAGAGGGCATGAAGGGCGATGCTTATATCCTTACGCACGAAAAAATGTTCAAAATCTTCGCCAAAAAAGGCTTCGTGAAGTGATTTTTGCGAAAATCATTGCAAAAGTTGCTTGTTTTTCTTTTAAAAAAGACTTCACGCATTACAATATTTGCAAGACAAAGAGGTTTCAGTATGAAAAAATCTTCGATTATCATCTCGATTATCTCCTACATCCTCATCGCCCTGGGGGCTATTTTCCTTTTATTGACCCCAGTGTTTTTGAAGGATGGCGGGAACTACACAGGCGCGAGCGATGTCTCCGGCGTCCTCTCCGTTATTCTTAACGGGACGCTCAGCAACATCCAATCTTTATTCAAGCCTGAATTCTACAGCACGAGCGCCTTGCTCTACTTCCTTCCGGCGCTTTTGGTGGTTTTGCTCGTTTTGTGGCTAATCCATCTCATCGCCTTAATCGTCAAGAAGAGAGGCAATGCCTTCGTTTTGGGGCTTCTCGGCTTAATCTTCGGATTCGTCGGCTTCCTCTTGATCGACATGCTCATTTCCCCATATTGGTGGTTTGCTGGCGAAACCAAAAACGTTTTTGGTTATATCCAAGCGCAAAATGCCGCGAGCGAAGGCGGATTAGGCGTGCTCAAAACCCTTTTGGTTGTACTTCCTTATATTCTTGGCGCCGTGGGCTTTGTGCTCGTCCTTGCCTTCTATATCATCTCGATCGTTGACGTCAACAAAAACCCTGGCCAAAAGAAAAACAAGCGCGATGGTGGCACTTTGGTGGAGCCTTTATATGATGCAAGCGATGCCCAATCCGATGCCGAGGCGCGCGAAATCGCCAAGAGCGAACTCAAGGATGAGACGGTTGCCTCAGCTCCTGTCGCAAGTGTTGCCCCAACTCCAACTGTAATCAGCAAAGACGGCTATACCGGTTCTTCGCCGACTATCGTCCAATACATCTACAATAACGGCTCTAATCCGGCCCCTTGTGGCGATCGCCCGTTCACCAAAGACGATATCCGCTCCATCATCGCCGAAGAACTCGGCAAAAAGAGCGATAGTGTCGATAGTAGCGTCCAAGCAATCGACGAAGACGACCTTATGACTACAGATGATCTTCGCTCCATCATCCGCGAAGAAGTCAATAAAGGCAACGAACCTGTCTCTTCTGAGACCATTGAAGAGCCAGTGCCGGAAGACGATGGCAGCGAAATTCTCACTAGCGACGATCTCCGCAAGATCATCCGCGAAGAGCTCTCTTCGTCTTTAGGAAGCGACGATGTCGTTGCTGATGAAGCGGAAGCGAGCGATGAAGCAGCTCCAGTTGAAGATACGTCCGAAGAAGAATCCGACGTCCTCACTAGCGATGATCTCCGCAAAATCATCGCCGAAGAAATGAAAAAAGCCATCGGGACAGGAGATGAAGAAGAAACCGAAGTCAAGGAAGAGGACGAGGAAGGGGAAATCGCAACGACCGATGACCTTCGTTCCATCATCCGCGACGAACTTTCGAGTCAGTCAGCGCCCGAAGCCCCAGTGGTGGAAGAAGAGAAAGAAGATGTCACTCCTTTGACCGCCAATGACCTCCGCACCCTCATCCAAGAGGCTCTCGATGAACATGATAACCCCGAAAGACGTGAACTCACGGAAGACGAGGCACGCAATATCATCGTTGAGCAGATCCGTTCCTATTACGCAACGAAAAAGGAAGAGGAAAAGGCAGATAGCAAAGCCTTGAAGGAAAAAGAGGCGGCCGAGAGTAAAGCCAAAGAGGAAGAGGCTCGTCGCCTTGCCTTAGAGAAGAAACTCGAAGAGGAAATCGCCGCCCGCGAGAAAGAACGCGCGGAAAGAGAGGCTGACCGCAAAGAGCGCCTTGAATCCGAGAAGAGCCGCGAAACCGTTTCTTTGGAGGACATCCGCACTATTATTCACGGCGAACTTTCATCCTATAAGCCCACACTCGTCACGAGCGAAAAAGCCGAAAAGGTCGATGAAAAAGGCATCAAGGATATCATCAGAACCGAACTAGCTGGCTTCCGCGAAGAACAAGCCAAGGCAAACGAGCAATCAGCGCAAGAAGCGATGGATGCCCATTTGATTGAGCAAGCCAGAGCCGAAGCCCAAGCCGAAGAGAGCAAGGCGCAAAGCGAAGAGATCAAAAACCTCAAAGCCAACGCCGTGACATCGGATGATGTCCGTTCCATCATCGCCGAAGAGCTCGACAAGCGCTTTGCCGCCCTTTTGAAAGCTCAGGAAGAGAATAAGAAAGCGGTCGAAACTCTTGCTAAGAAAGAGCCAGCAAAGGAAGAGGCCAATCAAGCTCTCGAGGAGAAGAAAGAGACCATCGTGATTGAGGTCAAAGAGCCAGAAGAGAGCAAAAAAGCGAAAGCAAAAGAAACTCCGAAAGTCGTAGCGGCAACTAAGAAGGAAGAACCGGCGAAAGAGGATAAGACCAAGATCGTCCGCATTCCCTTCAACGAGAGAATGCTTGCCGCCGACAAAGAGACGATGGATAACTACAACGAACTGAAGGCCGAATGCATCAGTTACGGGTTAAAGAGCCGTCTCTCCAATAGCGGCGACACCTTCCGCCTCCACACGAAGACATACGTAAAGATCGTGGTGGCTGGGAAAGGGCTCAAGCTCTATTTGGCTCTCGATCCGAAAGCCTACGAGAACAACCCGATTCCGCTGCATGATGCCGGACACAAGAATATCTACAAAGATATCCCAGGCGTCTTCAAGGTCAAAAGCGCCCTCTCCTTGCGCAGGGCCAAGCAACTTATCGCCGATGCTTGCGAGCATGATGGACTCGAGCAAGGCAAGATCGTTCCGCATAACTACGTCAAAGAGCTCAAGGATTACGTTCCTCAGCTCGGCAAAAAAGATGACGTCGATACGGACGAAGACGAAGACTGATTCTTGAATGATAGCCCCCGAAATTCGGGGGCTATTTTCGTTTATTCATTGGGAATATAGATGTCTGCTTGTCTAGCGATCCTCCTTCCTTTTCCCGAAATCGCCGATTTTGCCTATTGCCAAGAGGGGATTATGCGTTTAACATAGTCAAGCCCTAAAAAACACGCATCGCGGGGTAGGGCAGCCCGGTAGCCTGCCAGGCCCATAACCTGGAGGTCGGTGGTTCAAATCCACCCCCCGCAACCAGCTAAATCAATGCGCCATCTCGGCGCTTTTTTTCTTTGTTGCAGGACCTATTCAAGCATTGATATAATACAGTTAATACAGTTATGGATTTAAGCGGCGGAAAACCCATATTCTTGCAGGTTAAGGATTATTTCCTTGCCCTAATAGAAAAAGGGGCGCTCAAAGACGGCGATATGCTCCCAAGCGTCAGGGAAGTCGCGCGATTTTACGCCATCAACCCGAATACCGTCCACCGGGCATATTCTTTGCTTGCGGAAGAAGGATACGTGATTCCCTTGAACAAAAAAGGGTACCTCGTCCAGAAAAAAGAAAACGGGGAAGAGAAAGCGCTCAAAGAAGAAATCAAGCGCTTGCTTCTCATCTACAAAAAAGAAGACATATTGAAGGCAGTTGAGGAGAGCGATCATGATTGAGATCAGGAATTTGAGCAAATCGTTTGGAAAACTCAAGGCGATAAAAGGACTCAACCTCTCTATCGCTCCAGGCATAAACGGTCTAGTCGGGCATAACGGGGCTGGGAAATCGACATTGCTGCGCTTGATTGCCGACGTTTACATCAAAGACGAGGGCAGCATTGTTTGCGATGGCTTTGATAACGCCTCGAATGAAGCGAAAAGCAAAATATTCTTTTTGAGCGACAATCCTTATTTTCAGCCAAAAAGCCGCATCAAAGACGTCTATGCGCTGTATGATTCGTCTTTTCCTTTATCAAAAGAGAGATTCGACGAGCTGATTTCCTTTTTCCGCTTGCCTAACGATAGAAGAGTCGACGGTTTCTCCAAAGGGATGCTTCGCCAATTGTTCATTTCCATAGCCTTATCGAGCGAAAGCGATATCTATCTTCTAGACGAGGCGTTCGATGGGCTCGATCCGCTCGTGGTGGAGGAAATAGGCCGGCGCATCATCGCGATGAAGGATGAAAAAAAGACTTTCATCATCTCTTCGCACAATATCGCCTCTTTGCATGCTTTAGTGGATACATTCATCATTCTCAGCAAAGGCGAGCTCAGCGCGAATGGCAATGAGGAGGAGTTAAGCGACACCTTCGTCAAGTATCAGATCATGGCCGAGGAGGAACTCACTTTCTCGCGTCTAAAGGAAGATGGGTTTTCGCCGGTGAGCGTCAAGAAGCTCGGCTCGATATGCCATGCCATCTTCCTCAAATCCGATTCCTTGAAAGAAAAACTCCTCGCTTCCTATCATCCGTCTTTGCTCGAAGAGGTGCCGATTGACGCGGTGGAGCTTATTGCGATCGAGATGAAGCACGCCGAAAAGGAGGCGGAATAGCGATGGATAAGAAAAGATTTATCGTTCAGGAAATAAAAGCAAAAATCGTTTTCATTGCCGTATTTGCCGTCTTCAATCTCCTTTTTGGCTTACTAGGATCGATGAGGGTCAATTTCTATACGAGCGGAGCCAATTTCGTCTACC
>CAVHTL010000051.1:0-1037 GCA_963638955.1 bacterium
TATCATTTTGTTTACGTAATAATGCAGATATTGAGCGCAAACAGACGCCAAATCGTAAATAAGATACGATTCTTTTCCCTTATCCAAATAAAAAGAGCCTATCTCAAATAAGCGATGAGGCAAAATCCAGTATCGCACTTGCTCATCCTTTACTTTCGTCTGAAAAGGCGCAAGGCATAAATCGATTGGTGCTTTTTCGTCTTTAACAAGCAATCCGTGGACAAACAAGGCGCTCTTCATCGTAATCACGCAATTCGGGAACAAAGCAGATGCGAGGCCTAGCAAGTCCACTGTCGTTTCTCCTTACAAAATGATACTGCCTCTTCGATTCATCAAGATGTAGCCTTCGCGGTTATAAACATCAACCCGGTTATAGGAATATCTGCTTCCATCAGGTTTGAGCATAATCCCCCCGGCTTCGCTCAGGATAATATCGCCAGACGCGATATCCCATTCTTTGGTATTCGCGCTTTTACGGAAAGATAGTTCACCCTTCCCTTCGGCGATGTAGCAGAATTTAATGGCTGCTCCGAGCGGCTCGACTTTCGAGATTATCCCTTCATTCTCTTTGATGGCTGCCATCTCTTTTTCATTGCAGAAATTTCTTGAAACGAAAACGGTCAAATCGCTTGTTTTGTCGCTCACATGGATGCGAACTGGCTCTTTTCCTCTTTCTTGTTTATAGGCGCCTTCTCCTTTGATGGCATAATAGAAAACGTTTTTCATTGGGATATTGATCAATCCGACAACGACTTCGCCTTTATAGGCAAGAGCGATATTCGTGCAAAATTCATCGTCTTTGGAGACGAAGTCTTTCGTGCCATCTACCGGGTCGACGATAAAAAGATAATCTTTCTTTAAACGCGAGAGATCGTCTTTGCTTTCCTCAGTCAAAAGTCCATAAGAAGGGAATTTTGCGTGAAGTTCTTCACGAATGAACTTATCCGCGCCTTTATCGGCGGCGGTAACGGGAGAATTGTCGCTTTTCGTTTCGACCTCAAAATCTCCGGCATAAACTTTTTTAATCCAAACTTCGG
>CAVHTL010000051.1:1047-9603 GCA_963638955.1 bacterium
CGCTTTCTTCATTGCTTCCAATTCTTTTTGATACATGTCTAGCCTCGTCGATATTATCCTTCCTTTTTTGTGTTTGTAAAAGAGAGCAAGCGACGGAACGGCGCAATTCATCGGCGAAAAAGGAAAACCCCGCTCAATTTTAAGCGGGGATCAATGAATGGGATACGGAGAATGGTTTACTTATTGATTCCGAGCGATTCGATTTCTTCCTCGGACATTTTCTTCTCGCCATCCTCGCCCTCATCTTCAGCGAGAATGTCATCGTCTCCGTCTTTGGCTTCTCCCTCTTCATTCTCCTCTTCCGGCTCTTCTTCGCTTTCCTCAACTTCGGTGTAAACATCATTCACGTCGATGTGGACTTTGGCGTAAGTGTGGCGTGAGCGAAGATCCCAGGTATTGTCCGTCAAAGTGACGAATTTACCATTTAGCGACAAGGAGGTGTAAAGGCTCCCCAAACGAGCCTTTTTCTCTTCTTCGTTCATTTCGAGCGCTTCGGCGACTTTATCGGCAAGCTCAGCGAAAGTCAAACTGCCATCGCTTTTCTCAAGAACCTCATAGGCGGTTTCAATCATGCTTTTATCAAGTTTCATATCATCGTTTCTCCTAAACTTCGGTCAAACAAGACATATCATACTAGCAAATCGACAGATTTGCGTTCTTTTTTCTCCCCATTCCATCACATCTTTGTCGGAGCGCTGACGCCTAATAGGGATAAACTGTTTTCAAGAACAATCATCGCTGCTTTCATGATGGCTAATCTTCCTCCGCTTCCAATGAGGTCATCGCGATCAATAATCTTCGTGGCAGCGTAATATTCGTGAACGAGGGACGCCAACTTTTGAATATATCCAGCTACCTTATATGGCGCTCGCAAACTGGCGGCGCTTTGCACTAAAGAAGGGAATTCAGCCAATTGCTTCAATAGCTCCGCCTCTTTAGGCTCGTCTTTCACTCCTTTTAACGATGGGTCAAGAACAATGTCGCTGCCTAATGAGAGCAAAGAATAGCAGCGGGCATGGGCATATTGGGCATAATAAACAGGATTGTCCTTGCTTTTGCTCGTAGCCAAATCGTAATTGAAGTCGAGATGGCTAGTCCCAGCTTTCTCGCTGAAGAAATAGCGGACGGCATCAACGCCGCAATCGCTTACTAGTTCACGATGAGTGATGGCTTTTCCAGTGCGCTTGCTCATTTTCACCTCTTCGCCGTTTTTGTAAACGCGGACGATTTGATAAATCTCGCAATTGAGGGCATCGGAAGAATACCCCTTCATCATCAAAGCGCTTTTCATGCGGTTGATGTAGCCATGGTGATCGGCGCCGAGCATATCGACGAGGAAAGAGAATCCGCGGCTCATCTTGTCATAGTGATAGCAAATGTCCGGCATAAAATACGTATAGGATCCATCGCTTTTCACTATCGGTCTGTCTTTGTCATCCAAAAACGATGAAGTCTTCAAATACTTGGCGCCGTCGAGAACATAGACATATCCTTTTTCCTCAAGCTCTTTGATGGTGTCTTCGATACGTGTTCCTTTGCGGATGTCCGATTCATATGAAATCTTATCGAAATGGACACGGAAATCGCTCAAGTCTTTTTGAATTTTCCCAAATTCGGTGTCGATGCCATAACGAATGAAGAATTTGCGGCTGTCTTCATTGTCTTCAAGGTATTTATCCCCATATTCCTCTTTAATGGCATTTGCGATATCGATCAAATCAGCTCCATGGTAATCGTCATCGCCGAGTTGCTCTCGCTTATCCCCAAAGAGTTCTCGGTAACGAATGCCCAAGGAATGCCCGAGATGCGCGACTTGGTTGCCGCAGTCATTCAGATAATACTCGCGCGTGACCTCATAGCCGGCAAAGGCGTAAAGATTCGCGGTGCTGTCGCCTAAAGCGGCCCCTCTGGTGTGACCCAAATGCAAGTCGCCCGTAGGATTGGCCGAAACATATTCGACGTTTACTTTGATGCCGTTATTCTTTCCGCGACCATAATCATTTCCATCCGAGAGGATTTTCGAAACGATGCCGCCCAGGGATTCGTGTTTCATAAAGAAATTGAGGAAGCCAGGCCCTGCAATATCGAGGCGTTCACAGGCAGAGCATACGAAATTGCTTTCAATGAGCTTTGCTAATTCAAGCGGTTTTTTTCCGCTTGCGCGGGCAAAGCGCATCGCCATGTTTGTGGCATAGTCACCATGTGTTCTGTCTTTTGTGTTTTCAATCACGATGTCGCTTTCCTTAATGTCGAGACCGCATTTTATGGCAGCATCGAATAAGGATTTCCGCAACGCCTCTTCACTGGTCATAATTCACTCCTTTTTAAGCAACACGACACTGGTCGCGCGAATCGCTTCGCCTCTTCCGACAGCGTCCATTTTTTCATTCGTTCCGCATTTAATCGACACATCACTCACATCGATTTCTAAAATCGAGGCTAATTTTGCGCGCATTTCTTCAATATAGGGCGATAATTTAGGCATTTCGCAAAAAACCATCACGTCTAAATTATTCACTGCAAAACCCCTCTCTTTTATTAAAGATAGACATTTTGCCACGATTTTCTCGCTTGCGATTCCTTTGATCGAAGGATCGGATGAGGGGAAATAAAACCCTATGTCTCTTAAGGCAAGCGCGCCAAGCAAGGAATCGCTAACGGCGTGGAAGACGACATCGGCATCGCTATGGCCCAAAAGCCCAAAAGAGCACGGGATATCAACGCCTGAAAGAACCAATTTGCGGTTAGACGCTGTTTTGTGGATATCTTCCCCTTGGCCTATTCTGAATTCCATAATCAGACATTGAAACGGAAGAAGACGATATCTCCGTCCTTCATCACGTATTCCTTTCCTTCACTGCGCAATTTGCCGTTTTCTTTGACACCTTCTTCGCTGCCATATTTAAGTAGTGACTCGAAATCATAGATCTCGGCTTTGATAAAGCCTCGCTCGAAATCGCTATGGATGATGCCAGCGCACTGCGGAGCCAGCATGCCGTTATGAAAGGTCCAGGCTCTGCATTCGTCTTTTCCGCACGTAAAGAAGGTTGAAAGGTCAAGCAATTTATAAGCGGACTTGACTAGTTTGTCGAGGCCAGATTCCTCAGCCCCGAGAGAAACCAAGAATTCCTTTTTCTCACTAGATGGCAATTGACTGATTTCATATTCAATCGCGCAGGAGACGGGGATACATTCCGCGTGTTCTTTTTCTGCGATCGCCTTGACCGTTTGATAATACTTGCAGTGCTCAAGATCGGTGTAATCGCTATCGGCGACATTGGCGACATAAAGAATCGGCTTCAAGGAGAGCAAGAAGAAATTCTTCTTCGCATAGGCTATTTGCTCCTTGCTTAAGCCTTTCACCATACGAGCTGGATCGCCGTTGCTCAAAGTCTCTTTGAGAGCGGATAGTATCGCCATTTCGTAAATGGCGGTTTTGTCTTTGGTGATTCTCGCTTTGGATTCGAGCTTGCCCATGCGGTTTTCAACAGAGGCTAAATCGCTCATCGCAAGTTCTAGATTTATGGTCGAAATATCGTTTGCGGGGTCAACCGGGTCTTCGTTGTAGCGGAGGACTTGCTCCGAATCGAAGCAGCGTACCACTTCCACGATAGCATCGCATTCCCTGATGGCTGCCAAAAATTGATTGCCGAGGCCTTCACCTTTGGAAGCGCCTTTGACCAAACCAGCAATATCATAGAATTCGAATGTGGCGTTCACTTTCTTTTTTGGATCCCACATCTTCGTCAAGTAATCGAGGCGTTCATCTGGGACGATTACCACGCCTGTGTTCGGATCTATGGTAGCGAAAGGATAATTCTCAGCCAAAACATGAGAATTGGTGATTGCGTTGAATAACGTGCTCTTCCCAACGTTAGGAAGGCCGACGATGCCTGCTTTTAATGACATAATTCACCTCTAGCGGATAGATTATAGTATTTGGTGTTCCTAAAAGGAACAAAAAGCCCCGCTCATTAGGCGAGGCATATCAACTTTCGCTAACTCGATTAGTCAACTTTCTGGACTTTAGCGGCGCGTGGTCCACGCTCCGACTCTTGAACCTCAAACTCAACGTGTTCGCCTGGGTCCGCAGTCTTGAAGTTGTCCATGATCAACTCACTGTAATGGAAGAAGTAATCTTTGTTGTCTTCACCGTGGATGAAGCCATATCCCTTCTCCTTGTTGAACATCTTCACAGTTCCCTTCATGAGAATCCTAACCTTCCTGGTTCGTTCTATTGAACTTACCGCCGATAAATATACCACACCACTTTAAAAATAGTGAACAAACTTTCGCAATTTGCTTGAGATAGTCGATATATCACCTCCCCTCCTTAAGGAAATCGCGGATTGATAGGTACCCACGAAGACCTAAAAACAAAGCAATGGCCGCAATTAGAGAAGCGCCGAGTATCGAAATGTGCGGCAAGAAGGAGAAACGAAACGACACACTCGTCCCTCCGAAAGATTCGGCGATTTTTTGGTGTATGTAAAATTCTATGAGGGAAACAAGGGCGATTGCAATAAGCGAAGAGACAAAAATCGGAAGCAACGAAGACGAGAAATAAGATTTAATAATCTCTTTTCTCGATAAGCCAAGCTCAAAAAGCATTTTCCCTTCTTTGCGATTTTCCCTTATCGAAAGGACGGAAATGGTGACAAGAAGGAGAAAGGACAAGGCAAGAGAAGAAGCGGAAGCGAACGAAAGCGCCAATCTGACAAAATAAATGACGCTTTCCGTGCTTGAGGAAATGGAGGATGAAGGATCGATAAAGCTATATGAGGGGTAATCAGCTTTCATCCTTGCAAGCAACTCCTTGCTGTAATTCTCATTCGTTTCGAAGATAACTTGCCTCGGTTCTAGCAGGAATGAGCTCATGCCAAGCTCATCACGGAAGAAATCGATGCTCCACGATGAGGTCACGAACAGCACGTCATTGTCCCCTTCGCTCACCCCCGTCACTTTCAATGCCCCAAGACGATAATCACGTTCAATGTAGCCATCACGCTCCGTCTCATTAACCATCCCCGCGCAGTAAATCATGGTTGGCTTACCCCATTCCTCAAAGAGTTTTTTGGAAAGAACCACTTCATCCCTTCTTTTTGGAGGATGCCCCGAAATAAGGTTGGAAGAAGAGGAAGAAATGGTGAGAGAGTTGGAAAAAGGGAGGCGATATGAGCCTTCCTTGATTCCCTCAGGCAGCTGAAAGGACATATCCCTTGCCTCTATCGGTACGATGGAGGCTGATTCCACCAAGGAAGAAAGAGACTCGATTTCTCTACCAGCATAAAATGAGTGAGCGAATCCGCTCATCATCGAAGAAGGAAAACTGACGTAGCTGTTTTCGCCAAGCATAAGATAAGATGGCAGGGCGTATCGCTCTTTTATCTCCTCTATCTCCTTCATGAAAAAGGAATTGCGCTTCACGAAGTAAAGATAATATCTATTAAGCCCGCATCTAGCTCCGTACGTACACAAAGTCGGGTTGTATTCCTCGCTCGGTCTTTCAAACAAATACGATGAGAAAGATGGGTTTAGGCTAATTTCGCGATAAAAATCCTCGCTAATCAAAGACGAGCGAAGATAATAGACTTTCTGCATCACCCACGGATATTGATATTCTGATCCGTCAGTGGTCGGGAAGCGCATGCGCGTTTCATAAAAATACTGATTCCAGAGAGGATTGGTATGATAAATCATCGGTTTCTCGCTTTCCACCACCCCAATAAGCTCAAAAAGCTGCGAGTCTTCGTAGCTCCATGATTCATTCGCGACCTCGAAAAGAATTTGCGTTTCATTGCTCTCAAGATAGTTTCCTAACGAAGCGTAGTCGCGAAGTATCTGGAAGCCGAAGCAAAGCTGCGCCATGTTTTTGTAAGGCAAGCCCAAGATCAATTGATCGTCTTCCATCGTTTCCGGGGAATAGGGATATACGAATAGATCGTCGGCTTCCTCGACGGAAAGAAAATCGTTTGGGGTATTGGCCCCGAAAGAGGCAAGTTCGACTTTATGGCGAGAGGAAAGAGCATAAACGACGTCAAAATCAGGGAAATAAGAACGGAAATCGGCAAAATAGGTTATGCCGTACCCATCTGCGATATTCGGAGCAAAACCCATAATTGTTTCTACATCATCAATGGTTGCGGCATAAGCTTTTTCAATCGATGTGGTCTCCCCTTCTTTTTCCATCACGATCGAACTTTCCCCGATAAGCGAGGAAAAAGCAGACTCTATTTCCCTATTCGCGTCAAAGGAAAGGAAAACCGACGTTCCCAGGCTAAACAAGGACAAAGACAGGATCATCACGGCAAGCACGCTTCTTCTTTTTTTGGCAAGCGATAAATGAACGGCGTGCGTCAGCCAATAGAAAAAAGGCACAGAAGCCTCTTCCTTTCGTTTCGAGATAGGCAAGGCGGCGATTTTCTCCCCCTCAGCTTTTGCTTCTCGCTTCAAGTAAGTCATTTTTTCCTGTTTCAAGAGGAAGAGGCCGTCAGCGTATTTATACGCGGCTTCTTCATCGTGCGTCACGAAAATAACAAGCATCGACTCCGCGATTTTCCGGAGGTAACGATAAACGTCCTCAGATGTTTTGGAATCCAAGGCTCCGGTCGGCTCATCGGCGAGCAATATGCGTGTTTTCGAACTTATGGCTCTAGAGAGAGCAATACGTTGCTTCTCGCCTCCGCTGCAATTAGACACCCTGCTATTCGCTTTGTCTTTGAGAGAGAAAGCGGTCAATAAATCCTTCCCGCGCCTATCTATTTTCTCCTTGCTTTCATCGGAAGTCGCAATCAAAGGCAAAACGACATTCGATAATGCCGTTTCAAGTTCCAAAAGGTCGTATCCTTGATGGATGAACCCGATTTCGGAAAGTCGATAAGACGATAGACAAGCCTCATTTCTTTTCTGAAGTGGCCTCCCGTTGAAGCGAATGACGCCTTCATAGTCTACGTCCATTCCGGCAATCATCTCCAAAAGGGTGCTCTTGCCGCTTCCGCTTTCTCCCAAAAAAGCGTAAAGACCTTTGGATGGGAAAGCGAAGGAAAAACCGGAAAATAGAATCCTTTTGCCAAAACGCTTGCCAACATCCTCAAAAGAGAGCAAATCACTCATCGTTAAGCTCCTCTAGCAAACTGCTTCTCTTGAAGAAAAGCATCGGAAAAACTGTGCCGAAAATCGAAAGGAAGGTCGCTAAAAGAATCGCTAAAAGAGGCAAAAAATACGGATATCCCAAAAAAGAGGAAAACGGAATTTCGATAAGCGATGGGATGGAGGAAAGAGAATAAAGCAGTTTGTTGAGCGGATTTTCCAAAAAGAAGGAAGCAATCAAAGAGAAAACGACGGAGATAATGGCGACGAAAAGAGATTCATAGGCATACAAGCCGATAATCGAGGAGAACGGGGCGCCTAGAGATGTCAAAATGGCCGCTTCCTTCTTTCGCTCCAAAAAAGAGGAAAAAGCGATGGCTCCGCTATTGAAAGAGGAAACGAATAATCCGAGCGCTAAGAACGGGACAAGCACTTCGCCCAAAGCACCGTGAAGAGACGAGAAAGAGGAAATCAAGGAGTAGGCATAAGAAGAGAAAGAGAGCCCATCTTCCCCGCTTTCCGATTCATTGATCAAGGAAAAAAGCTTCTCTTTCCCATCTTCATCATGAGCAAAAAGCAGATAAGAGTAGGAAGAGAGCGCTTCATCATCATTCGCGCTCTCCACAAGATCATAAGGGGTGAGCCCAGAATCAGGAATCACTATGCTCTTAAGCTCATCTTCGCTCGCTCTATAAGAATAATAGATACGCGGAGTATTCAAAAAGCCGAATTCTCCGATAATGCCCGAGACCGTGAAATCGTTGCTCAATCTCACGAGCTTATTCTCCATGCCAATCTCGATATTGGTTTCGATTGGCACATGGATGAGATCGCCTACGCCAATCGAAAATTCTTTTTGAAAAACATCATTTACGAAGCAAAGCGAAAAATCGCCTTGTTCAAAAGGCGCGCCATCCATAAGCAGGCTTTCGCCAAATTCCTCCAAAGACGTATCGCATACCGGCTCAAAATAGGCGCTGCACGACTCGTTTTGATAAGTGAAAGAGACGACAGGAGGATAAAAATAGGAATAATCATTGCAAACGCTCAACTTATCATCGAGCAAGGCCTCGAGGCTTTCTTTATCAGGCCTTGATGACTTCAGAAGGGACAATGGCGAATTCTCCAAGGTATACCTTACCTGACTCGATACCTCGCCGTTGTATAGGAGCAGCGTTTTCTCTTTCTCTTTGGAGAGGGTGTCATTGCTTCCGAAAATAAAGCCGATTGAGCAGAGGAGAAAAACAAAAGCGAGGCTAGAGGAAAGGAAGGAAAGAAAGTTCTTTTTGCTGTCTTTTGCTAGATGAGATGCAAAAAGCGATTTTCGCCATGCCGAACGACTAGAAAAAGAAGGAAAGATGCACCGCTTGGTTTTTTCTTCATTAATCCCTTCTGCGCTATTTTTGAGGATTTTGCCATCTTTGAGCACAAGGAGATGATCGGCATATTCTTTGGCGAGTCTCTCGT
>CAVHTL010000052.1:0-9558 GCA_963638955.1 bacterium
TCCTTTCAGAGTACGAATACATAAGTCGAATCGATTCTTTCCCTTCCTCCGCCCTTCCCAAAAAAGCCGTCAATTCTCTCTGCGAACTTGTCGCGAAAATGGAAGAGACGAAAGCCGAGATGAACGACAATTCAGGCGAAACATTTGCGAGTATTCTTAAAAAATTCACCAAAGATATCGGATATTTGGATTATCTTGCCGAAAACGAGGATCCAGACGAAGACAGAATCGCCAATGTGAATTCCTTATTCGATGACATCGACCATTTCATCGACAAAAATCCCGATTCTTCTTTTGAACAATACCTCCAAAACGTCACTCTCCTCACTAGCCAAGACGACATGGATAACGGGAATTACGTATCGCTTATGACCATACACGTAGCCAAGGGATTGGAATTCGATTACGTTTTCATCATCGGCATGAATGAAGGAACTTTTCCGAGCAGTCGCGCTTTGGCGGAAACGAATAGAGACGGAGCGGAAGAGGAAAGGCGTTTGGCTTATGTTGCCTTCACTCGCGCCAAAAAACGCCTCTTCTTATCCACGAATAACGCCTATAGCTACATCAGCGATTCGCATTCGGTTCCTTCTCCTTATTTCAAGGAAGCGGGGCTTACGGTTCCTTCAGATTCATCTTACGCCATCGGCGGTGGTGGCTATTACGGACGTAGAGGAGCCTCCTCTTATTCTTATGGGTCTTACCAAAAGAAGCCAAGCAGCAAATCCTCGTTTAAGCCGTCTTTCTTCTCGGATGGAGATGCTATTTCGCCTTTTGAGGAAAAGCCGAAGAAAGAACAAGTGTCTTCATCTATCGATTCTAGCAACGGCATTACCGATTGGTGCGTTGGCGATAGGGCACATCACGAGAAATTTGGGGATGGCACCGTCGTAGATGTCATCGGTAATTCCATTGTCGTTATTAATTTCGACGAATGCGGCAAAAAGACGCTCAAAGGCACTCACTACATGCTTTCAAGGAGCAATAAAAAAGGAGGCGTGGCATGAATATCGAAGAAGCAAAAGCGAGAATAGATGAACTGACCACTTTGTT
Source organism: bacterium (assembly GCA_963638955.1). Lineage (GTDB taxonomy): Bacteria > Bacillota_I > Bacilli_A > RFN20 > CAG-826 > UBA4951. The sequence goes on from CAVHTL010000052.1 coordinate 1,054, forward strand.
GGATCGCTACACGTACGAATATTATATCTTAAACGCCTCCACGGTTTCCGATGCCGAGTTTGACCGCTTAATGGGCGAACTCAAAATGCTCGAGCAGGAATTCCCTGGCCTCAAGAAGAAGAATTCACCGACTGAACGGGTTGGGGGAGCCGTTCAAGAAGGTTTCAAAAAGATTCCGCACAAGCGCTTGATGCTCTCTTTAGGCAACGTCTATAACGAAGAGGAGATGCGCGAGTGGGACCGCAAAATCAGGCAAGCCCTCCATAAAGACGTCGTCGATTATATGGGCGAGGTTAAAATTGACGGGCTTGGAATGTCTTTGGTTTATGATAACGGTGAACTCCAATATTGCGTAACCCGCGGAGATGGCGTAACTGGAGAAGACGTCACCAAAAACGTCATAACTATCCGCTCAATACCTTTACGGGTGGCTGAAAAAAGGCCTTTTGAGGTTCGCGGAGAGGTGTATATGCCTCTTTCTTCCCTTGCGAGATTGAATAAGGAAAGAGAGGAAAGCGGCGAGCCGTTATTTGCCAATGCCCGCAACGCCGCCGCTGGCTCCGTTCGTCAGTTAGATAGCAGCATCGCCTCCTCTAGAGGCTTAGAGGCCTATTGGTATTTTTTGGTAAATGCCCGAGAACTAGGCTACCACCTTCATAGCGAGTCCCTTGATTATCTCGATAAGCTCGGCTTTAGAACCAATCACGAGAGAAGGAAACTACACGGAATCGAAGAAGTCATTGCGTATATGCGTGAATATTCCGAAAAGCGCCCAAGCATACCTTATGACATCGACGGTCTTGTCATCAAAGTCGACAATATCGACGATTATGACGTTTTGGGATACACCGCGAAGGAACCAAAATGGTCCATCGCTTATAAATTCCCCCCAATCGAAGTCACGACGAAATTGCTCGACATCCTCGTTACGATCGGCCGTACGGGAAGAGTGACTCCAAATGCGATCCTAGAGCCTGTCCGCGTCGCCGGTAGTCTTGTGCAGCGCGCAACCTTGAATAATGAGGATTTCATCAAAGAGAAAGGACTTCTCATAGGAGACATCGTCGGACTTCACAAAGCGGCCGACGTTATCCCGGAAGTAACCGGGCCTATACTCAATAGACGCGACGGAAGCGAACGGCCTTGGATAATGCCGGAAAACTGTCCGATCTGCGGTCACCGCCTCACGAAAGTGAAAGGGCTACATTACTGTCTCAACCGCGATTGCGGGTCACGCAAAATCGAAGGAATGATCCATTTTGCCTCCAGAAACGCCATGGATATCGACGGGATGGGTGATGGGGTCGTTGAAGAATTTTTCGGCGAGGGATTTTTGAAAGACATCCCTGACATCTATCGTCTTGAAGACCACGCCACGGAAATAAAGGAATTAGACGGGTGGAGCGATAAATCCATCAATTCGCTTCTCAAAGCCATCCAGGATTCCAAAAAGCAATCGCTTGAACGTTTGCTCTTTGGGCTCGGCATCAAAGAGGTCGGGGAGAAGATGGCGAAGATTCTTGCGCGAAAATTCAAGACGCTCGACGCTCTTAAAGCTGCGAAAGAGGAGGAACTCTTATCGATCAAAGACGTTGGTCCCGTCGCGGCGAAATCGATTGTCGATTATTTCAGCAACGAAACAAATATCGCCATCATCGAACGTTTAAGGGAAGATAATCTCAATTTTACTTATCTTGGGATAGATACCGTTGACGTAAATAACTTTTTCTACGGAAAAACAGTCGTTTTGACAGGAACGCTCGTAAAATATAGTCGTTCGCAGATGACTGAAATCCTTGAAGGGATTGGGGCTAGCTGTGCCTCAAGCGTCTCGAAGAACACTGACATCGTGATTGCTGGGCCTGGTGCTGGCAGCAAGCTCGAGAAAGCCAATGCTCTTGGCATAAAAGTCATGGATGAAGAGGAGGCTCTTAGCCATTTGAGCAAAATCGGCGGATGAACCGTAGCTGCGCCCGTAGCTCAGCCTGGATAGAGCAATAGTCTTCGAAACTATCGGTCAGGTGTTCGAATCACCTCGGGCGCGCCAACTTTGTCTAACGAAATGGTGGATATTATGAACGTAATCGCGAAGGGATATTGCAGGATATATCAAAAAATAATGTATGTTGCCGCCTCCTTTCTGAATTTCAGGGAGCCGATAGTCATTGAAGGCAATGGTTCTGTTGCCAAAATTCCCGCGGAACTCAGAAAGAAGAAAAAGACACATCCTTTAATCGTAACCGGTCCGCATATAGCTGCCTCTCTCTTGCATAAAGGGCTTACCGACGCTCTGGAAAAGGAAGGATTTTCCTATTCCGTTTTTTCCGACGTATGCGCCAACCCGACTTTCGAAGTCGTCGAAAAGGCTTTTTATGTTTATCGCAAAGATGGGTGTGACTCCATTATCGCTTTTGGCGGCGGATCGCCGCTTGATTGCGCAAAAGCAGTTGGGGTAAAGGCGGCCCATCCGAAAAAAGATTTAAGCAAATTCAAACACGTTCTTTCGGTTAGAAGTAAAACCCCTTTCTTTGTGGCGGTTCCGACTACCGCGGGAACGGGGAGCGAAGCAACGGTATGCGCTGTCATCGTGAATGAAAAAACTAAAGACAAATTCTCGATAAACGACCCAGTTCTTATTCCGAATGTCGCCGTTTTGGATGACTCTTTGCTAGCCAACTTGCCTCAGAAGATAATCGCTTCGACCGGCATGGATGCTCTCACCCACGCCATTGAATCCTACATCGGAAAAGCCTCGACGAAAAAGAGCAAGGAATACGCTCTGCGTGCCATAAAGCTTATAGCAGACAACCTCTATTCCTTTTATTGCGATGCGGGAAAGGAGGAAGCACGGGCCAATATGCAAAAAGCCGCATATTTAGCCGGTGTCAGCTTTACGAGAGCCTACGTTGGCTATGTTCACGCCTTAGCCCACGCTTTAGGAGGCTATTACAATGTTTCGCACGGGCTCGCTAACGCGATTTTGCTTCCGATTGTACTCGAAGCATATGGGGATAGCGTCTATGATAGGCTTTCCGAAATCAATGACGATTTGCGACTCATTGATCCATTGAGCCCGAAAAAAGAGAAAGCAGAGGCCGTTATTGCATGGATAAAAGAAATGAATGGAAAAATGAATATCCCTGCAAAATTCGACCATTTGATTAAAAACAGCGCAGATCTAGACTCTTTATCTCTCCATGCGGCGAAAGAGGCAAACCCTCTTTATCCGGTTCCAAAAGAGTTTAACGCAAAAGAGCTTAAGGCGATTCTTCAAAAAAGCGACAATCAGGAGTGAGTGCCAAATCAACGCCTTTCTTTATCTAAAGAACCAGAAGATGTGGTATCCTTTTCTAGGAAGAAAAGAGTTTATATGAAAACGATTACGATGGATGTGCTCAAGGATGCGGCAAACCGCCTCCTTTTTACCTTGAGCGAAGAGGAATACAAGACCCTTTACGGCGAATTCATGATCCTTCAAAAGCAAATGGAAAAGATCGGAAAAATCGAAGGCCTAGAGAATTATGAACCGATGACTTTCCCTTTTGACTGCTCAACTTATTACCTTCGAGACGACGAGCCAAGCGAGCCATTGACGCAAGAGGAAGCTCTCAAAAACGCCGGCAACGTGAGAGATGGGCAAATCAAATTGCCAAAGGTGGTGCAATGATGAATTATCTAGATTTGCCTCTCAAGGAATTGCATGAGGCATTGGTGAACAAGAAAGTAACTCCGCTTGAGCTTACGAAAGAAGCCTTAAAGCGTTGCCATGAAAACACTGATAACGCTTTTGAGCTTATTTGCGATAAAGAAGCCATTGATTTCGCCTCTTCTCTTGAAGAGCCTGAGATTGATAACCCGTTATGGGGAATCCCTTATGTTGCCAAAGATAATTTCAGCACGAAAGGCATCGCAACAACTGCATCGAGCAATATTTTGAATGGGTACGAGCCTTTATTCGACGCAACCGTCATCACCAAACTAAAAGAGAAGAAAGCCGTAATGGTCGCCAAAACCACGCTTGATGAATTAGCGATGGGCGGAACAGGCACGACTGGCCATTTGGGCACGACTTATAATCCGTATGATCCTACTCACGAAAGGTTGGTTGGCGGCAGCAGCTGCGGAAGCGCAGCGGCCGTAGCAGCCTCGATTGTTCCTTTCGCCTTGGGAAGCGATACCGGGGATTCTGTTCGAAAACCAGCTTCATTTGCCGGTTTAGTGGGAATGAAACCGACCTGGGGCAGGATTTCGCGCTTTGGCTTATTCCCATTCGCTCCTTCTCTTGATCACGTTGGTTATTTCACGCGCGATGTTTATGCAAGCGCCGTCCTATTAAACGCCTTGTCTGGCCGCGATCTTTCCGACTCTTCCTCAAGCGAAAAGCCTGTTGACGACTATACGGAAGACCTCTTAAAACCTATCAAAGGTTTGAAAATCGCGATTATAAAGGAAATCATCGATTCTTTAACGAACAAAGAACTCGTAAAACATTGGAATGCCTCAATCGATAAACTCCGCGAGGCAGGGGCGATCGTTGAAGAAGTTAGCTTCGGAAAAGAACTTCTCGAAAGCCTCTATGCGACCTATTTCGTCATATCTTGCGCCGAGGCCACGAGCAACGACGCAAACTTAGACGGCATCAAATTTGGTCCCTACAAAGACGGTAACACCTATCAAGAGGTGATGTTTAAGGCGCGAAACGAAGGCTTCAGCGAACTTATCAAACGTCGTTTCGTCATCGGTTCTTATGCTCTTATGAGCGAAAATCAGGAAGAACTTTTCTTAAGAGCTCAGCGCAATCGCGCGAAAATCGTTGAAAGGGTGAACGAAATTCTTGCCCAATACGATTTTGTCTATGCTCCGTCCGCCCCGAATGTGGCGCCGAAATTCGCTGACGGGGGCGATAAATTATCCGATGAATATCTCATTGCCGACAACCATCTTTGCTTAGGGAATTTCGCAGGCCTCCCCTCCATTACCTTGCCTCTTTGTTTCATCTCATCTTTGCCAATCGGCGTCAATTTCATGGGTAGGGCCTTTGAAGAGAAGAAACTCTTTCAGATTGCTTCCGCTTTCGAAAAAATCAGCGGCTTGGCAGAAGTGAGCGTCAAGAACATGAAGGAGGGGAATTTATGAACTTCGAAGCAGTCATTGGCTTAGAGATACACGTTCAAATGAAGACGAAGTCGAAGATGTTTTCTTCCTCCCCTAACGCCTTCTCCCGCGAGCCAAATACCGAAGTAACGGCTTTTGATATGGCTTTTCCAGGCACTATGCCGGTAGTCAACAAAGAAGCTGTGAGAAATGCCATAAGGGTCGCAAACGCTCTTCATATGAGTATTGACCACACCCTTCATTTTGATCGAAAAAACTATTTTTACAGTGACCTCCCTAAAGGATTTCAAATTACCCAGCAACGCCGTCCGATCGGCTCAAACGGCTACTTGGAGATCGAAGAAGCCGACGGTAGCAAAAAGCGCATAGGGATTGAGAGAATCCATATGGAGGAAGATACCTGTAAGCAAGAACATTTTCTTGACTACACTTTGCTTGACTATAACCGCGCTGGAACCCCATTGGTAGAAATCGTCTCCCTTCCAGATATCAAAAACGGTTACGAAGCCCAAAAGTACGTCGAAGGCATCCGTAATATTGTCATTTATAGCGGTACGAGCGATGGAAAGATGGAAGAGGGATCGCTCCGTTGCGATACCAATGTGTCCATTCGCCCGATCGGAAGCAAGGAACTCGGCACGAAGGTCGAGGTCAAAAACATCAACTCCTTGAAAAACGTTGCCTTGGCTATCGATTATGAAATCGAGCGCCAGAGCCATATCATCCTTCGCGGCGAGAAGGTTCAACAAGAAACGAGGCGCTTCGATGAGGCGAGCGGAAAAACCGTTTTGATGCGCGTTAAAACATCGGCAGTGGACTACAAATATTTCCCTGAGCCGAACATAACCCCAATCAAATTGACGGAGAAATTCGTTTCAGAGGCTCTATCGAGCTGCCCTGAACTCTACGATTCAAAAAAAGAGCGCTACCTCAAAATGGGTTTGTCGAAAGACGATGTTGCCATCATTCTCTCCGACCCTAAAAGCGCGGTGTATTTCGAAGAAGGCGCGAGCAAGGTGAATAGCCCGAAGAATTTCGCCAATTTCCTTATCGTTGAGATTAATTCATATCTCAACAAAAAGAACATCGGCATTGAGTCATTGCCATTATCCCCGCAAACTCTCGCTGAAATTGTCGTTATGCAAGAAAAAGGTGGATTGTCTCACAAGCAATGCTCCGACATTCTTTTCAAGGTCTTAGATACTGGAATGAAACCGGCAGATGCTAAAGCGGCCCTTCATATTGAGGCCCAGGTGAGTGATGAAGGAGCCATCATGGCTTTCGTGAACGATTGCTTAGAGGCCAACCCTCAATCGATTGCTGATTTCAAGGCTGGCAAAGACAGGGCCCTTGGATTTCTCGTGGGTCAAGTAATGAAGGCAAGCCACGGCAAGGTAAATCCGGCCGAAGTTTCGCGCTTGCTCAAAGAAGAGCTTTCAAAAAGGTAAATTATGGAAAAAGAAGCCCAAGAACTCAAAAAATGGCTAGAAGGTGTAGCTTCCTTTTCCTTGCCGGATTATAAGAGCCTCCCCTCTGTCCCTCTTTACATGGAACAGGTCATCATGTATATCAACGACATTTTGGCCCCTTTAAGCACTGGTGACAAAAACAAATTGACCTCTTTTATGGTGAACAATTACGTAAAAGCAGGGATGATCAGAGCTCCAGAAAAAAAGAAATACACCAACGATCATTTAGGATACTTATTGGCCGTCTCGTGTTTAAAAGACGTTCTTTCCATGACCGATTTGTCGCTATTGATTGAGATGGATTCCCATGTATCGAGCGACAAAAGTGTTCTTTATCGGTTTTTCGCCTCGCTCACAAACGACGTTATCCAAGACAAAGCAAAAACAGTCCTTTCCAAAATCGAGTCTTATGAAAAGCGTTATGAGAACGAGGTCGCTTCCGATAGCGAAAAAGCCGAAAGCAATCTTCGCGACGCTCTTGGTTTGACGGCTTTCCGCTTAGCGGTTCAAGCCGAGGTTTATCAAGTCATTTCCAAAGCTATTTTGCGCTCTATCGCTGACGATATGCACGGAGAGGATGTTTGGGCGGCCGTCAATAGCAAGCAATCCCATGAAGTAAAACGCGAGATGAAGATATCGATGGCCGAATCAGAACGCATCGCGAAGGCTAAACAAAAACAGCAAGCGGCGCTTGCGAAAAAAACGCAAGAAGAAGAAAAGAAAAAGGCGGAAATCGAGAGTAAACTAGAGCAAGAGAGGAAAGAAAAACTCGAAAAACAGCAAAAAGCCAAAGAAAAAGACGATAAAAAACCAAAAAAGGCAAAGGAGAAGAAGAAATGATCAAAAACGTATTGGTGACAGGTGGCCTTGGATTCATCGGCAGCGAAACGGTGGTTGAACTCATCGAAAGCGGATACACCCCGATTATCGCCGACAATCTCTATAACGCTAAAAAGACGGTCTTGGATCGTATCGAGACTATCACCCATGTTCGTCCGAAATTCTATGAAGTCGATGTGGCGGATTATGATGCGACAAAGGCAATTTTCGCCGAAAACCAAATCGATGCCGTTATCCACTTTGCCGGATATAAAGCCGTTGGCGAATCCGTCCAAAAGCCTATCGAATATTATCAAAACAATCTAGGCACTGCCCTCAACGTTCTTAAGATAATGAAGGAATTCAAGTGCAGCAATTTCATTTTCTCTAGCAGCGCGACGGTTTACGGCATCCCTAAGCACGTCCCGCTTCTTGAATCTGACCCAATTGGCGAAGCAACGAATCCTTATGGCGAAACGAAGATAATGATCGAGCGTATCTTGGTAGATGCAAGCAAAGCTAACCCCGATTTCAATGTCATCTTGCTCCGTTACTTTAATCCGATTGGCGGACACTCCTCGGGCCTTCTTGGCGAAGACCCTTCCGGGATTCCGAATAACTTAATGCCGTATATCACCCAGGTTGCAATCGGAAAATTGCCGCATCTTCGTGTATTTGGAAATGATTATCCAACGCCTGATGGCACGGGCGTCCGCGATTACATCCATGTCGTCGATTTAGCAAAAGGTCACGTTGCGGCCTTGAAGAGACTCGATGAAGCAAAAGGCTTAATGATTTATAACCTTGGGACAGGAAAAGGAACAAGCGTTCTTGAACTTGTCCATGCCTTCGAAGAGGCCAATGGAGTAAAGATTCCTTATGAGGTTTTGCCTCGTCGCGCAGGAGACGTAACAGAGAATTACGCTTCATGCGAGAAAGCGGAGAAAGAACTTCATTGGAAAGCGACGCTTACAATCGTCGATGCTTGCCGCGACGCCTATAATTTCCAAAAGAAGAATCCTAACGGCATTCAGTAAGATCGAATTGCCCTAGCCGCCATCAGGCGGCTTTTTGCACAAAATTTGAAAAAGCGTTTAACCTT
>CAVHTL010000053.1:0-9524 GCA_963638955.1 bacterium
CTTTTTGAAAAACAAGGACATCAAACTACTTAAGCTCATTCTTCGCTGCTTCGCTAGAAACATCTCAAGCCAAGCCAAAAAAGCCTCGATGATCAAAAATATTTTATCATCAGGGGAAAGAGGTTCGCTTGATGATGAGACTTTCTCTTCCTATGAGAAGGTCCTCAAGGATTTGTTCATTATCTACGATATGCCTGCGTGGAATCTTAATTTGAGGTCTACCGTCAGCGTCAGAAATTCCCCAACGCGCCATTTCATGGATACTTCCATTGCGACGTCTTGCTTAGGCATCAAGCCTGCGGATTTGCTCAACGATTTGCATTCGTTTGGGCTGTTTTTCGAGGATTTGGCCGTCAGGGATCTTGCCATATATTTGGAATCATCGGGCGGCAGTCTAAAGCATTACCGAGACTCTAGTGGCCAAGAGGTTGATGCAATCGCCTCACTCCCAAACGGAGAATATGGCGCGATAGAAATCAAAATCGCAAGCGAGGCCAGTGTCGCATCCGCCATCATCTCCCTTAATCGATTCGAAGGCAAAATGAGGGCTAATTCGCTAAAAACCCCTAAATTCAAAATGGTTCTGACTAGCCATGGCGGTTGTTACTACAAAGATGGCGTTTACGTCGTTCCGATAACATCGCTCAGGAATTAAAGCGGATTAGGCAACTACTATGGAGTGAGGCTGATATCCTCTTTAAAAGCGAGAGATGATTCCTTTAGCCTCCCCTCATTAAAGCGGCGGATAATGGTGAAGCGGCATAGAGAAAGAGGCGCCTTATGGCGCAAGAAAAGCAGCCAATCAGCGGAAATATTCGTTGAATGATATCAAAGCGGCTTTTAGCTCATTCACTGACTCATAATCTTCATAGGAGCATATCTTTTCCGCGTCGAAATTTGTATCGTAAATAAGCAAGGCGTTCTTCAGCAGCGACTGTGTCTTTTTTTCGGCGAGGAAAGAGCCTGAAAGGATTATTTTCTGAAAAGAGAGGAGGGCATCGGCATTATATAAAGCCAAACTCAGGGCCTTTATGATGGTGCTTACGGCTTTTTCGTCTTTCTCTATCTCTTTGGTGCCTTCCTTTTCCTCGACTTCCTTCTCTAGCAAAGACGAGTAGGAAATCGCTTCTTCCAAAGTCTTGCCCTCGTATATCGTCTCACCTAGCTCGCTTTCTTCGCTCAGCTCTTTCCCGTTCACGTAAATGGAAGAGCCGACGCCAGGTCCGTATTTGACGAGCAAGAAGTTTTGACTCTCCCTATGCAGAAGATAATGGATGGCGCTTAAGGCGGCGACGTTGTTGCTTATCGAATAGGGAATAGACAAAGAATCCAATGTTGAGGTTATCTCTTTATAGATGGGCGAATCGACAAACGATGAGCTTTTCCCCCTCATCGTCACCCCAATGGAGAGAATCCTTTCTTTCGAGGAAAGAACGAAATCCTCGATTGATGAATGCTCACTATCGGAAAAGAGGAGGGGATTGCCAGCAAAATCCATCTTCGAGTAATAGGAGCGGTGCTTCCTGACATCGATCCCGATATAGGCTCCGTACGAGGGGTTGAGGCGAAGGGTGAGCTCTTTTCTGCCGCTCCTTGAATCGTCGTTGTTCTTGCTCTCCTTTATCATTCCTTCGCTGAGCAATGGCTTAAGAGCCAAAGTCAAGCCGGCCGGAGTCAAAGAAAGATAAGAGGAGAGTTTGCTCCTCGATGACTCCTTTTCCGCAAAAAGGATTTTGATGATTTCTTTTTGGGTGAGGGTGAGTCCAATCATTGCATCAATAGTGTAACCCCGGAAAGGAGAAGTAGCACGCAGGTAATCTTCATGAAGAGGTTTTTGGATAATTTAGGCGCGATGATGGCTCCCAAAAGGAGAGATGCGAGAGTGACTCCCGCCCCTATCGCAAGCAAGATAAGGGTATGCGAAACAAAATATCCGCTTAGATAATGCGAGGTGAATAGTATTGAGTTGAGGATCAGCCAAAGCGGGGACAAAGTCGCCCTGAAGGCGTTTTTGTCTTTTATCTCGTGGATTGCGTAGACGACAACGAAAGGGCCGCCGCTCACAAAGAGCTTATGCATGATCCCACCCAAAAAGAGGAAGAGAAGCATAAGCCACTTCGGCAAGCTCACCTTGCTGAAATCGAGGAAGAAGAAAGCGATGGCGATCACAATGATTGAAGAAGCATACACATAGAGCAGGATTTTATGCTCCATCGGGATCATCTCGATGAGGAAACCGCTCGCAAAACCGAGTCCAACGAAGAGAAATATGGTCAAGAAATGCTTCCAATCGATGTCCTTGTAATGGGCGATGAAAATATATAGGCAAACGATCATCGCCACGACATTCAAGACGGGTTTTGCGGTGTTTTCGCCTACAAGCTCAATCGATAAGGGCATTGCCAAAACGGTGCCGGCAAAGCCCGGCACCGTCTGGATGATGTTGCTTAGGAAAATGATGATGATGAAAATTACGTCTTGAATCATAGATGGGGGACGAGGATATTCTCCCCGCTTATCCCGATATAGGCCCCTTTCTCTGCTTGCGGGCTGTCTTTATGGGCGAAAAGCCATTTGTTTTCCATCCATAGTCTTTTATCGAGCGGCTTTTCCTTGAGCTCCGAATTCGTTCCATCCGTCAAGATAATGGCGGTGTGGAAGCCCGTGGAGTAGCGTTTGCAGGGCGAGAAATGGAAAATGTAAGGGCGAAGGAGCACGGCATCGCCTTTACGGAGAAGGAAGGCTTTCACTTTGCTTGAATCGATATGGCCCTCATGGATATCGCTTTGGAGAGCCAAAAGGAGTATCTGTTCCTCCGCGGCGATATCAACTTCGGGGCAAGAGTGATATTCAAGGGCATTGAGTCTCGAATTGAACCCGTTGCAGTAGCCTATTTGGATAGGAGAGCAGCCATAAACTGCCTCCGCGATGTTTTTTGCGCCTTTCAGCGCATGCATCGCAGCATCGTCTCGCACGTAAATGTTGCCTTCTTTCGGCATTTTGGCTTTTGTAATCAGATAATCGACGAATTCGGAAGTGTCGATGCAGAGTTTTTCCCCATATGGGCAAAATTCCTCATTAGTAACATCTAAAATTCTCATCGATGAGCTCCCAGCCCTTGATGCGGGCAAGATATCTGACGGCTTTTTTGTATTGGACGTATCCCATGATGACGTGATGAGCGACCCCTGAATAAGCCACGGTGTCGACGACTTCGTTCACTTTCCTATCGAAAATGACTTTCGCGTATGTGCCGGAGAGATCCTTATTCATGTCGATGGCTTTCCCTTCTTCATAATAGAGGCGGGTTGCGCCTTTCGCGGTGTCGATGCGCAATATCGAGATATCCCCGCTTTTGAGGACGAAATCGGCCGTAACGCCTTTCCCTCCCGCAAAATAAGTCTCCAAACTCCTATTTGAGCGGTGGTCCCAAAGAGAGCACGGGGCTACACCATCATGCCAAAGGAGAGCGTAATTCTCTTCGTAATTGACTTGGGAGAGATCAGCCATAAAAGGAGTGGCTTCTCCAGCTGCGCGGACCGCAAGCATGCTGATAGCGGCTTCAACATCGCCTTCGCAGGCAAGCAATATCCCTCGGCTTTGGAGCACCGACATCATCGCGCATGGCGAGACGCCGTAGTTTTTGGCAAATTCCGGCCAGCAGCGTATTGCGACCACATCAAGCGCTCTCTCTTTCATAAAGGCGGATGCGTTCACGATGAGCTTCGCCACTTGATTGATCTGGAAATCGTTTAGCTTATGGCAATCGAAGATGGAAAGCAGATTCTCTCGCTCTTTTTTGATATCCTCTTCCGCTGCCTCTCCAGAGAAGAAATCGCTCAGCTCGTAATGGGAGATGAGCACGCCGAGTTCTTTGTAGAGATGGAGTTCATCGACCCCGACGTTATAGAAGCCTTCGGCGTGATAGCCCACTAAACCGATATGGCCGTTTTCGATGGCCACTTTCATCTTGATGGCCTTGATCCAATCTTCGTCTATCGTGTCGCCAACATAGACGATGTAGTCTTTGACTCCGGCTTTATATAGGTTCGAGGCATCAAGATTTACCCCGCATACGGCGTTGAGCCTTATTTTGCCTCCATCATACGGAAGCTCGTTATATCCCTGCAAAAGCAAGGGCTTTTTCACGATTTCGCTGATAATGAGAGCCAAAGAGCCGAGATGGAAGGTGGCACTAACCAAGATAATGGCATCGACTTTTTCCTTCAAGAAGAAGGCGCCGGCCTCTTTCGCTTCGCTTTCTTCGATTACCATACGAGGGTAAATCACGTAAGAGACGGAATCGTCTTCCTTCAGCTTGCCACTCCGCTCGAGGAAGAGCTTATAGGCCGTCTCGTAATCGAAGGTCTTCCTTAGCAAGCATACGAGCCCGATAACAGCTTTCTTCATTGTCTATTCTCCTTGTTGACCACTTTGTAAGAGGCGGAAAAATCCTCTTTCGCGTAGCCTAAATCCATTGCTTCTTCGTATATTGAAGCGATGCGATCGATCGTGGGGCATTCTTTTCCCGCGGCTTCTTTCATCTCTTTGGCAAAATGCACGTCCTTATTCATGTTCTCGACGGAGAAGGCGGTGGGATAGACGTTATTAATGATATTGCTTGCCTTCGTGTCGAGATAAAAGCAAGAGGCTCCGCCATAAGAGAAGGCGGTGACAACATCTTCCAAATTCAAGGAGAGAGCGGCTGCTAGTCCGAGTATCTCATTGACCCCGTTTTGGATTTCGCCCACGAGAGCGTTGTGGAGGATTTTCATCACTAAGCCGTTTCCGTGCTCACCCATGTAGATGATATTCTTGCCCATGAGAGAAAGAATCGGCTTCGCCTTTTCATAGATTTCTTTCTTTCCGCCTACATATATCCCGAGTTCGCCTTTGATGGCGGCTGGCTGGCTTTTCACGACTGGGCAATCGAGTATTTCGACCCCGCTCCCCTCGAGTTTTTTGGCGACAGAGCGATTTGTCTCTGGGGAAATCGTTGACATATCGATCCAGATTTGCCCCTTCTTCAAATACGGTTTGATCTCATCATAAAGCGCGAGCATGTGCTCGTTTTTCGGGACCATCGAGATAATGACATCAACCCCCTCGACCGCCTCTTTATAAGAAGAAGCGAAAGGGAAAGAGGTATCTTTTTTGACAATATCGTAGCCAATCAGATCGTATTTTTTGGCTACGTTATTTGCCATTGGCATCCCCATGATGCCTAAACCGATGAACGCGATTTTCATGTTAGTTCCCTTTCGTTTTGTCCCAAGCGTCCATGAAGACCTTGAGGCCGTAAGATGTATAAGGATGAGAGAAGCTATCTTCGTATACGCTTAATCCGGCGGTGACGATGTCGCAGCCTAACTCGGCCATATCGGCGATCTGTTTCCCGCTTCTTACGGCCGCGGCGATGATCTCGGTCTTGTATCCTCTTTCTTTGTATATGTTCACCAAAGAGGACATATAGGGGAGAGTGTCTTCGCCATTGGCCTCTTTCCAGCCCAAAAAAGGCGAGACGAACATCGTTCCGATTCGGCCGGCTTGGATGGCTTGGGAAGCGGAGAAAACGAGGGTGAGATTGACTCTTATCCCTTCTTTTTCAAGGGTATTCGCGGCTTTTACCCCCTCGAGGGTGCACGGTATTTTGATGACGAAATTATCGGATATGGCTGCGATTTTCCTTGCTTCTTTCACCATATCTTCCTCTTTTTCGAGATGCGGGTTGATCTCCACTGAGACCGGGAATCTGTCTTTGCCTTCAAGCTTATTCTCTTTCACCCAGTTAGCGATGTCTCCTATCGCCTCCAAAAAAGGCTTGCCTGAGGCCATGATGTGCTTGGGGTTTGTGGTCACCCCGTCGATGCGGTAATTCTTATAGGCGTAAGAGATTTCGTCTAATTTGGCCGAATCTAGGAAAAATTTCATTTTGTTTGCTCCTTCTTTATTTCATTTATCTTCAAACTCGCGAATAGGGGCGCGAATTTGGAATCCTTTTTGTAGAAGGCGATCGGTAAGCCGAGCGGAGAAGGCACTTCTCCATACCCGCCTTCAAATTCCTTTTCGGTGAACATCTGCACCCATTTTCCTTTCGGGAGATAGTATTTGTGGCTTTTCTCTTTTGCCCGCAAGATCGGAGAGACGAGAATATCTTCGCCAAAGAGATATTCGCGTTTGTTCTTGTAGCATTCCTCTTCATCGTAATGGAGGAAGAGGGGGCGGAAGATAGGGGTGTTATTCTCGTAATATTCTTTGTAGAGGGCTTCTCTATAAGGCTTCAGCTTCACAAAGATATCCGTATTGGCTACGAATTCTTCGTAGGTTGCCTCGTCATCGTATTGGACGTTATCGCTGGGGCGATTGCCTTCATGGGTCCGATAGACGGGCGAGAAGATATTCATTTCGCTCCACCTGAGGAAGAGCTCCGCCTCGCGCTTCATCGGATAAAGGGCAGTGATTGTCGTATAGCCGCCGATATCGCTATGAATAACGCCAGCCCCAGAGCAAGAGAGGGATATGGAAGCCGGTATGATGCTCCCTAAGCCGTATTCATCGCTCCAGTCGACGTGCTGATCGCCGTTCCACATCGAATTCGTGAATTGGAAGGTGTGCCCATAAGCCGCTCGCGAGAAAAAGAATATCTCTTTCTCTTTCCCGCTTTCCTCCACCGCATCGAACGAGCACTTGGCCCAGAGGGTCGGCCAGCGGTTATGGAGTTTGTCGCTCTTCCCGCCATATGCGACGCTGTCAGTGGGGAGATATTCCCCGAAATCCGCCATCCAGCCCGATAAGCCGTAATCGATCATGTTCTTCTTGATGATATCGATATACCATCTTCTCGCGGTGGGATTGGTCAAATCGACGATGCCGGCGTTGAAGGTCGTGCTTTTGATATGGTAGACGGAGCCGTTTTTGCGCCTGATGAGGAAGCCTTTCTTTTTCGCTTCCAGATATTGCGGGGCCCCTTCTTTGAGGAAGGTGTTGATATAGCCTAAAAAGCGCACGCCGTCTTTATTGAGCATCTTGATGATCTCTTTTAGATTGGGATAGAGTTTTTCGTCGGCTTCCCAGTTCCAGTAGACTTGATATCCGAAGGCCGTGACGTGATTGCCGCACCAATCCTGGCACCAGATGGCCGCGATCTTCAGTCCTCTTTTCTTGGCTTCTTCGTATTTTCTTAGTAGGACTTCGCTCCCTCCTTGGATAGCGAGGATAACTCCATCATTAACCCAAGAGGGGACCTCGGGCTCCTTGCCGACTATTTTCGAGATGGCGCGAGAGAGATCGAGAAGACTATCTTCCGCGAAAAGCGAAATCGACTGCGGGATTTCCCGGAACTTGATGAAGAGCTCGTCTTTCTTAAAAGAGAGCACCCCGTAATTGTCCTCGTGGCAATAGAATCCATAGCCTTTAGAGGAGATGAAAGAAGGGGTGGAGCAATAGCTCTGATGCTCTTTGTAGGGCGAGATAAAATCGGGATCAGGGCCAAAGAGGCGGCTTTTGAGCTGCTTTTTGGCGATTTTCATCACTTGCTGATGCTCGCTTACCCAGATAGGCACGTCTTTCCCTTTCAAATCGACTTCCGAATATTGCTCCCCGCATCCGTATATATGCTCATCCTCAAAAGTCTTGAAGCGGAGAGAGAAGCGGTTATAGCCCGGGTCGACGTGAAAATGGAATTTGATGTAGTCGGACTCTCTATCGACGATGATCTCGGCTTGCACCTTATCGTCAGAGAGGATGTAGCGGTTATCGTCATGAAAGCGATAGAGGAGCTTATGCCTATCGACGATCGCATCGCGCGTAGTGAAAGAGCCGCGCTTCATTTTGTAATGAGCCTTGCCTTTTCCTATTGTAAGGTAGCACTCCCCACTTTCGATTTGCCTTAAAAAATAGTCATAAAGCTCTTCTTTCTTCATAGAGGTCTTTCTGCCTGGACGGCTAATTAATTAAGTGACTTAAAAATCATAAAGCGCTGAAGATGCCTTTGCAATAGGCTTCTCCTATTTGAAGATTGGATGATTTGTGTTTTTACGCAAAAAAATTTTACGAAAATAAATTTGCGTAAAACGTCGAGAATGTTAAAATGATGACGAGAGGCAAAATTATGTTCATCGGAAGAGAAAACGAACTGAAGGAAATCAAAGAGGCCTTATCATCGGATAAATTCGAATCCATTTTGATATATGGAAGGAGAAGAGTGGGGAAGACGGAACTCATAAATGAGGCCGTAAAGAATGAGAAGAGAATGGTGGTGAGATATGAATGCGTCAAAAGCACCATTGCAGAAAATCTCGCCATCTTCGGAGAAAAACTGCGATCTATTTTCGGCGAAAAATATCTTTCTTTCGCTACCTTTCGCGATGCTCTTGCATATGTCTTCAACAAAGCGATTGAGCGTAAATTGATTTTCATTATCGATGAATTTTCCTTTTTGCTTGAACAAGATTTTGCCATTGAGTCGCATTTGGCGGTTCTTATTGACGAGTACAAAGGCAAGTCGGATATGAAATTCTTCGTCTCAGGCAGCTATCTCACGCTTATGAAAAAGATGGTGGAATACGGATCCCACTCCTATGGCCGCTTCAGCCATATCGTGCTGCTTCGCCCTTTTGATTATTATGATTCCGCCCAATTTTATCCTTCTTATAGCGATGAAGACAAAATCATGATGTATTCCGTTTTTGGCGGCGTCCCTTTCTTCTCCTCTCTGATTGACCCTAGGAAAAGCGCACTCTCTAACATCCTTGATCTATTCGTGAGAAGGGATAGCATCATGGAACACGAGATTTCCGAAATCCTTTTAAACGAGACCAACAAAATAACAAACATGAATTACCTTATTTCCATCTTGGCTCGCGGAGTAGGAAAATACGGCGATATCGCCTCAATTTTGGGACAAAACGGCGATTCCAAACCAGATTACATCCTTTCAAAGCTCTTAGATATGGATATCGTTGCCAAAAGTTTCCCTATCAATGAAGAGGGGAACAAAAAGAAAGTCTTCTATCGTTTCAAAGACAATCTCATTGACTTCTATTATCGGTATATCTTTTCAACTCCCTATCAGGAATTTCGAGGCAATCCGCGGCTTTTTTACGAGAATTTCATCGAAGAGGACTTCAAAAAGCGCTACATCCCGCACAAATTCGAGAATATCGCCAAAGAATATCTCCTAAGAAAGAATCTAAGAGGCGAGATAAACCCTTTTCTCCTTAAGATAGGTACCTATTATCACGACGATGCCAAAAAGAAGCTGAATCGGGAATTCGATGTAGTGAGCTTAGACGAGAGAGGGTATATATCATATGAATGCAAATATACTTCCGCTCCTCTTGGAAGAAAGGAAATAGAAGAAGAAATCGAGCAGAGCTCCAATCTTGATATTGGTTTCTACAAACTCGGGTTCATTTCCAAATCAGGCTTCAAAAAAGACGTGGACAAAAATAAATATGTCTGCATCTCCTTGAGCGATTTTTATAAGTAGATGCCTTCAACGATAAAGCAATATAAAGCAAGGA
>CAVHTL010000054.1:0-9473 GCA_963638955.1 bacterium
CTTTTCGGCGTGGCCGAGGAACGCTTGTTTGGCCTATGCCCAAATGATAAAACGCGGCAATGCGTCAATCAAGGGCCGCCCTATCCGCTCGCGAAACGGCCAGAAAGCCCGATTCGGCATGGTTTCAGCGGATTTTGGAGATGGGTTTTTATTTAACAATTTGCAACACAACAATTTCCGTCTTTATAGTTAAAAGATTTTCTAAATAAGACAGGAAGCAAAGACTTCGTATTTACAAACACATTGCCATATACGAAGGAATGCAAAGAATTTCTCCCTTTGTGCAAAGATTTTTTGTATGGATAATATACGCTTGACCGATTCTTGAATGGTATTTCTGAACGAAATTATCCAGTGACGTCGTTGTGTATTTCACTCCCGATTTCGCTTCTATCGGGAATATTTTTGGTTTGGCTTTGCTGCCGTTAGAAATTAAGAAGTCTATTTCAATATCGTTACGTTTCTTTTCGGTGTTGTATTGAGTGTAGAAAAACAATCTATAACCGTTTGCGACGAGGCATTGCGCAATCGCATTTTCGAAAATCATTCCTTCGTTTATGGATAATTTATCGTGCAATATTTGCTTGTACAAATTTTCTTCCGCAAGCTCGTTTTCGTCAAACGCGTGGCTTACAAGCAGACCCGTGTCGCCCATATAACATTTGAGAGTGGTTCTTTCTTCGTTGATGGACAATCCGATATTAGGATCGGCGCAATTAAAGCATTCGTTTGCAATCATAGAATCGCCGAGCCAAAAGAATGTTTCTTCATACATAGGAAATGTGGATTTTTCCTCAATGGACGATAAACGGACTCTCTTTTCGTGTTGTGACAAAAAGCCCGGTATCTGGTCGAATATGGATAAAACTTTTGAGCGATAATTTCTCTCGATCTTTCTTATATCGCTACGGTAAAGAGATAAGATATCCCTTTTTTCTATATCTGCGGCGACAAAACTGCGGTTGTTATCGAGGTATTTCTCAATCGCTTTCGGCATTCCGCCAACGAGAATGTACTGTTTGAAAAGCATCATCGCTTTATGATGTAATGTGTCTTCCAAAGGTTTCTTTTCGTCAAAACATTTTCTGATATATTCTGTCATTTTGGTTTCGCCGAGCGCCCAACAGAACTCCTCGAAATCCATCGGATACATACTAATTCGTCTTTCTTCCGACGGAATAGTAATCCCTTTGACGTTTTCGCGTATCGAAATCAAAGAACCTGTTTCGATATAGTCGTATCTGCCGTCTTTGACCAGCTTTTTTATCGATTGCCTTGCTTTAGGGTATTGCTGAATTTCGTCAAAAATAATCAACGATTCTTTCGGATAAAGAGTTGTATTATATTCGGTAGACAGAATTAAAAAGAAAGTGTCCAAATCATTTAGATATTTTTCAAATGCGTCTTTAACAACATTGCTCACGTCGTTAAAGTCAATGAGAATATAGCTTTTATATTCCTTTTTTCCAAACTCTTCCGCAATCGTGGATTTACCTATACGGCGCGCCCCTTCAATAAGCAATGCTTTTTCTCCGGAAGATTCCTGTTTCCATATCAATAACTTTTTATAAACCTTTCTTTCGAACATATTTGATCCTTCCCAGCAGTGAAATATTTGTTTTGATATAGGTAATATATCATATCTTTCGATAAAACGCAGGATAATTATGAGACAAAATACGGATAAAACGCAGGTTTATCTTTACCGGTTTTTAGGATAATACGCAAGTTTATGGTTGACACCATATTTAATTACTTGAGTTTGTGTTCAATTTCAAATGATGTGAGAACGAAATCTCTAAATAAAAAAGGCTTGATAACATCATATCAAGCCATTGCTTTTGAGTGGTCGGAACGGCGAGATTTGAACTCGCGACCTCCTGGTCCCGAACCAGGCGCACTACCAAGCTATGCTACGTCCCGTTTTGCAAGGGATGACCCTTTGCAAGCGATAATGTTATCACTACCGTTTCTTTTTTAAAAGAGTGTCATCTGGTTGCTTTCGCCTAAACCGTCAAGCGCGCCGAGTTTGCGGAGATCTTCGATATTTCTCTCGCTTAATTTGGTACGGTCTTTAAGGTCTTCAATGGATATGAATTCGCCGTCTTTCCTGGCTTTTACGACTGTCTCAGCCGCGCTTAAACCAAGGTTATCGAGAACCATGAAAGGCGGGATAAGGGCTTTGTTTTTCTCATCGACCACAAAGTCCTGCGCATCGCTTCTATATAAATCGATGTTGCTGAAACTATATCCTCTTTCTATCATCTCGCTTGCAACGATCAAGGTCTTGAGGATTTCCGCCTCTTTGGGCGAGAAAGCCTTCTTGTCCTGCGATTTCTCCTGCAGTTGGGCAATCTCTTTATACACTGCCTTCTTGCCAGCCTTCATTGTGGCGATATCCCATTTGTCGCAGCGGACCGAGAAATAGATGGCGTAGAAATGGAGAGGCATATAAAGCTTATACCAAGCCATGCGCACGGCCCCCATGACGTAGGCGGTTGCGTGAGCGCGAGGGAAAAGGTATTGGATCTTCCGGCATGATTCGATGTACCAATCCGGAACCCCATGTTTTTTCATCTCCGGCACATACGTTGCCTCTTTCTTTTTGAATTTCCCGTGCCCGTGTCTCACATCTTCCATGATCTGGAAGGACAAAGAGGAATCAACGCCCATCGAAATAAGGTAGTTCATGATATCGTCACGGCATCCGATGACCCCGTCTAGGCTCGCTGTTTTGCTTGTGATGATATCTTCGGCATTGTTGTTCCATACGTCGGTCCCGTGGCTTAAACCCGAGATAATGAGCAAATCGTTGAAGGAATGCGGCAAAGCCTTGGAAAGAAGGCCTTGGACGAAATTGGTGCCGAATTCCGGAAGAGCTACTGCGCCGGTAGCGAATTTAAGCGGATTCTCCGCCATATTGAGCTCTTTGGGCGAAGAGAAAAGGGAGAGGACGCGCGGATCATCCATCGGAATCTTCTTGAAATCGTATTTGGTCAAAAGGGTCAACTTACGAAGGGCTAAAGGATCGACGTGCCCGAGCAAATCGAGTTTAAGGACCTCATCATGCATCGAAGCGAAGTCATAATGGGTCGTGAGCCAGTCGCTAGTCAAATCGTCGGCCGGATGCTGATACGGGGTGAAATCGAAAACATCCATGTCTTTTGGAATAACGACGATCCCGCCCGGATGCTGGCCCGTCGTGCGTTTGACGCCTTGGCAAAGGCTTGCGATTTTGGCGATTTGGGCAGTTGGGACGCTGTTAGGGTCGATACCCATCTTCTCGTAATATCCGCGCACGAAACCGAAGGCGATTTTCTCGGCGACCGTTTCGATAGTGCCTGCGCGGTAGCAGTTATTCTCTCCTAATAGAGTACGCGTATAGGCATGCGCGCGTGATTGATAATCCGGCGGGAAGTTAAGGTCGATATCCGGAACTTTCTCGGCTTTGAAACCCAAGAAGGTTTGAAAAGGGATGGACTGGCCGTTCTTTTCCATTTCATTGCCGCAGTGCGGGCACTTTTTGGCAGGC
This sequence comes from bacterium, assembly GCA_963638955.1. GTDB lineage: Bacteria > Bacillota_I > Bacilli_A > RFN20 > CAG-826 > UBA4951. The sequence continues at coordinate 3,533 of CAVHTL010000054.1, forward strand.
AAGTCAAAGCCGCTCCGCACATTCTTGAACTTCGGATCGTCATTTGCCCATTCAAAATGCTTGCATTTCGGGCATAAATAATGCGGAGAGAGCGGATTGACCTCCGTGATATCGGCCATCGTGGCGGCGAAAGAAGAGCCGACTGAGCCTCTTGAACCGACGAAATATCCGTCTTCATTGGCCTTTTTGATGATGCAGTGGGCGATGTAATAAGTGACGGAATATCCGTTTCCGATGATACCGTCAAGCTCATCGTCAAGGCGCTGTTTGACTTTCGGGTCGGGGTTTTCGCCGTACCTCTCACGCAAATTGGCATAGCAGATCTCACGAAGTCGCTCGGCGCTGTCTGGAAGATTGGCATTCGGAGGGAAGGTGCCCATTTTGACAGGCTCTAACTCCTCGGTCAAAGAAGCTATTTTTCTCGTATTATCGACGATAATCTCTTGGCACTTATCTATCGGGAGCCAGCGCGAGAACGATTCGAACATTTCGCTCGTGGAGCGGAAATGCTGGTCAGGATTGGGGAAACGCGGGAGGCGCGCCCTGAAAGGCGGATTGAGCGGATGGGAGCCATTGCCGATCGCTTTCGCCTCGATATAGACATCGCGGCAGATCTTATCCTCGGGATTCACGTAATGGACATCGCCTGTGGCACAAACAGGTATCCCTAGCTCATCGGCGGCTTTCACGATGATGTTAAGCACTTCAAGCAAGCGCGATTCGCTCATCTCGCGGGTATTGATAAGATACGAGTAATTCTCAAGTGGCTGAATCTCGATGTAATCGTAGAAAGACATCGTCTCCTTGAGTTTGTCATAAGGGTCATAGGTGGCGCTTCTGAAAACCTCGCCATTGAAGCATGCGCTCCCGAAAAGCAGATTCTTCCTTAAACGTGCGAGCTCCGATTTCGGTATTTTGGGGAGATCGGCCAAATAGGTCGTGTTGCTCAAAGACACGAGCGCATATAAATCTTTTAACCCCTGCGCGTTTTTGACCAAAGCAACCATATGGGTCGCGCGGATATTCTTGTAGAAATTGGAAATCGTCTCTTTGACGATGTTATTGAGCTCATCTAGGCTCGCTTGCCCTTTTTCCACTTTCTCCTTGAGAGGAGCGAAGCGGAAATAGTTCTCATCGACGCGGAGAGACGAAAGATCTTTGTGGAGCAAATTGCCTTTCGGATTGAGAATAGGGAGCATCACCGCCCAAGCGTTCCAAAGACTTTCGGCATCGGCGTCAGCGCGGTGAGCGGCGTCTTCTTTATAATCGGGCAAACCCAAGTTTTTGTATAAAGCCTCAAGATTGTGATATCTCCTATCTGGGAAAAGATAGTGAGATAAAGGCAAAGTGTCGATGACTGGATTAGTGAAAGGCGGCAAGCCCATGCGCTTTCTGGATTCATTGAGGAAACCGATATCGAAAGAAGCGTTGTGCGAGACGAGAATCGTGTCCTTGATGAATTCTTCGATCTGAGGCATAAGTTCCTCAATCGTTGGCTTATCCTTGACCATCTCATCGGTGATGTGGGTTTTCTCCACGATGGCTTGAGGGATTTTCACGCCCGGATTGATTAAAGAGTCGAATCTCTTCGTCACGGTGCCGTTTTCCACCAAAACGCCGCCGAATTCGGTCATCCTGTCGAACATACTCGATAAGCCAGTCGTCTCAGTATCGAAAACGCAGTATCTGGCGTTCGACAAAGGAATATCCGATGGATTATAAACATAAGCGGGAAAGGGGTCGAACATATAGAATTCGCACCCATAAATCATGTGGAGCCCGCTGGCTTTCGCGGCCTTTTGGGCATCAGGGAAGGCTTGGATGCAGCCGTGATCAGTAACTGCGATAGCCTCCATCCCCATATTTTTGGCGAGGGCACAATAATCGTTCATCTCCCCTAAAGCGTCCATCGTGCTCATTTTGGTGTGGAGATGGAGCTCGACGCGTTTGCTTTCCGCCTCATCTTTGCGTAGAGGCTTGGGAGGGAGCTTTTCTACGGCGTCTATTGTCACTAGCTGCTCGCCAGAGAATTTATCAGGGCCAACGCGCCCTTTGACTAGAAGGTAATCGCCTACCTTTATGCCTTGGATTTCCTCAGCTGATAAGCCATTTGTGTTCTCGAACGCTTTCATATCGATGGCGGAATCATCATCCCCGATGCCATAACTCCCGGTGAGTTTGCCTTTGCGGTTCAATTTGCTGTCGGCTTCGAAAATGACGCCTTTGAATTTGACGTTCACCATTTGGAGAGAATAAAGCTCCTTGATGGATTTTATCTCGAGATAATTCCCCTTCCTTGAGTAACGCTCGCTTTTGATGGAATTGATGTATTCTTGCTCAACGCGCCCGATTTCCTCTTGGTAGTGTTTCTCTTGCTCGAGCTCGTATTCGCTTTTGCTCTCTTCTTTTTTCTCTTCCGCTCTTGTTTCAGCCTTCGCTTCTTTTTCCCTTTCATTATACGCATTTAGGGCAGGATAAGAGATGAAAGAGAGCAACTCATTGAATTCCTTCAAAAGGCGTTTGCTTTCCTCTTCAGAAGAATTATCGAAGGGTTTTGCGTAGATGAGTTTATCGTCGCCTTCAAGCAAAGAAAAGGCGGAAACGCTGCGATAATGTGCTAATTGCCAAGAGGAGAAAAGCGAAGAAATATCATCGATTTGCGGGGTTTTTTCGTATTCGAAGCGGATTTCGTAAAGATAATTGATGTTATTGAGGCAAGCAATGAATTCCTCAAGCCTGTCGTAGTCCCATGGCATTTCCTTTTTGATGAGGAAATTGACTTTGTAGCGGTTATGCTCGTCTTTTTTGCAATAAGAAAAGGAAAGGTCGTAGCTAGAAGGGTCTTCGACCTTGATCGATTTTAAAAAACGAAGCATCCTTTCTTCCATGATGACTAAACCAAAAACTGAAGAATATCTTTGATTGTTATGAAGACGGCGAAAAGCATTAAGAGCCCAAGCCCAACAATAGAGGCGATGCTCTTCGCTTTCTGCGGCATCTTCTTTTTGAACCCTCTCTCAACAAGCGTCACAAGGAGTCCCCAGCCGTCAAGTCCAGGGAAGGGAAGAAGATTGAAAATGGCTAAATTGAGCGAGATGAGCCCGCCATAATAGAAGAAAGTCTTCCCCCAGCCCATATAGCTCGATAATTGCGATAAGCCAGCCCCCATCGCCACGATTCCGCCGACATTGTCGACGTTGCCCATGAAGATGCTCTTGATGCCTTCTCCGATGAGCGGGAAGAAATTGACCCAGTCAAGGCAGCCAACGAGGAGCCTCTTTCCAAACGGCAGCCAGTATTCATTGCTGTAGGTAGTGAAGGAAGGCCCTTCGAAAATAGATGAGGAATAAGTCATCGATATGTCTTTTTTGACGCTTGAGGCGACAATATGTCCTTCATCATTCATGTTCGCTAGAGTTATGCTCATATAGACGCTCTCTCCATCCTCGAGCGTTATTTTCCCAGCGTTGAAATCAGGGTAATGAGTAACCCCTAGCTGCGCTTCCAAAGAAGTCGCTTTCACTTCTTCATCGCTCTGCGTATAGAAAGATAGGCAGGAGTAGAAGTCATTCCCAGTCCTTTCATTCGCTGGGTAATAAAGGGCCACGATGCTCTTTTCGCCTAATTTTGTCTTCAAGATGGCATCAGAATCGATGATGAAGCCGTATTCGGTCTGCTTTTCGGAAACCGCCAATCCGACGGAAAGAAGGCGGTAATCGCTTTGCCCTTCTTTTTCGCCAAGAGTATCGGTATCGCCTTCGATATAGAAGCCATATAGCCAAGGGTGAGAGGAATCGACGCCGATTCTGAGCGTGCCTCCGCTATAAGTTGAAGTCACGTAACTCGTAGTGACTGAAGAAGCATCGATATTCACCGCCGAAAGAGACTGATAGCTTTGGTAGTTTGGGAAAGAGACGGCATAGATTATGCAAAAAAGGAAGGAAAGGATGAGATTGACGGTTATGCCAGCCACTAGAATCAGGCATTTCTTCCAAGGGGCGATGCCCTCTAAACTGCGCTCTGGCGGGATAGAGGCGAATTTATTGTCTTCATCCTCGTCCTCGTCATTGACCCCTTCTCCATACATTGACACATATCCCCCAAGCGGAATGGCTCTGATCGAGAAAGTCGTCTCAGCGCCTTTCTTCTTATGCGAGAAAATCTTCGGCCCGAAACCGATCGAATATTCATCGCAATATACCCCGAATCGCTTAGCCATGAACAAATGCCCAGCTTCATGGGTGCTGATGAGGATGCCTAGCATCACTAGCAAGATAATTATGGTCACAAATACATGCATCTTTTTACTCTCCGGAATATAAACGAAGTCTCTCCCTGGTTTGTTTGTCGGCGATAAGGATATCACGAAGGCTCGCCTCTGGCTTCTCTTTGAATGAAGAAAGCATTTTCGATACGCATTCTTCGAATGAATAAAAGGGGATTTTGCCCTCAAGGAAGAGATAATCGCATTCCTCCACCGCCGCGTTTAAGACGGCACGATGGATTTTACCGGCATTATAGGCATCAATCGCGATTTTCACGGCTGGGTAACGCTCATAAGAGAACTCCCTATAATGGAAAGGCCCGAAATCAGAGAGTTTATCAACGTGTTTGACATCGGTAAGCGGCACCTCTCCTTCGAATAAGGCATAGGCAATCGGACCGCGCATATCGGGCTTATTCACCTCGCCAACGTAGCTCCCATCTTTGAGGAGGAGAGCGCTATGGAGATTGCTTTCCAAATGGATGAGCGGCTCGATTTTCTCGATGGGCCAAGAAAAGAGGACGCTCGCCTCTATAATCTCAAAGCCCTTGTTGAACATGGTGTCGCTGTCGATCGTGATTTTCTTTCCCATCGACCAGGTTGGATGGCTGAGGGCATCCTCGACCGTCACTTTTTTGAGCTCTTCCCTGCTGTAGTCGCGAAAAGCCCCACCGCTTGCGGTGATGAGAATACGCTCAACATCATTTTTATCTACTTTCTTCAAGCATTTAGCGATAGCGACATGTTCAGAGTCGATTGGGTAGAGCCTTCCTTGCCTCTTAGACAAAAGATCGTTGATATAATCTCCCCCCACCACAAGGGATTCCTTATTTGCTAGGCAAAGGATTTTTCCTAGCTCCAAGGCGCGGATAGAAGGCAAAAGCCCCACAAAGCCTACCAAAGCATTGACGACCATTTCTGCATCAGTATCGTTCAATAAGCTGAGCAAACCCTCATCCCCGCAATAAAAACGGATGGACTTGTATTTATTCGAAAGCGAGAGGAAATCCTCCTCTTTTTGGACGCAAATTCGCTCAATGGAGGGGAATTTGCGGAGTAATTCATCAATAATGCCGACTCTTTTGCCTACCGATACACCTCTTAATATAAAGCGATTTCGATTGCGCGATAAAACATCGAGAGTCTGCGAGCCGATGTTCCCGCTCGCCCCAAGCAAACACACCTTCCTCATAAAGCGAAGTTCCAGCTGTTGGTGATGAAAATAAGGATGACGCTCATCGCGATGGCGCTATAAAGATTGCTGTCGATGCGGTCCATGACTCCGCCATGCCCTGGGAATATCCTCCCGAAGTCTTTCACGCCGTAATGGCGTTTGACCATGCTGAAGGACAAATCGCCAAGCACGCCGGACAAGGTGCCGACAACGGAAAGAGCTAAGCACCAATACCATTTTGATACAGTCAAAGTCGGAAGAAGCGGGTAGCCGCATGCGGCCATGATCATCGTAAAGGAGAAAGAAGTGACAATCCCTCCGAAAATACCAAAGAAGAAGCCTTCCCAGGTCTTGTTAGGCGAGATGCGCGGATTCATCTTGTGCTTGCCGAACAACACGCCGCCGAAATAAGCGATCGCATCGCTTAAAGTCGCGGTGATGAGCATATTGAAGAAAAGAGCGACGCTCCAGAAATAGTTGAACTGCCACAAAGAAGGGAGCGA
>CAVHTL010000055.1:0-9465 GCA_963638955.1 bacterium
CTCTTATTTCGTCAAATCATTTGATGGTGGTTAACCTTGGCGATTCGAGAGCGTATTTGGATGATGGGAAAAGCATCCGCCAAATCAGCGAAGATCAGACTTACGTTCGTTATTTGGTGAGCACGGGAAAAATAAAAGAAAATGAGGCTTCTTCCCATCCTGAACGACACGTCCTCATGAACGCTTTGGGCATTTTCCCATCCGTTTCCTTGGCTTTTTCTTTTTATCCATACCATGGAGAAAGCGTTTTGCTTTGCACAGACGGGCTTTACAATCAACTCTCAGACGAAGATATTCATACGATTATTTCGACTGATGAAAGAGCTGATCAAAAGGTCATGAGCCTTATCATGGCCGCGAATGCTGCCGGTGGCAGCGACAATGAGGGGGTTGCTTATTGGGAGATTCTTAAAGAATGATTGGACGCGGCGATAGAATCGATGAACGTTATCACATCGTCAACCCGATAGCCCATGGCGGCATGGCTGACGTATACGAGGCATATGATGCCGTCAATCGGAAAACGGTGGCGATAAAAATCATGCGTTACGACATGATGAAAGACACGAAAAACATCGCGCGTTTTCAGCGTGAATGCATCGCCGTCGCGAGCTTGAATAGCCCGTATGTCGTAAAGGTGTACGGTCAAGGCACGATCGATGGCCGACCTTATATGGTTAATGAATACGTACGAGGGGAAACCCTTCGCGACCGCCTCAATTTCACAAGCGCCCACCACCTTTCTTACTTAGAGGCATGCGAAGTGATGCTCCAGCTCACTGAAGGAGTGCAATACATCCATGAACACGGGATAATCCATCGCGATATCAAGCCGGACAATCTCTTTTATCTCAGCGATGGCTCCGTCAAGATAAGCGATTTCGGGATCAGCTCGGAGATTGGCGAGAAAAACAAAGGGGATGCGGTGAGCGGGACCGTCCATTATTGCGCTCCCGAAATACTCATGGGGCAAGAGGCCACCCCTAGCAGCGATATCTATTCGATGGGTGTCGTCTTTTATGAGATTGTCGTCGGAAAAGTGCCATTTGATGGCAAAGACCCGGAGGAAATAGCGATAAAGCAGATCAAAAACCATTTCCCTGAGCCTTCTTTATCTCTCCCCGGAATCCCTACGGCCCTAGAGAAAATAATCATCAAGGCTACGAGAAAAAGAAAGGAAGAGCGTTACCAAAGCTCCGAAGAAATGCATAAAGCCATTGAAGAAGCGATGAAAAACGGCAAAAATCTCAAGGAAAAGAAAAGCTTCTTCGCGAAGCTCTTTGGTTTTAAATGATGAATCTGCGCTCACTAGTATATCCGAAAGGGAACCCTTCTCTCCTTTCAGCCGACAAGAATCGGCTTCAGGAAGAAGTCAACAAAGCCGCGCAAAGCGGTTCCTATTTCATTCACATAGACGTTATGGATGGCCTTTTCGTGCCGAATGTGTCTTTTTCTTACCTTATTGCGAAAAATATCTCTAGGCCTAGTTGCGCTCATCCTTTCTTGAAGGACACGCACTTGATGATAGTTCATCCGCTTAAGCAAATTGGCGCATACGCCGAAGTATCGGATATCGTCACCTTCCATTTGGAGGCTTTGGAAGACGAAAAGGATATCATCATGGGGGCAAAAATCATCAAAGATAAAGGTGCTTTCGCAGGACTCGCTATAAATCCAGAGACGAGTATCGAAAAGATTTTTCCTTATCTTCCTTATTTCGATTTGATTCTTTTGATGACCGTTCACCCAGGCAAAGGCGGGCAGCCTTTTGACCCAAACGGGTATGAACGCATCGCAAGTTTGAGAAAGAGAATGGACGAAATGGATAACCCGCCTATTCTTGAGATCGATGGCGGGGTGAATGAAAAAACAGCGCCAATGGCAAAAAAGTCCGGAGCGGAGCTTCTTGTCGCCGGCTCCTATTTATACGGACACGAGGATTTTTCCTCCCGCTTCGCTTTTTTGGAGAATAAAGAATGACCATCTTTCTGCTTTTCCTTCTTTTGAGCATCTTTCTGCCGCTTATTTTCTTTGTATATGCTTTGTATGCGAAGAAAAGGAGGAAGGAGGAATTTTCCTTCCGCTCGTATTTCTCTTATGAATTGTTTAGCTATGAGAAGAAAGACGCCTCTTACTATATATTAAGGATGATAGGGGCTCTTGCTTATTTCTCGCCTACGATCTCAGGTATCTATGGTCTTGTTTTGATTGCTTCTAGAGGAGATGCGACAACCTCATTTTTCCTAGGGTTCATCAGCGTTTTTGCTTTCATCTTCGGGCTCTTTCAATATTTGCTTACCTATTGCGATTTCTCTAACGAGAGGAATCATTTGACTTTTTTCTTCCTTAGCGGGGCTTCGCTCATCATCTTCTCCGGGATGGCCGCTTTCTATTTTTTCGCGGTTTACCGCAATATTTATTTGTCCTCTTCTCTTATCGCCGTCATTGCTTTGTCCCTTATCGTCATTGCTTCGATCATCATCTTGCTCAACCCTAAGCTCAAAGAATGGAGCAAAATGGAAAAGACCACGAAAGAGGACGGAAGCGTTACCTATTCTAGGCCGAAGCGCTTCGTCCTTCCTTATAGTGAATGGGCGCTTATGGCTATGGCGCATGTTGCCAATATCCTCATCATAATTGGCTTATATTTGATTTCCGTAAATTAAAAAAACTAGCGGAGATAATCCGCTAGTTCGAGACAAAAGAATAACGATTTGCTATTCGGCAGCTTTGGCTTTGGTGCTCTTGTTGAGCGCGCGATAAGCACGGGCCGACATTCTGACTTCGACCATCTTGCCGTTGATTTCGACTTTGTACTTTTGGAGATTCACGTTCCAAGTGCGGCGGGTGGCACGGACACTGTGGCTACGATTATTTCCGCTCATCGCTTTTTTACCGGAAATTGGGCATACTCTTGACATAACTTTACCTCTACAACGCTAAAAGCGCGCTTAGAAATATACCATAACGGCGCGATAAGTGGGAAGAAAAATATTGCTTGGGTGCAGCGAATCAGCTTAAATAGCCCCGTTTTGGCGATAAAGCCTATAGAATATCTCATCATTCATATTTTTGAGGCCGATACTATGTTATAGTATTTGCAAATATTTACGCCTTTCGCGAGGAGAAAAACATGAGCACGAAATTAGCTGCGATGATCTTAGCAGGTGGAAAAGGGACCCGCCTGCAGGCTTTAACCAAGAAAAGAGCGAAGCCAGCCGTCTCTTATGGCGGAAAATACAGGATTATCGACTTTCCTTTGTCAAATTGCGCCAATACGGGCATCCAATGCGTCGGCGTTTTGACTCAGTATGAGAGCAGCGAGCTCAATGCCTATATCGGCAACGGCGAGAAATGGGGACTCAATGGCAATAAGTCTTTGACATCCGTTTTGACTCCTAAGCAGACAGACGAAGGCAGCAATTGGTATTTGGGAACGGCCGATGCCATTTATCAGAACATCGATTGGCTTGACAGCGTCGACCCCGAATATGTTTTGATTCTCTCTGGCGACCATATCTATAGCTGCAATTACTTGGATATGCTCAAAAAACACGTATCAAGTAAGGCCGATTGCACGATTTCCGTCTATCCCGTCCCAATGGAAGAGGCTTCTCGTTTCGGCATTTTGGTAACCGACAAAGACGGCACGATCACAAACTTCGTCGAAAAGCCGAAAAAACCGATAAGCAACCTCGCTTCGATGGGCATTTACATTTTCACTTACAAAGCCTTACGCGCTGAGCTTTTGCTCGACGCGAAGCAAGATACTGACCACGATTTTGGCAAGAACATCATCCCGAATATGCTCTCGAAGGGCAAAAAACTCGTGGCCTATACCTACCACGGCTACTGGAAGGACGTAGGGACAATCGCGAGTCTCCATGAAGCCAATATGGATTTGCTTCTCTCTGGCGAGCCTTCGATCAACATCTACACCGTCCAAGGCGAGAACAAAATCTATTCGGCTGATTTAAGGAGCCATCCTCAGTATATCGGTCCGCGCGCCGAGGTCAAAGATTCGCTCATCAACCAGGGAGCAATCATCATGGGGAGCGTCGAACACTGCGTAATCTCCGGCGAAGCCGTGATTGAATCCGGCGCCAAATGCAAGAATTCGGTCATCATGAATGGCGCGCTCATCAAAAAAGGCGCGGTAGTGGAAGATGCCATAATCGGGCCTGATACCCTCATCGATGTCGACGAAAAAGTTAATCTTGAGCACGATGGAATTGCCCTTATCGTGAACGGAAAGGCAGGAAAATAGAAAATGAAAAACGTCATTGGTTTGCTGAATTGCCACTCTTCCCCTGAATTAGGGGAGCTAACCAGCAATAGGCCTCTAGCCTCGACTTCTTTCTTGGGCCGTTACGCTTTCTGCGATTTCGCTTTGTCCAATTTCTGCAACAGCGAAATCGACAACGTCGGAATCTTGGTGAAAAACCATCAGCGCTCCATTCTTAAGCACATGGGGAGCATGATGAGCTGGGTCACAAACACAAAGGTAGGGAAAGAGACCATTTTCTATAACGAGAACGGAGCGTTGAACGAAGCATATAACACCGATATCAATAACATTTTGGAAAATGACTGGGTCTTATATGACAGCAATGCCTCTTATATCGTTTTCCAAAGCGCCCATATCATCATGAATCTTGATTTACGCCCCATTCTTGAGGAGCATATCGCAAGAGGCGAGAGCATCACGGTTCTTTATAAAGAGATTGAAGACGCCGACCGCCAATTCGGCAGTTCCAATGTTTTCGATATCGATAGCGAAGGCTACGTAAGAGTTGCCAAAAAGAACGATGGAACCCGCAAAAAAGCCAATGTATCGCTAGAAGTTTGGATCATAAACCGCGAAGTTTTGGCGGAAATAGTCCGGCGCCATAATGAAGTCAGCGCTTCTTTCGGAATGAAAGAGACTTTGGCTTGGCTCGTCGATATCGGGGCCTATAAAATGCATGCCCATAGATTTAATGGCTATGCGCGCTGCTTCGATTCCTTGCCTCATTACGTCCAGTATAGTTTTGAGCTTCTCGACCGCGACGTGGCTGAGCAGCTCTTCTTGCCTTCATGGCCGATTTACACCCAAACCCATGACACCCCGCCCGCCCTTTACGGAAAAGACGCCGATGTCAGAAATTCATTCGTATCAAATGGCTGCATAATCGAAGGCGAAGTAACCGATAGTATCCTTTGCCGTGGCGTGAAAATCGGGAAAGGTGCCGTCATCAAACGCTCAATCGTCCTTAGCCAGGTTTCAGTAGGAGACAAAGCGGTACTTGGCGATGTAGTCGTCGATAAGTATTCAATCATCACCGCGAAGCACACCGTAAAAGGCGATCCATATAACATCATCTATCTCAAACAAGGAGCGATTCTATGAAAATCGCGATGATCGCAAGCGAAAGCAACCCTCTCGCCAAAAGCGGAGGGCTCGCTGATGTCGTCTATTCCTTGAGCGCTGAACTAGCGAAGATGCATCATGAAGTGATCGTCGTGATGCCCTACTATAAATCAATCAAGAGCAAAAAGGGCCTAATCGGGAAAAACATCGGCTCCTTGAACGTCAATGTAGGCTGGCGCAATATCGAGACGAGCGTATACGAAGAAACGATCGACGGGGTTAAATTCTATCTCATCGACAATCTTTATTATTTCGATCGAGACAATCTATATGGCTATGATGACGACGGGGAGCGTTTCGCTTATTTCGCTCTCGCTTCTTTAAAACTTCTCGAGATGATTCAATTCAAAGCCGATATCATCCATGTGCACGATTGGCAAAGCGCGATGATACCTTGCCTTGTGAAAGAAGGAAGGAAAGGCGATGCACTCTTCTCTTCCACCCATTTCGTGCTCACGATCCATAACCCTGCATTCAAAGGGATGCTAGACCGGTATTTCCTCGGCGATTTCTTCTCGTTGAGCGATTCGCTTTTCGATAATGGAAACGTCCGCTTCCAAGGGATGGTATCGACCCTCAAAAGCGGGATCATCTACGCTGATAAAATCACTACCGTTTCGCCAACGCATCGAAAGGAACTCCTTACACCATCCTCTTCCCAAGGCTTAAGCGACATTTTGCGTTTGAGAGAAGCGGATTTTGCGGGGTTTTTGAACGGTATCGATACCAAGGAGTGGGATCCTAGCAAAGATCCGCTCATCGATAAAAACTACGATATCGATACTTTAGAAGAAGGAAAGCATGCGAATCAGAAGGATTTGCTCTCCTCTTTCTCTATCCATTGGTATGGCGGGCCAGTATACGGCATCGTTTCAAGATTATCTTGGCAAAAAGGCATCAATTTGGTGATTGAAAGCGGGAGGAAAGCTCTCTCTAACGGAGCAAATCTTGTCGTCTTGGGCTCAGGCGAATACGAGCTTGAGCAAAAATTCGAAGCGCTGCGCAGGGATTTTCCTGATACATGCGGTATCTATATCGGGTTCAACAACGCTTTGGCCCATAAAATTTATGCCGGCTGCGACTTCTTCTTGATGCCTAGTTTGTTTGAGCCGTGCGGCATTTCCCAAATGGTGGCTCAGCGATACGGCAGTTTGCCTATCGTTCGTTATACCGGCGGGCTTTGCGATACGGTGGAAGGATACGAAGGGAAAGAAGTCGAGAGGAAAGACGGCATCGGCTTCAATGACTACGATGTCGAAGGGCTTGATTACGGCATCGGCTTATCCCGTCGCCTCTATTCGAATCAAAAAGAGTATTATATCGTCGCGCGGAACGCGATGCGGCTAAATCGAGCCTGGAAACAAAGCGCCGAGAATTATCTTGGGATGTACCAAGAGCTCGTCGATCGGGGCTAGAAGCCTCGTAACGATCGAGTCGCATTCATTGAGAGGTTTATTATGTCTTACGATCATCAAAAAATAGAGAAGAAGTGGCGCAAATACTGGGAAGACAATAACGTTTTCCATTGCGATACCAGCGATTTCTCGAAGCCTAAGTACTACGCTCTCGACATGTTCCCTTACCCAAGCGGGCAAGGACTCCATGTCGGGCATCCTGAAGGATATACCGCAAGCGACATCGTATCGCGCATGAAGAGGATGCAAGGCTATAACGTCCTTCATCCGATGGGATGGGATGCTTTCGGCCTCCCAGCCGAGGATTTTGCCCGCAAGAACAACGAGCATCCTGAAGAATTCACCCGCAAGAACATCGCTCATTTCAAAGATCAGATTCAATCTCTTGGCATGTCGATAGATTGGTCTAAGGAATTCGCGACGATCGATCCCTCCTATTACAAATGGACGCAATGGATTTTCGCGAAGATGTTCGAGAACGATTTGGCTTACGTTGGGAATATGCCAGTCAACTATTGCCCTGAGCTCGGCACCGTTTTGGCTAACGAAGAAGTGATTGACGGGAAGAGCGAGAGAGGCGGATATCCGGTTATCCGCATGCCGATGAGGCAGTGGGTCCTTCGCATCACCCGTTACGCTGACCGTCTTGAAAAAGATTTGGCGGGGCTTGATTGGCCAAAGAGCACTCTTGAGCTTCAGAAGAACTGGATCGGAAGAAGCCAAGGTGTCGAAATCGAATTTGCCATCGACGGAAGCGATGATTCCTTCAAAGTCTTCACGACGAGAGTCGATACTCTTTTTGGCTGCACTTATTGCTGCTTGGCGCCTGAGCATCCGCTCGTTTCCAAATTGGTTAGCCCTGAGCAAAAAGCAGCGGTGGAAGCCTATGTCAAAAAGGCCGCGAGCAAGAGCGATCTCGATAGAAGCCAACTCAATCAAAAAGAGAAAGAAGGCGTCTTCCTTGGCGTTTACGCCATCAATCCGATCAATAACGGAAAGATCCCGGTATATGTGGCCGATTATGTTTTGGGCTCATATGGAACCGGCGCCGTAATGGCCGTGCCAGCGCATGATGATCGCGATTATGCCTTCGCAAAACGGCATAGCCTTCCTATGATTCAGGTTTTGGAAGGCGATATAAGCGAAAACGCCTTCGTCGACGATGCTCCGCATATCAATAGTTCTTTCGCCGATGGGCTCAATATAGCCGAAGCCAAAAAGGCGATTGCCGATAAACTCGTGGAGCTAGGAAAAGGCAAAATCGTCACCAACTACAAGTTACGCGACTGGATTTTCTCGAGACAGCGTTACTGGGGTGAGCCGATTCCGATGGTCAGGACAGAAGACGGAGCAGAGCACGTTTGCGAAGATTCTCTTCCGCTTGTTCTTCCTTCGCTTGACGACTATCAGCCCGCTAAAGACGGCAAGCCACCGCTTTCGAAAGCGCCTTCTTCCTGGCTGAACACGACTTACAAAGGCCAAAAAGCGGAAAGAGAGACCAACACCATGCCGCAATGGGCTGGCTCAAGTTGGTACTACATCCGTTATATCGATCCGCATAACGATGAAGCCATCGCCGACAAGAAACTGCTTGATCATTGGCTACCCGTCGACTTATACATCGGTGGGCAAGAACATGCCGTTCTCCATTTGCTTTACGCACGTTTCTACCATAAATTCCTAAAGGATATCGGGATTGTTAGCTCAGACGAACCGTTCAAACGCGTCTATCACCAAGGCATGATTCTTGGCGAAAACGGCGAGAAGATGAGCAAATCCCGCGGAAACGTTATCAATCCAGATCAAATAGTCGAAGAGAGCGGAGCCGATTCTTTGCGTTTATTCGAGATGTTCGCCGGGCCGCTCAATGAATCGAAGCCTTGGAGCACGACCGGTCTAGTGGGCGCCAAACGCTTTATCGAAAGAGCTTATAGGCTTATTGATGATGAGGAACTCGCGAAAAAAATCGTCGATTCAAATAATAGTGAGCTCGACCGCAGCTACAATGCCCTTATCAAGAAAGTTACGGATGATTTTTCCTCTCTTTCCTTCAATACGGCAATCAGCGCGATGATGGTTTTCGTCAATGATTGTTACAAAGCCAAAGAGATTTATCGCCCCTATCTAGAGGGATTCGTCAAGACTTTCTCCTGCATTTGCCCATTTGTTGGCGAAGAGATGTGGGAGGAGCTTGGGCACTCTGGCACGATCGCTTATGAGCCTTGGCCCACTTTCGATGAGAGCAAACTCGTTTCCGATTCGCTTAAAATCAGCGTGTCGGTAAACGGCAAGATGCGCGATTTGATTGAGGTGGCAGCCGATATAGACGAGGAAGCGCTCAAAAAGCAGGCTTTGACGGAAAAAGTTCAGAAGTTCATCGACGGGAAGTCGATAAAGAAAGTGATCGTCGTCAAAGGCAAAATCGTTAACTTCGTGGTCGCTTAATCAATGAGGAGAGCCATTTGCTCTCCTTTTATTTTGTAGATATTCACGCGCTTGCCTTCAACTAGTTTCTTTTTTGAAGAACGATCGAACATACCGAGCAAGGCCAATCTTTTCTTTTTGCCGTTTTCCATATAATAAGCAAGCGGGCGAGATGAAATTTCGCTTGTGGACGGAAGGGAATAAGTTATGGTTGCC
>CAVHTL010000056.1:0-9400 GCA_963638955.1 bacterium
CAACTATTCCCATTCGCATATATCTCGCTCGTTTCAAAAATACATGGGTTGCTCGATCATCGACTACATATCGGAGGTGAAGATGCAAAACGCACATAACTTCCTTCTTTATTCCGATATGACGATTTACGAGATATCAAGCGCCCTGGGCTATAAATCATCCACCAATTTTTCAGCCGTCTTCAAAGACGCATACGGCCTATCCCCAGCTCAGTATCGCAAGCAAAAGAAAACGAATAAAGAGGATGAGTCCGGAGAACCAAAAAACCTGCAATAAAACAAAATTGGGCTGCTTTCATTGCTGTGCCGCACAATCAAAGTCACTCTCTCAAAAAAGCCATTCAAAAACAAGAGAGTAAATCTTTTTTAACAAAATCGTCGTAAAAACCACTTGAAATGAACAATAACCGCAAATTGGGAAGATTTCTTTTTTGGCTTACGTTTCAGAAATTTTATCAGCGCGCACGGTTTTTTGATTAACCGCAACAGCGACTCGCAAGATACGAAAAATAGGCCGCCAAGCGGCCTATTTTTGTAAATGCAGCAGCGATTAAGCGGTCAAATCTCCGGTGATCGTTAGTCCTTCGCACGTCGTAACAAGAGTCGGGGTGCCATTCTTCGCGTCACCTTTGAAATAGATGCAGCGATATGACTTAACGTCTAGTGTGCAGTTCGTAAACGTAACGCTATCATTGTAGTTGGCATTCCCGCCAAGCAACGAACCAATGTTGTAGCTCTTGGCAACGAAAGAGCAATCGATAAATTTGCAATTACGCGCTCTGGAGAATGATAACCATCCGTTATCGTTTTCGATTTTCGAAGAAGCGGACGGTGCAGCAGCGCTCGTCACATCAACGTTTTCAAAAGTTGTGTTCCACATCGATTTGGCTATGATGCCATTTGAACCGCCGCAATTGAACCAAACGTCTTTAATGCTTAAGTTTTTAACTACGGCCTGCGGTTCGGTCGCTTGAGAGTTATTTATGCCAAGCTGCCCAAACAAGCCATTGCCGGCGGCATCGGATCTGAGCTTTATATTTTTGTTGTTTCCGTCATATGTTCCGATAAAGTGCCAGTCCCAGTCAAAACCGCTAGGAGATGAGGTCATATCGATATCAGCGGTTTGCTTGTAATAGCCTTTCACTTCAGTCCTTGTGGAACTTAGTTGAACATAGTTCGTGAAGTCATCTTTGCTAGCAATCGCTTTCGTGAGGAATGTTACCGGCACTTTGATGGTGTGATCGGTCTCTGTAGCATCGTCATAGGCTGCCGAATGAACAACGACAGTAAGCGTCGCAGACGTATGCTTGTCATAATCAGCCTTTAAGGTTTCAGGGATTACGAGATTATCAATGTCGGTGCCAAAATCGTAATCGTCGCACTTGATTGATTTTACGGTTTCGTATTTCCCGATGCCATCCAAACTGATTTTCTGGTTAGAACCGTTCAAATCGATATCCTGGTTCGTGGCCGTTACTTTCTTGCTGAAGGTTATCTGATCGGCTCCTGCTACGCACACGCACTGCCCATAGGTATCGACATCTTCGCCACTGGTGTTCCATCCACCGTCGTTGTGAGTGATGGTGATGGTGAAATCCTTGCTGGTGTCGGCATAATAAACGTTATTACCATCCTTTGCGTCTGTTACGCTCGCCTTGCCGTAGTAAACGGTCGACTCACCTTCGCCCGTCACTACCATTCCTGTTGTGTGAGCTTTGTTGAATTCGTCTGCGCTCACGTAAGTGCCGTCTTTTGTCTCAGAATAGGTAAATATCACACCCCCCCCCCCGTAGCTTTTACCCCATCAATGGTGGATGGGGCGTTATATCCGCAGTGCTCGTCATAATTATCCTTTAGGCCGGAAATGGCATTCGCGCTGAGTGAACCGGTATTGATTGTCAAACCATCAGCACTCGTCACGAGCTTATCGCTATCTTTTGCAAGATCGTCTGCGCTCTCTTTTAGATTCCACAGACACCAATATGATTTGCAGTTCAAAACCGAATTCTCAAAGACGTTATCTTTGTAATTGGATGAAGTCTCATTGTCTTTCTTTGTAACGTGGCCGCCGAAAATGGAGCCCATATCAAGGCCTATGCAATTGAAAGTACAGTTCTTGTAAATCGTGTTCTGCATCCGCTGTGAGGCAAGCCATCCGCTGTTCCATTTGTATGTAGGCGTAGCGGACCCCGCCAAATTGAAGGTGACATTGGTGAATGTAGTATCCCAAATGGCTTTAGCGAGCAAAACGTTATCCATTCCGTTTGCATTATAGCCGTCGACAATAGTCAGATTCTTGATGGTCGCCCCATTAGAACTCTGACCAAGGTTATTGCCGAATAGACCGCCGCCAGTAGACAGGTTGGAATTGAACGCGATCTTCTTTCCGTTTCCGTCATAAGTGCCAACGAAATAATCGTCCCATCCAGAAAGCGTGCCCCTAGCTGGCGAGATGCTGTCAGCGGTTTGCTTGTAGTATCCGTCAACAACCAATCTCTCAACATCGTCGCTCTTCGTTGCGGTGATCCAGTTATTGAAATCTTCTGCGCTGGTAATCTCTTTTGTAATGAATGTTACAGGGACTTTGATAACGTGATCGCTTTTCGGAGCATCTCCAGACTCATTAACGCTGACAGTGACTTCGATCGAGGCTTCCCCGTGCTTGGCGTAGTCCTTCTTGAGTTTATCGTCAATGGACAAGTTGGAGATATCAGTCCCCAAATCGTAATCGCCGTACTTGATGGATTTCACTTCGCTATATGGATCGACGCCTTCGAGACTGATGGCGAACTTATCGGTGGCAGCCGTGTCGTTTAAAAGAATATCCTGATTGGTGGCAGTAACTTTTTTGCGATAGGTAACCGGAGTCTTATCCGGGCAGCCATAGATATCGCTGGAGCCGTCAGCGCTTTCTTGCCACTTCAAATCAGCGGCATCTTGGTGGGTGATATTGATCGCAAACGTCTGGCTTGCCCCTACATATTCGTCAGCTTCGACGACCGTGGCTTTTGCGTAATACGTTTTGCTTTCATCATTGCTACCAACAGTCATACCGGAAGGATGGGCAGCATTCCAATCTTTGGCGCTTACGTAATCTCCATCTTTCGTTTCAGAGAAGGTGTAGACGATGTCTCCATCGGTCGAAGTCACATAACCGAGTGACTCGAAAGCGATGAATCCGCAGTGTTCGTTCATGTCGATGATTCCATCGATGCTCGTCACGCGCTTTGCAACGGTTACGGAGAAAGTAATCGGTTCGTAATTGCCGTATTTAACCGTCACTTTCTTGTCGCTACCGACATCGGCGGCCGTGAATTTCGTAGCAGAATCAGTGGGGTATGTGTAAGTAAGGATCTTGAGTTGCGCATCGCTTAAAGCAACGCCCTCGCAATCGTCGCACTTGATTTTGAATACGGCTTCGCCCAAATCGAAGGTATCGCCGACAGCATAGGATTTCTTTGGCTCCCCGGATATAACAAAGGAAGGTGTCTTCGCGTGATTGCTAGGATCCTTTGGGAGGACTGGCACGCTCTCGATGACGTTCTTGCTTGCATCAAAAATTTCATCGCAAAGCGTGCAGCTGTAGTAGGCTTCGCTGCCTTCTGATGCGCAAGTTGCCGCAACTTCCTCGTGCGCTTGGTAATTGTGAGTATGTACGCTTGACGAGCTCGTTGCCGTTGACTCTGACGGTGATGATGATGTAGACGATGAATCAACATCTAGGTTCGGGCTACACCCCACAAGCCCTAGCAAAAAGAAACCACTTAGTGCTAAAAGCGTCTGTTTTTTCTTCATAAAATCTCCTTTTGTTTTTGCAAAGAAAATGTTGTTGTTGCTCCCATTGTATCTTTAACCACTTATTATTTTTCTTTCAAAAGCGACTGAATTTAGCCATTTCTCGATTGTTGCCGAAAAAAGCCATTTTTTCGATATTACGAGACGATTTTTAATATGTTTTGCTGAGAAAATTAAATCTGCTTGCGCAGTCGATTCGAATTTAAGGCAAAGATGGCGGCTCAACTCAACACACAATATATATAAGGATTTTAGAGGATCGTCGGTGAGGCCACGATAATTCAAATTCACCATAAATTATTGATTTTTAGTCAAACCGGAAATCGCCATTTTTCTACGTATATAATGCATTTATCTATGAAACCATTAAGCAAAGAACAGCTATTGAGCGCCATCGCCCATTTTGATCTTGAAGGCGAAACCTCGTCCATCGAAGAAAACCACAACGGCCACATCAACGACACCTTCGTCGTCTCCACCTCTCAACAAAACGGTGAAAAAAAGCGCTACATCGTCCAGCGAGTGAATAACGATGTCTTCCCCTGCGTTGAGGGCGTGATGTCCAACATCGAACTCGTCCTATCTTATATGAGGGAGAGAATCGTAGGCTCGGGCGGCGATCCAAAAAAAGGTGCGATGACCCTCATCGAAACGAAAAACGGCGATAGTTATCACAAAGATAATGAAGGCAATTACTTCCGTTGCTACCTCTTCCTTGAGGGAACAAAATCATATAACTCTGCCGATGCCGCGATTTTCGGAAAATCAGGATATGCGTTTGGCAAATTCCAACGCGATCTTTCTGGCTTCGACACCAGTAAACTCTACGAAGTCATCCCGCATTTCCACGATACCGAAAAAAGATACACCGACTTGCTAAAAGCAATCGATGAAGCAAGCGGAGAAAGAAAATCAGAAGCCAAGGAACAAATAGAGTGGGCTATCGCACACAAACATTTGGCTTCTGCTCTTGTAGGCAAAGGATTGCCGATTCGCGTCACGCATAACGACACAAAACTCAATAACGTCCTCTTCTATGAAGACGGTTCTTCTTGCGTCATCGATCTCGACACGATCATGCCTGGGCTCTCACTCTACGACTATGGTGACTCCATCCGCTTTGGGGCAAATGAAGCCAAAGAAGACGAGGTCGACCTATCGAAAGTCAAATTGAGTCTCGAGAATTTCGCCTCCTACACCAAAGGTTACATAGAGGGGGCGGGGGGTGGGCTCACAAAAGAAGAAATATCGCTTTTCCCAGAGGCTGGGATGACTCTCACTTATGAGTGCGGCATTCGTTTCCTGACTGATTTCCTTTCTGGGGACACTTATTTCAAGACGCAATATCCTGGCCATAACCTCGTTAGGGCGAAAGATCAGTTCGCTCTCGTTGACGACATGGAGAGGAAATTCGACGAAATGCGCTCGATCATAAAACCGTATCTTAAATAAGGCATTACATGAACAAACTCGACGGCAAGCCATTCTATCACTGCTTAAGGGCTCAGATTTATCCAGATGAATATGCCTCTGAACGAATCAAAAGCATTAAGGATTTTTGCTTACGATACGGCTTTCAGAACGTCATTTTGATATTCAACGGGGAAGAGCATAACGTCGGCCATATAAACGACGATGAACTCGTAAAATGGGTAGAACTCATCAAACAAGCAAAAAACGAATTCGCAAAATGCGGAATCAGCACTTCTTTGAACCCTTGGATGGAATTGGGCCATTTGGATAGGGGCAGAAAACTTCAAGAAGACCAAAATTTCACCACGATGGTTGATCGCTTTGGTTTGTCCTCGGATTTGGTGGCATGCCCATTAGACGAAAACTGGAAACATTACTACTTAAATCAGCTCTCTTATTACGTCGATGAAATAAAGCCGGAAACGCTTTGGATCGAAGATGATTTCCGTTACCACAACCATCCGCCCCTCGACTACGGCGGCTGTTTTTGCGAAAAGCATATGAAGGCCTATAACGAGGCTATAGGCGAAAAAGAAACACGTGAAGATTTCGTCAAAAACCTCGCAAAAGGGGTGCCAAGCAAAGAAAGAGACGCTTGGCTTGACGTCTCTTCTTCATCCATCATTGATTTAGCGAGCGCCATCGCTTCAACGGTGAGCATCGCCAGCCCAAAAACCCATATCGGCCTCATGAGCTCGTTACCTCTTAACCACGCGATGGAAGCAAGAGACTGGAAAAAACTTCACGAGAGTTTATCGCCAGACGGAGTGAAGATCGATAGGATTCATCTTCCGGCGTATCGCGAAAATGGCTCAAAGCCCTACTACTTCGACTTCAATAGAATCTCGATGGTCGCGCGAGGTTTCATCGGCGATGACTGTCTTATATATCCAGAACTGGAGAATTCGTCGTTCTCCTTGTTTGTGAAAGATGCCAAATTCGTGGCCTTCCAGTTAGAGAGTGCCTTGCCATTAGGCATCTCCGGAATGACATACAACATCTTCGCTCACTGCGGAAACGGGGTTCAAGAAGAGTTCGGATATGGCGAAGTCATTCAAGAACTTACGCCTTATCTAAACCGCGTAAAAGAAGAGAATATCTTACCTAGCCAAATGCGTGGCATCGTCTTCCCGTTTGACGAAAAAACGGTCTATCATAGCCACGAAGAGGGCTTCATGAATCTAATCCCCAAGGAATTCGATATCTTGGGTTATTTCTCTTCGATGGGCTTTTCTTACAGAATAAGCGAGGAAAAGTCATTCAAAGACGAAGTAGTCATAATCAGCGAGCAGAACATCTACAACTTTTCCGATAGCGAACTAACGAACCTATTCGAGCACAATTTCGTCTTGCTTGACGGAGTCGCGGCAGACATTCTCTACAAAAGAGGCTTGGGACAACTCATCCATCTAAAAAGCTCAGCTTATAGAGGATCTCTCCACGAATACGACTCATTCGAAATGTATGAGGGCAAAGAAGCAATTGATGGCATGCACCACTACAAGGCAACAAGCCAAAGACGGGCCGGAGATTACTATTCGTTCACTTATGATGATCGCGTGAAAATCGTTTCGGGATTATATGATGCAAGGATGAGTAGAACCGGAAACGGAGTAGCCATCGACGATCACTTTTTTATCTATCCCTATAGCGTAACAGGCACCGAGGATACGGCCTTTTTCATGCCGATGAGGCGCTACATCTTTGAGAATTATCTCTTGAGCAATGTCAAAGGAGCATTTGCGAAAAGCATGTGTGATGGCGTTTACGCCTATCTTTACGAACGCGATGACAGCTGCTTGTTGCTTTTGGTAAACGCCAATTACTGCGGTTACGACGGCATTGAGTTTGAACTCATTAACGTAGAACCGAGGAGAATTTCTCTAATTGACAAAAATGGTTTAGTTAAAGCGGTCGCATACGACAAGATCGATAAAAAAATCACAATCCACGAGCCTTTTGCGTACTTATCGACTGTCGCCATTATCTTGGAAAAATAAGGACGCAATTACAAAATCATCGCAAAGTCGCAACAGTTTTCACAAGAATTCGATTGTTCTTCTTTAAAGTAAGTTGCGCTCCTTTGCGCACCTTTTTTGTGCAACCTGTTATGTGGTTATCTGCGCAAAAAAGATTTCGCACAAGACCTTGCCTTCGTCGAGATTTAACAAAATTAAACGCCTGAATAAGAGGAGAAGCCGCCATCAATCGGCAAGACGACCCCACTTACGAAGGATGCAGCATCCTCGCTAGATAGGAAGAGCGTGGCCCCGATAAGCTCACTAACCTCGCCAAAGCGTCCCATCGGCGTATTGGTAATGATTTTGTGACTCCTTGCAGTTGGCGTTCCGTCTTCATTCCACAAGAGCGTTTTGTTTTGCGTCGTGCTGAAGAAACCAGGAGCGATTGCATTGACTCTGATTCCGATCTTCGCGAAGTAAACCGCAAGCCATTTGGTGAAATTTGACACGCTTGCTTTTGCGCCTGAATAAGCCGGGATCTTGGTTAATGGCGTGAAGGCGTTCATGCTTGAGATATTCAAGATGGAGCATCCTTTTCTTCCAATCATGTCTTTGGCGAATTCCTGAGTCACTAATAAGGTCGCGAGGAAATTGAGATTGAACACGAATTCGATGCCGGAAGGGTCTAAATCGAAGAACGTTTTGAGCCCTTTTTTGCTCTCGTCGAAGAATTCATCGTCCGTGCTTGCTTTTGGGTTATTGCCTCCAGCCCCGTTTACGAGAATATCGACTTTTCCGAGTTTTTCGTTGACGGATTTATGACAAGCTACGATATCGTCTTTTTTCAAGCAATTAACTGCGAAAGCTTCGGCACATCCGCCGTTTTCCCTGATTTTATTAGCCACTTCTTCAGCCTTTTCGTAGTTCAAATCAAGTATGGCCACTTTGGCTTTGGATGAGGCAAAAGCTTCCGCTAAAGCGGAGCAGATAACTCCGGCAGCGCCAGTTATGGCCACTACCTTTCCTTCAAAATCAGTGATTGATGGCAATTTCATTTTTTCTCTCCTTTTAATCTTTCAACCATTTCGAAAAGACCGTTTATGTAAGTTGCGCCAAGGGCTCTATCAAATAGCCCATATCCAGGTTTTTGATCCTCGCCCCAAATGTTCCTGCCGTGGTCTGGGCGCACATAGCCGTCAAATCCGTTTGAAGCAAGTGCCTCCACGATTGCAGCCATATCAAGGCTTCCGTCTCGGCTAAAATGGCCGCTTTCGACAAACGAGCCTTCATTATCGATATAACGGATGTTACGCAAATGGGCGAAGTGAATTTTCCCTTGCCTTGCGTATTTCCCTGCCATCTTCACTAAATCGTTGCTTTTCAAAGAGCCTAAAGACCCGGTGCAGAAAGTCAGCCCATTCCTGATTGAAGGAACGGCAGATAGAAGCTTATCGATGTCTTTCTCAGTCGAGACGATCCTAGGAAGAGAAAATACATCCCATGGCGGATCGTCTGGATGGATAGCCATACTGATATCGTTTTCCTCGCAAACTGGAATGATTTTTTTCAAGAAATAGACCAAATTATCAAAAAGACGTTCATGTGTAATATTCCTATAAATTGACAATAAACCCTGCAATTCCCCTTCAGAATAAGATTCATCCCATCCAGGCAAATGGAGTTTGTTTGGATTTATCTTTTTGAAATCGTCGTAAGAATAACTAAGCGAATTGCTGCCGTCCTCATTCAAATGGTGCATATCGGTGCGGAGCCAATCAAACACCGGCATGAAGTTATAGCAAATCACCTTAACCCCCGCTTTTGCGCACAAACGGATGTTTTCCGCATAGCTTGCGATGTAATGATCCCGATCGGGCGACCCGTATTTTATTTGCTCAACAACCGGAATGGACTCTATGACATCCATCGCTAAGGCGTGCGAATTGGCCTCCTTTTTGAGTTCAAGAAGAGATGAAAGATTCCACACCTCCCCAGGTTTGACATCATAAGGGGCCGTTACGATAGACTGCATATTCGGAATTTGGCGGATCTTATCGAGCGTGATAACGTCATTTGGCCCATACCATCTAAAAGAGAGTTTCATGTTCTTGCCTCGCTTTTTCAAATATAGCGGAATCATTTTTCAAAAAGAATTGCAAATCTTATGAATA
>CAVHTL010000057.1:0-5877 GCA_963638955.1 bacterium
TTCTAAATGCAATTATTTAACACCTCAAAAAAGGGTTATCTACCAAAGACAGGTATCACTAACGCGATCAAGGAGACAATGAACCATTTTTTAACGTTATGGATGCGCCAAACTGACATAATGGCATTTTACTCTAGCAAGCCTCATTTACCTAGATATAATAAATGCGCTCCATATTGGATATATAGGCCAAATGGAAGCGGAGGTAGACCAAATACATGCTGCTTGCAATTGATGTCGGAAACACGCTTACCGATTTGGGCGTGTTCGAAGACGGTAATCTCAAAACGACTTTCAAAATCAAATCAAACGTAGATAGAAGTTACGATGAATATCGCGTAATTTTTGCCTCTTTTTTGAATAGAGAGGCATTTTGCAGCGATTTTTCAAGAGCCATAATTTCTAGCGTCGTCCCATCATTAACTAGAATTTGGGTGGCTCTTTGCGAGGATATTCTCCATATTAGGCCTTTGCTTGTGGGGGCTGGGTTAAAGACGGGCATGAGACTTGCGGTCAATAACCCTTCCGAAGTCGGGGCGGATCTCGTGGCGGATTCGGTTGGAGCGTTGTCACTATTTGGGAAAAATCTATTCATCGCCGATCTGGGAACCGCGAATAAATATATCCATATCGATGATAATGGAGCCTTTGGGGGAGTGACCATCGCTCCTGGATTAGCCATTTCAATGAACGCCTTGGTTAAAGGCACTGCCTCTTTGCCTGAGGTAAGCGGTCTTATAACGAAGACCGTGATCGGGAAAAACACGAACGATTCCATGAATAGCGGCATCCTCAATGGCACGGTTTATGAGATTGAAGGATTTTACCGGGCTTTCGAAAAAGAAGTCGGTCATCCCCTTAAACCCATATTGACGGGTGGGAATGCCCATTTTGTGAAAGACTTGCTGCCAGAGTTTGTATATGAAGAATGGCTTTTGCTGCTCGGATTAAGAGAAATGGACCGTCTTAACGGCAATATCGACGCTTCATTAAGGAGTGCATTATGAGCTTTGACGGTCTCGCCTTTTGGCTGTTTTTCGCCTTTTCGTTCATTTCCTATATGGTTTATCTCCATAAGGTAAGCCCTGAAGAAAATGGATATTCGGTCTCGATGATGAGTGAAGATGCCGTCATTATCGCCATTATTATCGTAATGGGCTTTGTACCTCAATTCGGCTATATCACGGTGGTACCAGGCATTTCGCTTACCTTGATGCATCTGCCAGTGCTGCTTGGCGCTTATCGCGGCGGGTGGAAACGCGGGACTCTTTACGGCTTTGCCTTTGGTGTCACAAGCTGCTTGCAAGCCATTCAGAATAACGCTGGGCTCAATGCTTTCTTCATCTACCCCTGGGTCAGCGTCCTTCCGCGCGTTCTCTTTGGCTTTTTCGCCGGTCTTTCCTTTCTCTTTCTCAAGAAAGGTAATAAACTATCACACGATGGTTTGCCACTAGCGGCCATATCTTTCGCCTTGACCTTGCTCCACACCGGGCTTGTGTTTGCCGATTTGTTCTTGTTCTACCCCAATGAGATGATCGCTTTCTTCTCGAATTCCAGCGTCATCGGAAGCGGAATAGTGCTCGGGGTGACGCTGATACTCGTGTTGGGATGCCTTGGCGAAGCGACTTTAGCGGCCATATTCACGCCGATAGTGGGAAAAACATTGGATAAAATCACTCGTAGATAGAGAGGAAAAAACATGCCGAATTTCAAAAAACTGGCCAAAAATTACCAAAAGAATGCCTTAGCGGCGCTTCAAGAGGACATCCGTATCCCGAGCGTTTATGACGCTTCATCGATCAAGAAAGGCCAACCTTTTGGCGCGAACGTCAAAAAGGCTTTGGATTATCTTGCCAAATTAGGCAAGGATTACGGCTTCAAGGTTGATACGTGCGATGGATATTGCACGGAATTATCGATTGGCGAAGAAGGCCCGCTCATTGGCATCTACGGACATAGCGATGTTGTTCCGGCGACTGGCAAATGGGAACATTCGCCATGGTCTCCGGTCGTGAAAGACGGGAAAATGGTTTGCAGAGGCTGCGCCGATGACAAAGGCCCGCTTATCGCCTCTTTGTTCGCCATCAAATTGCTCAAGGATAACGGCCTTATAAATGGATATCGCGTAAGACTTGTAAGCGGTGGAGACGAAGAAAGAGGATCAAGTTGCCTCGATTATTATTTCCGCACGCTTCACAAAGAAGAATGCGATTACGGCTTCACGCCGGATGCTGATTGGCCTCTTATTTACGGAGAGAAAGCCATCAAAAGGGCCACTCTTTCTTATCATGGCGCCTTGGGGCCCATCATTGAGATGATGGGTGGAGAAGTGGCCAATGCGGTATGCGACAAGATCTTGGTCACTCTTCCAAAAGACGATAAATTCGTGAAATATCTCGAGGCGAATCAAATCAAGTGCGACGTTTCATCCAATGAAGCCATCACGATGGTCACTTTCAAGGGAAAAGCGGCACACGGCTCTACTCCAGAACTTGGCGAAAATGCCGCCATTATCGCTTTCAAAACCATCGGCGACTACTATAAAGTCGACGCTTTGAAAAAGATTGCCTCCGCCTTATCTTCTAGCGACGGATCTTCCTTTGGAGGGAAAGTCGTTTCGCCTGAGCTAGGAGCGACCACTTATAATTACGGCGTTGTCCGTTATAGCGCATCCACATTGAATATATCTCTCGATTTCCGCTTTGGCGAGAGCTGTGACGCAGATAAATGCCTAGATTCTTTAAGCGCATCTTCAGGACTCTCTTACGAGGTCACCAGCGACACCAAAGCCCTCCTTTTCGACAAGAACAGCCCTCTCGTCACCACGCTTATGAAAGCCTATAAGCGCGAGACGCTTGACTTATTTGCAAAGCCCTTCACCATCGGTGGGGGGACATACGCCAAAGAGGCAAAGAATACCGTCGCTTTCGGAGCGGCTTTCAAGAAGCACCCAGGCGATATGCACGCACCGACCGAATACCTTTATTTAAAGGACTTTTACAAGGATATTGCGATATACGCTCGAGCTATATACATGCTCGGTAATTTGAAAGCATGAGAGGACGTTACAAAAAGTGGGCTCTTCCCTTTCTTTCGGCCCATCAAGAATTAGCCTTAAGCAAAATCGAGCCTAACGACCCATTTTTTGTTTCGCCCCTTTTTCTTGAAATAGGGGCAGGGAAAGGCGATTTTGCTCTAGCTTTGCTTAAAGACAACCCTTCCGTGCATCTTTTGGCTCTTGAGCGCGATGTTTCCATCGCCGGCACCTTTGCCAAAAAAGCCGTTGAGCAAGAAACGACATCCTTGAGGATTTATCCCGGGGATTTCGATGAAGTGTTCCCAAGCTTGCAAAATTGCAAATTTGACCGCATATACCTGAATTTCAGCGATCCATGGCCAAAGAAGCGCCATGAGAAAAGGCGCCTCACCACCTTAGGAAGGCTCAAGGAAATGCTTTCCCTTCTTGTCGATGGCGGCGAGATTCGCATAAAAACGGATAACGATGGCCTCTACGCTTTCACTCTTGAGCAGATAGAGTTAGGGAAACTCAGCGTGATCGAAAATCAGGAAAATTACGCCGTTAGGGCGAGTGATGATTACGAGAGCGAATACGAAAGAAATTTCCGTTCGATCGGGAAAAGCATTCATCGCATAATCATCAAAAAGGAGAACTGATATGCATCGTTTTTATTACAACAAAGCCGTGAAAGGCGATGTCCTGTTCGTCGTTTTTGATCCAGATAAGAAAATCACCTCATCCGAGAATAAAGGCGATGTTACTCTTCTTTATGCCGATAAAGAGCTCGTCGGAATGAATATCTTCAACATATCTTCCTATTACAAGTCGCTGCATCAAGGGGCGTATTTAAAGGAAGATGAAGAATTATTGATGGCCGTCAATTCTCTATTGCGTTCGCTTGATATTGCGGAAATCGAAAAGAATAAGACGAGCGGATATATCGTCGCGGAGATAAAAGAGCTTGAAGAGCATCCGCTTGATGAAAAAGCCTCCATCGTCACAATGTCTGATGGCTCTAGCGAGGTAGGCGCAATTTCGCGCTTTACCAATTTGAAGGTAGGGGAGAAGGTCGTCATCAAAGAAAATGGATGCTTGGATTACGAAGGGTCTCTCTTCCTCTCCCACAGCGAAAAGAACATTCCTTGCGACGTTGAGATCGTAAGTTCCTATGAGCTCAATATTGGGGATTCCTCCGCCCACGAAGCTTATTTGACCGACAAGAAAGTTGGAAGCGACTTCTTCGCTTAACGTTTTCTTATCGGCTTTCTATCAAAAATAAGAAATCTAAACACAAATTAATTTTCATAAATTTACATTTTGAATAAGCGATTATCACCGCATTTTCTGCCTTTTTGGAGCTTTATAGGGTTTATTTAGCCCACGATTAAAAATCGCAAGAAAACCGAATTGATATGTTTACATTGATTTTCAATATCCTTGAATTATCATAATTTAATAGTTCGGAGGTTCCTAGCGCATGGAAAACCTTAAAGATCGAGTCACGATATACCAAGTAGCTCAAGCGGCTGGCGTTTCTTTGGCCACCGTTTCCCGCGTCATCAATAAGCAAGGCAACGTAACGGATGCCACGCGCACGAAGGTCGAGGAAACGATTAAGCGCCTTGGTTATAAGCCGAGCGGTCTTGCGCAGGCTCTAGCGACAAACAAAACCACCAATATCGGTGTCGTCATCCCAAGCGCGAATTACGTCTATATTTCCAATATGCTTAACGGAATCAGCGAAATTGCCAAACAAAAAGGATTTGTTTTGACCCTTTTCACAACTTCCCATAGTCGCGAAGAAGCTTTGACGATGATTGAGAAAGTCATCACCACGCATGTCGATGGCACGATTATCTTTGATGACGAGCTTGAAGAGGAGGATATCGCAAAGATTACCTCATATAACGTTCCTTCAATCGTCGTGAACAACAAAGTGACTGGCGATAGGACGGGCTGCATCATGTTCGGATTTGGCGATGTTTTGAAGAAGATGATAAATGATTATCACTATAATCGCGGCAAAAAGCAGATGAATTTCCTTCATGTGCACGATGGAGGAAGGATGCTTGCGAAAGCCGAGAAGATTTTCATTGAGACAAACGAAAGCCTCAATAAGCCTTATAGCATCATCAATGTCGATGATTCCTATAACCATACCTATCATGATTTCCTGGATTATTTCCAGCATAACAGAAGCGGGTATTTCGTGGCCTATCGCGATTCGATTGCCGCAGCGATTGAAAATGCCGCGACCGATAACGGGCTCCGTGTGCCAGAGGATGTGGAAGTCGTCTCCTTGATTGGCACGAAGTACGCCAACATCTTGCGCCCGACTTTGACCTCCATGGATATCGATATGACGGAGGTCGGAAAACGCAGCATGTATATGCTTATCGATTTGATCAATGGCAATTTGGCTGAGAAGACGTACAAATTCGAAACAAGATTGACCCTTCGCAATTCGACGATACACGAATAAAAAACAATTCTTTTCAAGAATTTCAGGTCACCTCGGTGGCCTTTTATTTATACTGAAAAAGTCTAGATAATTCCTAATGTTCTCCGAATCGTAGACACAATTCTACGCGTGCAAACATACGCGTGAGCGTGAATTGAATTTCTCTTCGTCCATCATTATCGTGGTTTTATGGAAGAGAAAGAAATCGAAACGAATATCAACGAGGAAGAGCTTCCTTCCGATGGGTCCAAGAAGAGCGAAAGGAAGAAACGCTACAAATCTCTTCTGCCCTATATCTGCGTCCTGGTGCCGTGCGTCGCTTTGGGCGTTTTCGGCGGCGATTTCATGAAAAAGCTCTTCAGCTCAAGCGAAGAAATCGACTATGCGAATATCGATA
>CAVHTL010000057.1:5887-8977 GCA_963638955.1 bacterium
CCGCTTCAAAAGGCGATGATTACACGAAATTCCTAACCCCGACCCAAATGGCCGCGAGCTCTTTCTATTTGCTTCAAAACGAGACCAATGTTTTCAGCCAAGGAATCGGCGCGGCCGGCGCAATGGGGGTGACTCAGAATATCCGAAGCACCACAATCCAAGACGGCGATAGATACTTCGAGGAATCTCTCTCTTTGTCCAGTTTCGTCGATATCGCCGATAGGATGTATCAAGTCCCTAACGGCGACGACTATACGATCACGATGCATTTAGGCAAGACAAAAGACAGCGTGAACGTTGGCGAATACGATGAAACAGGCACCGATTACACTGGAGAGGAATATATCGCCCATATGGGTAGGCTTCTATCTACTCCTACTTCCTACATCGTGAGCGATAAAACCGTTTTGACCTGCGAAAAAACAGACGATATGTATGGGACTACCAGTTCGAAGAAAAACAGCGACGGCACCTATACTGTGGAAATTGAACTCAATCCAATACTCGGAGTAAGTGCCTACGTTATCCAAATGCAGACCATCTCCGACCTTGTCAATAAACCGTCATTCTATTATTGCCATCTTACATTCGAGCTTGATGGGGATCTGAATCTCGTATCGATTTATTCTCACGAAAAATATCGAGCCTGCGTCAAGCAGATGGGAATGAAGGTCAATAGCGATGTCACCGGCGAGATGCGAGTAGTTTATGAGCGCGGCGGCAATCATAAAATCCCTGCCCTCGATGAGCCTTGCAAGTATAGGAGCGCGATGTGATGAATAATTCATCGCTCAAAAAACTCGGAATCTGGGTATCGTCTTTGGCGATGACTCTTTCCTTGTCTAGCTGCATGGTTTCACCTCTTGATGGAGGAAACAAAAACCAGCTTGATGTTTTGCCTCATCCAAGCGGGGCGCCGCTCCAGGGCGATGCCTTATTGAAGGCTCTTGAGGCGCAGACAAGCGACGGGATTTGGCTCAAAGATATCGATTTTGATTTCGTTGTCCCAGTGAAAACGATTGAAAAGGTGAGCGAAAACGGAAACTCTGTCTCCAAGATGGTCGATCAGCGCATTTCTTTAATCGATGGCGAAATTGAATTGAGAATCGATGCGAATGAGAACAACAAAGTCTATTTTTCCGCAAATCTTCCAATTACCTATAACGAGACCTCTATCGTCACTTTTTCCGCAACCTATGCCGACAATGTCTTGTATCTAGGAATCGAAGACACGGACACTGAAATCGATGCCTATTCCTTCAAATACAAAATCGAGATTGTGCCCGGGAGCTCAAATGATGAATTTTCAGAGCTCATCGACACTCTTTTCGATCTGATCGATAAATACGGCTCGCTCCTTGATCTCGGCTTTGTGAGCGGAGCGGCGAAAACGCTCATTGGTAGCGGTGCTTCTTCAGCAATCTCCAAAGCCAAAAAAGCCATATCGGTCGTTGAAGCGGAGAGCAAAGGAGATAGCACTTACGATTATGATATTTCCATCAAAATAGGAGATTCCTTTATCCCGCTTCATCTCAACTGCGAAAGCGATGGCACTTTGATCGGCGCTTCGATTTCTGATGGCGATTCTTTGGCTACAATCAAAGGCTCACGGACGATGAAAGTCGGCTTTTCATCCTCTATTTACGATGATTCTGGCTATATTTCCGCCGCACCAGCTGACAAAGAGCATTATCAGTCGCTTGTAAGCGTAGAGAAATTCCTTTCGCGTCTATATCCGCTTGTCAATGAGCCGTCTTTCGTCGGCGAAGGAAGTTTCTCCTTTGAGCACATTATCTCCAAAGACGATGAAGGGAATGCGAGCAAAATAGAGACTGCGGATTTAGGGATATCGCTCAAGGCCGATGTTTCCAATCTCATCAATAACAGCCGGGAAATCAGCAGCGTGAGCGATTCTTTGCCTAACGCGGTTTCGGTGGGCTTCGACTTCAACGTGAATGTCGAAGAAGACGGGAGCAAACAAACTATCAAACGTTCCTTGGCCGTCGATATGGCAAGAGAGAAAGACGAAAGCGGGGCTTATTCAGACTTAGGCTACGCATATTTGACGAGTGATGCCATAGCGACGAAGATGGATTTCTTCACGCTTGATTCGATGATCGGCAAAATCGTCGATTTGGCGGATTTAGGAAGCAGCAGTTCGCTCCGCAGCTTGCTCTCTGAAAGCGCTGTTAGCGATATCAAAGGCGTCATGAACAAATTCGAGATAGGCAAAACCGTCAATTCCCTTTTGGACGCCTATTTGGCTTTGACGGGGGATGCGAGCGCTTTGAAGAGCTTAGAGACTGGCGAATACGAGCGTTTATTGGAAATCATCAAAGAAATGAAAAGCACCACTCATTCACTTGCTTCTGACGATGGGTCTTTAACCGAAATCTCGACGATTGACATCGTTTTGGATCTCTCGAAAATCGGCTTAAGCGGGGAAATGAGCGTCTCTTTATATGATGGATCGATCAAAAAACTTGCAGGCATTTCCTTCTCTTCCGTTGCTTTTGGCGACATTGCTTTCTCTGGCGAATTCTACTTCATGGATGCGAAAGGCATCGAAGTGGAGGTGACGCCTACTGCCTTAGAGCGCACTTATTTCCGGAGACTGCCCGACGTTTTCGACACGATTCAATCTTTTGTCGACGATAAGCAAGTAGCTTTCTCCGTTTACGGCTCCATGCTTAATTTCTCCGGCGATGACGGCTTTACGATCGAACAAGGGAAGAGCAACGTCTCAGTTGATTTGGCGAATAAAAAAGGGACCGGAGAAATCATCTTCAAAGATTATAAATCCGCGAGCAAACAGCAGGATTATCGCTTGGGTCTTGACGTTAAGGAAGTGTATGAAAACGGGAAGATGGTCTCTAACCAAAGTGATATGTATTTCATGGTGAATACGCCAGGAAGTGGAATAAAGCCGCTTGTTGGCTATTTCTCCATCGACTCTTTGAACGGAATCATTTCCCTCATTAAAGCTTTTTCCAAGACCGAGGATGAGCAGTTCACCAAATACATTGAATGGTTCCAGACCGCCGAGACTACTTCTTTATTGTCAAAGGTCGTGAACGCCAATGAGATAAA
>CAVHTL010000058.1:0-8588 GCA_963638955.1 bacterium
TATCTCCTTCTTAGAGGGGTAAATGCCGGAGGGCTTCTCGTATCCGAGGGCTGGCTTTCTCCTTTCAGCGTCGGCGAGAAGCTTGACAAAAATGGCAACGTCAAACTCGATAGCGATGGCCTTCCAACTTATCCTAAGCTTCCTCAGGAAGAGACTCTCGAAGGTTTCTCCTCCAATCCGAACCTCACTGATAGCCAAAGGAAAGAACTTGTCGACATCTACCGCGAGAACTGGTTCGGGGAGCAGGACTTCCTAAACGTGAAGCAGATGGGATTAAACACGATTCGTCTGCCTTTTTATTGGCGCGACAT
The DNA here is from genome assembly GCA_963638955.1 of bacterium. Classification (GTDB taxonomy): domain Bacteria; phylum Bacillota_I; class Bacilli_A; order RFN20; family CAG-826; genus UBA4951. The sequence goes on from CAVHTL010000058.1 coordinate 312, forward strand.
CCTCAATGAGAAGGATGGGGCATTCTCACGAAAAAGCGAAGAAGAGGCCTTCGGCTACATCGACTCTTTCTTGGAAAACTGCAAAAAGAACGAACTTTACTGCATCTTGGATCTGCATGGCGCTCCAGGCGGACAGAGTGGATATGAGCACTGCGGCACGATGAAGGGAGCCGATCTGTGGTCTAACGACACCTATATCGAGGCCACCGTCGATCTCTGGAAATACGTCTCCAACCATTATAGCGAGACAAAGCCTTCGCTTGGGGAATGGGTCGCAAGCTATGACATCATGAATGAGCCATGCGCCTATTTCACCGATCAAAACGCCGGCACGATCGAAAGCGTCTGTGCTCCGGTGTTCGACAAAATCTACAAAGGGATCAGATCGACTGGCGATAAGCACGTTATCACTATCGAAGGGGTCTGGAGTTTCGATAATTTCGCAGATCCTTCCAAATACGGGTGGGAGAATATCCAATACGAGACCCATCTATACAATTGGCAGAGCAACAATATGCCGTATTGGCTTTTCAATTGCTATCACGAACTGAAAAACTGGGGGCATGATTACGATGTTCCTTACTATATCGGCGAATTCACCTTCTTCGAGAATGCTGAAGCCTGGGATAGTCAACTATCGATGTATGAGAAACGCGGCTATTCCTGGACGATGTGGTCTTATAAAGTCGCCGTCACGGGCTGGTGGACGAGCTCATGGGGCGTTTACACCGAGCAGCTCGATCTTCAAAACGGGAAGAGGAAAGTAAACCTCAAAACGGCTGAATACGAGGAAATCAAGGCCGCTTTCGAAGCCACGAACACCAAAAACTGCGCTCTATCGAATACGTATAAGTACATTACCGATTTTCTGAACAAGTGATTGGGGTAAGTAGCAATGGAAGGGCGGGTCAGAGCACCCGCCTCTTTTTAGGTTTTTTAGCGAAATCGAAAAACGCTTTTATTTGTCCGAATAGTCGCTTCGATTCGCCCAATTTATGCACCAAAACATTTATGTCTTTTAGGCATTTTGGCGCAGACATTCGGATGCGTTTTGAAGATAAAGGCGTTTGACTAAAATTAAAATCGTTGCCTGGGAGTCCATAAAAGAGGCGGAGATGTGTTTTTGCGCCGGATTTGAGACTAACTCCGGTCTACGAGAAAATAGCGTTTCTGAATTTCACGCCTCGTTTTCCTTCGCTTGAGATAAAGCGCTTTGCTTTAGAGAACAAAAGCAAGATGAGTTTATCTATCGAACAGAGATATCCTTGCGGACTTGATGATAGGAAAAACATCCAAATCCATTCAATTTGGCTATCTCTATTTCTTTAAAGAAATAATGATTTTATAATTTAAGCACTAATCGAGGTGAGCGTATGAGAATGGTCGATATTATCGAGAAGAAACGCGATGGGGGAGTTCTTTCCAAGGAAGAGATCTCGTTTTTCATCAAAGGCTATACGGATGGTTCTATCCCCGCTTATCAAGCTAGCGCGTTGGCAATGGCGATCGTCTTTAGAGGCATGAATAAAGAAGAGACCGCCACTTTGACCGAGGCGATGCGCGACAGCGGCGAAAAAATCGACCTATCTTCCATCAAAGGCGTGAAAGTCGATAAACACAGCACTGGCGGAGTGGGCGATAAAACATCTCTCGCCTTAGGGCCGCTTGTCGCTAGCTGCGGGGCAAAACTCGCGAAAATGAGCGGGCGCGGATTGAGCCATACGGGCGGAACGCTCGACAAGATGGAAAGCGTGCCAGGCACCAACATCTATTTAAGCGATGAGCAGTTCAAGAAGCAGGTGAATGACATCGGCATCGCGATCATCGGTCAGACCGCCGACATCGATCCGGCTGACAAAAAACTGTACGCTTTGCGCGATGTCACGGGCACTGTCCAATCTATTCCCCTTATCGCTAGCTCAATCATGAGCAAGAAACTCGCAAGCGGGGCCGATGCCATCCTTCTTGACGTAAAATTCGGGAGCGGGGCTTTCATGAAGAATATCGATGAGGCGAGAGAACTTGCCAAAACGATGGTCGATATCGGCGATAGCTTAGGGAGAGACACCCGCGCCATTTTGACCGATATGGATGAGCCGCTCGGCTTAGCGATCGGCAATTCGCTTGAGGTGAAAGAGGCAATAGCCACTTTGAAAGGGCACGGACCCAAGGATTTCGTCGAGCTCGTGAGTGGAGCTGGAGCCATCATGCTCGAGCAAGCTTCCATTGCCTCTAGCTACGAAGAAGGAAAGAAGATGATCGAGGCGAATATCGCAAATGGCAAGGGGTTTGAGAAGCTCAAAGCCCTATTCAAGGCGCAAGGCGGGGATATTTCCTACCTTGATGATCCAAGCAAATTCGCTTTGGCAAAGTGCATCATCCCAATAAGAGCGGAAAAAGACGGGTATATCAAGCGGATCGATAGCCTTTCAATCGGACTTTCGGCGATGAAACTCGGAGCAGGGAGAGCGACGATGGAAGACGTTATCGATAACGCTGCCGGCATCGTGCTTGTCAAAAAAGTCGGCGATAAGGCGCAGAAAGGCGATGTCTTAGCCTATGCCCACACGAATAAAGAGGGCATCGACGATGTTATTGGAGACATCCATGACGCTTTCCTATATACTGATGCGCCGGTAAAGGTCGCGCCAATCATCCACGAATACATCCACAAATGAGAATATTGCTGCAAAGAGTCGATAGAGCCTCCGTTACGATAAACGGTGAAAAGCACTGCGCGATAAATCGCGGCGTTTTGCTATTTGTCGGCTTAACGCACGGGGACAATATCGAGACGCTTAGGAAAATGGCCGACAAAGTCGTCAAACTCCGCATCTTCGAAGATGAGAAGGGCAAGACCAACAAGTCGATTTTCGACGTTGACGGTTCCATCCTTTCGGTGAGCCAATTCACTCTTTACGGAAACGCCAAAGAGGGGAATAGGCCTTCTTTTGTCGAAGCGATGGGGATAGAGGAGGCCAGAGCCCTTTACGAGTTATGGGTCAATCTTCTCAAAGAGCGCTACGCAAAAGTGGAAAGCGGCGTTTTCCAAGCCGACATGAAAGTCGAATTCATAAACGATGGGCCTTTTACGCTGATTTTGGACAGCAAGGAGCTTTTTAAACTATGAAAAAGGTTCTTATCGGCTTATCGGGCGGAGTCGACAGCGCCATAGCCTCCTATAAACTCATAAAACAAGGATACGATGTGACGGGCTGCTTCATGCGCAATTGGGACGCCATGGCGAACAACGATTACCTCGGCAATCCGACGATCGCCGATAACGTTTGTCCTCAAGAGGCCGATTACCATGATGCCGTGAAAGTGGCGGAAAAGCTCAACATTCCGCTTTTGAGGATGGATTTCATCAAGGAATACTGGGATAACGTCTTCGAATATTTCCTGAGCGAATACAAAAAAGGGAGAACCCCGAATCCGGATGTGCTCTGCAACAAGTACATCAAATTCGACAGCTTTCTCGATTTCGCCGTCTCGAAGGGCTTTGACTATATCGCGATGGGGCATTATGCCAAAAAGGTGGAGAAAGATGGGCACATTTATCTCTCTAAGCCTTTGGACAAAAACAAAGACCAGACCTATTTTTTGTGCGAAGTGAGCGAGGAACAGCTCTCGCATTCTCTCTTCCCGATGGAGGATATCACGAAAGGTGAGTCAAGGGCCCTCGCGGAGAAACTTGGCCTAACTGAGGTAGCCTCCAAACATGGCTCGACTGGGGTGTGCTTCATCGGCGAACGCAATTTCAGGCAGTTTTTGCGGAATTATTTCCCAGCCAAAGAGGGCGATATCGTCGATATTAAGACTGGGCAAAAGATCGGCACCCACATGGGCGTGCTTTATTATACCTTGGGTCAGCATAAAGGACTTGGCGTCGGCGGAGTCAAGGGTCTAGGGGAAGAGGCATGGTTTGTTTGCAAGAAAGACGTCGAGAAGAATATCCTTTACGTCGCGAATGGGGAGGAAGACGAGCATCTCAATAGCGATTCATGCTTGATCACCGACATCAATTGGATTGGGCCTAAACCGACTTCGCCCCTTCCAGTGGGCGTCAAATTCCGTTATAGGCAGCTCGATCAGCCATGTTATTTGTCTTTTGAGGGCGATAACGTAAAACTTGAATATCTCTCTCCATATAAAGCCGTCACACCTGGGCAATTCGCCGCCTTCTATCTTGAAGACGGGAGGATGATAGGAGGAGGCATCATCGACAGGACCTTTTATAAAGGCGCGAGGAACGATAAGTGAGGATGAACAAAAAAGAAGGAAAGACGAAAAACAGAAGCCTTCTTAAAAAGACCCTTTTCCTTTTGGTGCCTTTTTTCTCATCTGTTTCTTTGACTAGCTGCGAACTCGATGGCTTTTTCCCTAAAACCTCCGCGAAAGAGAATAGTTCATCATCTCTTTTTGAAAGCAGTTTATCTTCAGCTGAAGCCTCAAGCGAGGCGACAACGATCTCCTCATCCGTCTCTAGCGAGGCATCGTCGAGCGCGGGAAGCGGAACTTACGATGAGATATCGTTCCATTTTCTGACTCTTGGCAACAAATACAACGGCGATTCGATTTACATCAAGGCCGGCGAGAACGACATATTGATCGATGCCGGCAGCCGGTCGAGCAGCGTTTCCACGATCAAAGACTACCTCGATAGATATTGCACGGACGGAAAGCTCGAATACGTCATTGCCACCCATGCTGACCAAGACCATATCTCAGGATTTGCTTTCTCTAGCAGCTTGCTAAGGAAATATGAAGTCGGCACCATCATCGATTTCCCTTTGTCGGGATCGAGCACGAAGACGTATGAATCATATCGCGAAGTCAGGGATGAAATCGTCGAAAAAGGGACTGCCCATTACACGGCCAAACAATGCTATGAGGAAAGCGATGGGGCGCAAAAGACCTATACCCTAGGCGAAGGCTTATCGATGAGCGTGCTCTACCAAAAATTCTATGACGCCGTAAGCCAGGACGAGAACAATCAAAGCGTCTGTCTGCTCTTTAAGCAAGGCGAGAAGAAAATGCTTTTCACCGGCGATTTGGAGGAAGATGGGTGTAAGAGCCTTTTGGAGAATAACGATATCGGCACAGTAGATTTGTATAAAGGCGGGCACCATGGCTCTATCAACGCCAACCCTGATTTCTTTCTTTCTGCGATTCAGCCCGAAACCATTTGCACATGTTGCGTGGCTGGAAGCAACGAGTATACCGCCAATAACGAAAACACCATGCCTTATCAGGCCAGTATCGATAATTGGGCCAAATGGACGGATGAAGTATATATAACGACCTGCGCCGTCTCCACTGGCAAAAAAGGGAGCCTTGGCGAGACAAGCGATCTTAACGGCAATATCGAGGTCAAATACGATAAAAGCGGCAATAAGACGGTAATGGGGAGCGCGAATAGCCTAAAACTCAAAGACAGCGACTGGATGAAGAACAATCGATCGATGCCGGAAAACTGGAAATAGAGATGAGGCGAAGACCCTCTCTCGCTTAGCCATTTTTCCTATAACAAGATGGATATGCCCATATAGGCAAGATTCATTCCCGTAGCCATCATCAAAACGATGTTGATGCGAATCATCAAAGCCTGCTTTTTACGGTTCAAAAAAGAAGAGAAGAGACCGAAAATGATCATGCAAGGGATGGTGCCTAGACCCCAAAACAACATCGTGAGCATCCCTTTTATCCCGCTTCCTGAGGAAACGGCGATTAGCCATATGCTGTTTGATGAAGCGCATGGCAATATGGCCGTAAATATCCCAGCTAGGAAAGGACCGGCGCGCTCAGCGAAAGGAAATTTCTTCCTTAAATCGCAAAAAGACGGCAGGCCGAGCTGAATTTTTCTCAGAAAAGGAAGACCCCACATAGCAAATGACGATAAAACTATATAGCATCCCGTCAAAGTGAAAATCATGCTCTTGGCTTTCAAAGAGAACATGATGTATTTGCCTATCGAGCCGAAAAGGAAACCGAGAAACGTGGCCATAACTAGACGCCCAGCATTGTAAAAAAGGACTTTAGGCATTCTCTTTTTCTTTGCTTCTATCCTTCGTGAGGAAGTCTGGGACAGCATGATTCCCCCGCACATGAACATGCAGTGGGTGCCAGTCGCTAATCCGATCAGAAAAAGCATGGGGTATGAGGTCCCATTATCAGCTTTTGGGACAAAAGAAAAAGGGACAAAACGGATGAAAAGGAACAGAAGAATCACGCACAGCAGCGAGATAAGGTCATATATTTTGCCCATACCGCTTTTCTCTTGGGACGGATAACCGGCTTTTTCCATCTCCTTTTTGATCATCTCTTCCGAGACAATGTCCTCGTCGTATTTTATATTCGCCCTTCCCCGAAAATAGGAGCAATCGACGCTTATGACACCACGCAAATAAGAGAGATCATTGATGAATGCCTCTTCGCATTGGCGGCATATCAACCCACCCACTCCGCTCTCGAATTCCTTTTCTTTCATGAAGCCTCTCCCTTCATCTTCTTTAGGCGCAACGCATTAAGCAAAACGGCTATCGAGGAAAAAGACATTGCGGCGCTCGCCAAAGAAGGATTGATGAGACCAGCTCCCGCAAGGGGAATGCAAATCAGGTTATAAAGAGTCGCCCACAAAAGGTTTTCGTGAATGTTGCGCATTATTGTTTTCGAGAGAAGAAAGACGAGAGGGACCTTTGATATATCGTCGCCGAGGATGATGATATCGGCTGTATCGCGCGACAAAGAAGCAGCGTTTTGGATTGAAAGCGAAACATCGCTGACGGCCATCGCCGGAGCATCGTTAACCCCATCCCCGACCATCATCGCAGGACCCCCTTTTTTGAGTTCTTTGATGACTTCCGCCTTTTGCTCGGCTTTGATTTCCGCATAAATCTCCACAATTCCTGCCTCTTTTCCGATTTTCTCCGCGATTTCGCGCTTATCACCGGAAATCATCACCGTTTTGTGGGTTTTGGAAAGCCTCTCGATGCTTCCTATGACTCCTCTTCTTAGCAAATTCCTTCCGCCTTCCTCTCCGCCATACGTCAATGTCCCCGTCTTATCAAAGGCGATTGTTTTTATCTTCTCCATTTTTTCGATGGAGGAGGCATTTTTGAAAAGAATTCCTAGCTCGCTGCATCTCCCGCAACCGACCATAATGCTTGTCGGTATGGCAAGACTTAAGGCGCAAGGGCAAGAGACCAAAAGGACCCCGGAGGCGCATAGCATGCCTTTCTCCAGATTTCCTGGGTCAAGAGAAAAATACCACAGACAAAAGACGAAGCAGGCGATCAAAATGACCGAGGGGACGAAATATCTAACGATTTTATCGGCGAGTTTTTGAATAGGGGAATTGCTTATCTCAGCTTGACGGACGATATCGATCATCTGCTCAAGATAGCTGGATGATCCGACTCCATCCACTTCCACGAGCAGTTCTCCAGAGCGGAGCAATGTCCCTCCTGTGACAGACATGCCGCTGCTTTTCTCAATCATCTCGCTTTCCCCTGTCAAAAGGGATTCGTCAACATCTCCCTTCCCTTCCTTCACTATTCCGTCGACGGGAACGCGCTCGCCTTCCTTGATCAAGACGATATCGCCGATTTCGACCTCGTCTAAGCAGACATATGTTTCCTCATTGTCTATAAGCTTCCTTGCCTTTTTGGGCAATAGGCTCGTAAATCCGCTGATTGAGCGCTCACTTTCGCCTTTCGCTATAACCTCAAGGTAGCGGCCAAACAAGACAAGCGAGATTAAAACGCCCTCGCAGAGGAAGTAGAGCTTTATGTTCTCTTTCGTCGTGAAGGCGAGGTAACTACTATAGGCATAGACAAGGGTGGTGGAGGTGACGATCAACACATCCATGTTCATATCGCCTCGAAAAACCCTTATGGCCCCGGATAAAAAAGTCCTCGCTGGGAAAAGCAGGATGAGGGTAGCAAGAGCGAATTGAAAATAAGGGCTTGGGTTCCATAGGAGAGGCACGGTGAGAAAGACCGCCAAGAGGAGGTTACGCAATAAACTGACCTGTTCTTTCTCAATAGCCTCTTCTTTCCCGCTTTCCCGCTTTTCGACTTCCGCATCGATGTGAAGCGACCGGAGAGAAGAAAGTATTTCCTTCCCACTCCCGCTTATCGGATAGCAATATAAGGTCACGTTCTTATCGTTGCTTTCCATTGAGGCGATGGCGGGAATCTTTGCAAAAACCTCTTCCTTTCTATTTTCGAAAGCCACCGGATCTGTCTTCAGCACTATTTTGTCTTTCTCTAGGCG
>CAVHTL010000059.1:0-8568 GCA_963638955.1 bacterium
GCTGCCGGGAGGCTTTTCTTAAGAAAAGGGGTGTAGGACTTTTTTAGTTAACCTATAATTATGCCAGGCCCTCATTGGAGGCTGCTTCTTTTATATGGATAATTCATTGATGACGAACAATTTTCCCAAGTGGATAAAGGTACAGGCGTATAAGCATGATGGTTTGTTGCACCGTCAGTGGTCGGCTGCCTATTTGGTGGAAGAGACGGATGAATATTGGGCTCTTTGCTCCCACTGCTCACTCGTCACCGAATCCGATGGCAGACGTTGGATGACGAAAGAGCATGCCATTTTCTTCTTGTTCAAGAAAAAGTGGATGAACGTCATTTGCATGCAAAAAAGAGACGGGCTTTGCTATTACGTGAATATCGCCACCCCGACATTGCTTGATAAGGGGTATCTTAAATACATCGATTACGATCTTGACGTGAAGATGTTCCCAGACGGTGTCATAAAAGAGCTGGATGAACAAGAGTTCGAGAGGCATGTTTTGACATACGGCTACTCGAAAGATCTAACGAAAACTATCCGTCTTTCGATGAAAGAAGTGGAAGAGAGCATGAAAGAAAAGCGTTTCCCATTCAGAAACGAAGACGTGAAGCGCTTATTCCTTAAATTTGATGAGGAAAATCAGCCTTTTATCGCCACAAAATGATGATAATCGCTTAAAGGCAAGAAGCCTATAATGGTGGAGGTATTATTTATGGAATACGCTTTCCTTAGCACCAATAAAGAAGAAACAAGACGTTTTGGCGCTTTCCTTGCGCCTTTCTTCAAAGCGGGCGATGTCGTCTTGCTGAAAGGGGATCTCGGGGCAGGAAAGACTACTTTGGTAGGAGGAGTCAGCAAGGCGCTCCACATAGACGAGGAGGTCATTTCCCCGACTTTCAATATCATGAAATGCTATTTCAAAGGCGACCTCCCCTTGTATCACATCGATGCATATCGCCTCGAAGGGCAAAACATTGAACTTGGGCTAGACGAATATATCGAAGGCGATGGAGTTTGCTTTATCGAATGGCCGCAATATATCGCGCCGCTTTTGCCTGACGAACACCTTTCTATAACTTTGTCGCATATTGATGCGGACAAACGAAACATAACCATCGAAAGCAATTCGCCGCATTTTGATGAAATGGTGAAAAAAGTCGAGGAGGCCTTCAGATGATTGGCATTTTGATCGATTCGAGCAACGCCCGTCTTACTTTAGGGGTATCGCGCGATAAGAAAATCGTTTCCTCCATCGATATAGAGGCGTGGCAAAGACAAAGCGAGCTTCTCGTTTCATCTCTCGCCGCCTTGCTTAAGGAAAGCGGCGTCAAGCGCGAAGAAATTTCCTACATTGTGGCCTCGAAAGGGCCTGGTTCATACACTGGGGTACGCATCGCCTTGACGGTGGCGAAAGTCATGGCCTTCGCTCTCAATGTCCCATTGTATTTGCCCTCAAGCCTTGAGGTTTTAAAAGCGAGTGAGGCTATTTCGATTTGCGTCTCGAACGCGAGAAGCAAGCGTTCCTATGTTGGGGTCTACGACGGAGAAAAAGCCATCGTCGAGGATACGATTTGGTCTAACGACGAACTGCTTTCTTACATGAAAGAACATCCTGATTATAAAGTGTGCGGGGAAGTTGAATATTTGGGATTATCCGTGCAGAAGCCGGATGTTTTATCTAATTTAAACAAAAGCGACACCGAGAAGAATCTCCAAAAAAACGTTCTTTCCGCTAAACCGGTGTATCTAAAAGACAATTATTGAGAATATGAGCACCATACGCGTCCGCAAAATAAAAGAGAGCGATATCCAAGCCGTCAGCAATCTTGAAGACGGCTGCTTCTCTTCTCCTTGGCCAGAGGAGCAGATCCGTTACGAGATTAAGGAAAATCCTTGTGCTTTGCTATATGTGGCGACTATAGACGAAGAAGTCGTCGGCTACTTGGATTTCATGATTACTTTTGACAGTGCGACGATAAATCGCATCTGCGTGAACGAGATATATCGGAGAAAAGGCATCGCCAATGCGTTGCTTGCAAAAATGGTTGAGGTTTGCCGCAAGCAAAAAGAACGAGTCGATTACATAACCTTGGAGGTGCGGGAATCGAATACCGCCGCGATCGAGCTATATAAGAAAAATGAATGGATCGTGATTACGAAGAAGCCACATTATTACGAAGATGGGGAAGACGCGATCTATATGGTAAGGAGTCTGTGATTATGGCAAAGATATTAGCGATTGAATCAAGTTGCGATGAAACAAGCGTCGCAATAAGCGATAACGGAAAGCTTCTTTCCAATGTGGTGAGCACCCAAATTGCCGTCCATCAAAAATACGGTGGAGTAATGCCTGAGATTGCCTCGAGACTCCACTGCGAGAATATCGATGTGTGTCTAAAAGAAGCCCTTGAGCAGGCAAATTGCTCTTTTGAGGACATCGACGCTTTTGCCGTGACAAGGGGCCCTGGCCTCATCGGATGCTTGCATGTTGGCTTGCAAGCCGCGAAAACTTTAGCCCTTCTTTACGATAAGCCTCTTATCCCAGTTCACCATTTGGCAGGTCATATTTACGCGAACGAATACGTCGGGAAACTCATCTTTCCGTTGCTATGCGTGGTGGTGAGTGGCGGCAACACCGAGTTAGTCATCATGAAAAATCATCTCGATTTCTCGATTATCGGCGAGACGAAAGACGATGCGGTCGGAGAATGCTACGACAAAGTGGCACGCGTCCTCGGTCTTCCTTATCCAGGGGGCTTACCGATTGATCAGCACGCCAAAAACGGAAAGCATACCTACTCTTTGCCTGAGCCGCTTGCCCATAAAGGAACCTATGATTTTTCCTATAGCGGACTAAAGACAAGCGTCATCAATCTCGTGAATCAGCTGAAAATGAAAGGCGAAGAGATTCGCCTTGACGACATGTGCAAAAGTTTCCAGGATGTCGCGATTGGGATGGTTGTCGAAAAAGCAACGAAAGCGGCTTTCGATTACGGTGTCAAGCAGGTGGTGCTTGCTGGCGGAGTCAGCGCGAACAGCTATTTGCGTGAAGAGATGAAAAATAGACTGGCGAACACAGGCATCGATTTGATTATCCCTCCGCTTTGGTGCACGACTGATAATGCCGCGATGATTGCGAAAGTGGCTGAGCATCTTTATGAAGAAAAACTGTTCGCTCCGCTTACTTTAGGGGTTGATCCGAATTGGAAAATAGACCATTTCAGGCAATTCGGAGAATAAAAAGGTTAAAGAAAATATAGTTATGCTATATTAGGCAAGAAAGAGAGATCTGATGTTTATGATGGACAAATTAGTAAGCGTGCGCTCGCTTTATGACTTATATCAAAGCGGCGAAAATCTTCCCACCGAAGAAGTTACGGTGGCTGGATGGGTCAGAACGAACCGCAATAGCGGTAAAATCGGCTTCATTGAGCTCCACGATGGCACGGCTTTCAAATCCATTCAAGTCGTTTACGATGATGCGTTGGCGGATTTCGCGCCGATCTCTCATTACAACACCGGCTCAAGCATCAAAGTCAAGGGCAAGATAGTGGTTACCCCAAACAGCAAACAGCCTTTTGAAATTCATGCCGAGGAAGTGATTTTATTGGGAGATGTAGCTCCCGACTATCCTTTGCAAAAAAAGCGCCACTCATTCGAGTTTTTGCGTGATGAAGCGTATTTACGCCCGCGCACCAACACCTTTGATGCTGTCTTCAGGGTCAGGAGCGTTCTTGCGATGGCCGTCCATACTTATTTCCAAAGCCGCAATTTCATTTACGTCCATACGCCGGAAATCACCGGAAACGATGCGGAAGGGGCAGGGCAAGTATTCACTGTTTGCACAAGCGAAAACGGCAAATTGAGCGATACGGCTTTCTTTGGCAAACGCACTTCGCTCACCGTCTCGGGACAGCTTCATGTCGAAGCTTTTGCTTTGGCCTTCAAAGACGTTTACACTTTCGGCCCGACTTTCCGCGCCGAGAAGAGCAACACCACGCGTCACGCGAGCGAATTCTGGATGATCGAGCCTGAACTAGCCTTTGCCGATTTAGAAGACGACATGGATTGCATCGAGGATTGCATCAAATTCTGTATCAATTACGTTTTGTCGAATTGCAAAGACGAAATGGAATTCTTCGACAAATGGATTGCACCAGGGCTTCTTGACAAGCTCAAACTTGTCCTCAATAAGCCGTTTACGAGAATGGAATACACTGAAGGCATCAAAATCCTCCAAGACGCCGTGAAAGGTGGTCACAAGTTCGAAAACAATGATATTGAATGGGGGATGGATCTCCAAAGCGAGCATGAGCGTTATTTGACTGAACAAGTCGTGAAAGGCCCCACGTTTCTCATCAATTATCCGAAAGAGATCAAAGCTTTCTATATGCGCGAAAACGATGATGGAAAAACGGTCGCGGCCTGCGACTTGCTTGTTCCAGGGGAAGGAGAAATCGTCGGAGGCAGCCAACGCGAAGAACGTTATGATATCTTGAAAGCCAAGATGGAAAAACAAGGCAACGTCAAGGGCCTTGAATGGTATTTGAACCTTCGCAAATACGGTACCTGCGTCCACAGCGGCTTTGGAATCGGTTTCGATCGTCTTTTAATGTATATAACCGGCATGAATAACATTCGTGACACCGAGCCTTATCCAAGGAATTCAAGCGGAATAAAATATTGATATGGACGACAAAGACATTTTTGAAGCAAGCGAGCAAGAGAAAAAGGCGCTGAGCAGGCGCCGCATTTTCTATGCTCTAGTCATCATAGATTCGCTTATGGTGGTTCTTTTGCTTTGGGAAATCGTCGAGCTTTTCCTTTAACAACATCATTGCTGCTGATTGTTATTTTTAGGCTGAATCGGTTTTCCTGTTTTTAAATCGACTCCGGTGTATGGGTTGGCAGTTCCATCGGCTGGATAAATCGAATCGTAGAAGTTATATCCATCAAGAGATTGGTCATAGACCGTTTTCGCGCGGTGAGAAATCTTGAAAGCGCGAGACAAATACGCTTGGCTGACCACAAAGAAATAAACAATTCCAGCAATCCAAAGAGTGCACAAAATGTAGCTTGCATAATTTTCGGCCACGAAATGAGGCTCATTCTGGAGAGGCGGCCATTTCGCCAAAAGGCGCATGCCCCAGAAGATGACATAGCTATCTTCATCGGCGAAATCCCACAAGAAGAAAATGGTGCCGTAATCGCCCCAGTAATCATGAACCCATTCGCCCGTCAGACCAGCGTAAATGAGATAGAAAAGCAAAGACGCAAGAAATATTCCGAGAGCTGGGAGAACCTGCTTATAGAAAAGGCGCAGCGATTTTGTCTTTGCGTATTTGCGGAAGTGCTTTTCGCTTTCCAAGATGCGGAAATGGACGGCGTGGGAGACAAGCTCGTCAAGCCTTGCTCCCTGCCACTGCATGATGCGTCTTATGAGCATGCCTATGAGCCCAATTAGAATAAAGAGGATCACAAGGATTATGAAAGCCGCAATGACTAAACGGCGATCGCTTTCGTTGTTGATGATATCAAGCAGCGTCATCGTCGTTATCTCCTAAAGGATCTATGATGGTTTCTTTTTTCTCGGGCGCAGGCTTATAAGTCGGTATAGCGACAAGTGTAGGATCGACTTGTTGATACATATTATTTGAAATTTGAGCAGGGTTTTGCTGAATCAATGAAGGATTTGCGGGGTTTTGCGCTGGCGTTTGATTTTGCAGATAAGAACCTGTGCCATCAATATATTGGGGAAAAGGTTGACTCCCCATAGGAGTGAGAGACTGAGCCTGTGGCGCATTCGGCAAAGGTGATTGAGTGTAGTAATTGTTTTGGACGTAGACGGCAGTCGGAGGTTGTTGAGTGGGTACTGACCCCTCCCCTGAAGGAATGCCGTTCAGCATCCTTTCGTGCTGCGTCTTCATGACGAGAGCGACTTCTTTGTCTTCGCGGAGAGTCGAAAAGAATTCCTCTCCTTTGAAGAAACGGATGAGACGCGGAAATACCTCCAATATAAGCCTTACTAAAGCTATTAGCCCATAAACGAGCGAGGCCGCGACGATAAGAGGAAAAAGGACGGTGTAGACTAATCCCATCCCGAAGTTTTTGAAGAAACTTGTGCCCTTACCTTCTTTTTCCATTGATCTTTCCTTTGAAAAGTAATTGTAGACTGATTGGAAGCGCGGCGAAATCATTACCTATAAATAATATGGAAAGAAGCAAAAGGCCGCTCCCTTCTGGGAGACACTGATAGAACAGGGCAAAAAGGAAAACGCCTGCAACCAAGAAGAGAAAAAAGAGGACGAAATTAATTGTTTTCGCTTTCGAAAAGAAAGAAAAATCGACGCATAGAGCAAAATAAAAAGCGAAAGAGAGAAACAAATAACCTATAGGAGGATAGACGAAAGCCATTCCGATGGATAGCCCTCCGAAAAGAAGCGAGAAAAAGGGATAAAAGGCTATAAATTTGGTTTCCTTCTCCTCCCCGTAGCCAATTTTGGAGTTTAGAAGTTCAATCAAAAGATGAGAGATGGCAATTTCCGACAAAGAAAGGGAAAAGATGAAAAGCGGTATGACATAAGCGATGTTTTTTATTTCCTCAAGATGAAAGAGCGAGGTAACGAAAGCAATCATGTCCACGCCGAATATCCCTTTGATCAAAGGAAGAGAGAGGTAATTCAATCCCATAGATAACAAAGCGCTACAAAAGACATTCAAGGAAAATGGAAGCGATGTTTTTCTTAGATATCCATAGAAAAAACCGGAAATTATGCCGGGAAATATATAAAAGATAGTCTCGATGCAGTTATTTGCCGTGACGGCGAAAGAGAGAAGCAAAGCGCTGAAGAGGAAAAGCCAAGCGTATTTGCGCTCGCAATACTCGACCGATAAAGCGCTCAAAGGCGGAACGAACAAAACGATGAAGATGGCGGAAAGAGGCAAGAACTCGGCGAGCAAGGAAAAAGCCGATATCGTGGCAACGAGAATCGAGACGAAGGCGATGTTTTGGCTTGCGCCTTTCCTTTCCGAGAGCAAATTCATGCCCCAATTATCCTTTTTCCCCACGATTTATTCCATCTCAGACTCTTTTTGGTCTCGCGATTTGCTGTTGCTGATGGGCTTTTTGTTTGCTTTAAAGGCAAAAAGAAGAATCGTCTCTCTTTCTCTATTAGAGAAAAAAGCAAAAGGGTATAATTTGGAAACTTGATTATGAACTACGCCACTTTATTAAACGACAAACAGTACGAGGCCGTCTCAAATTCTGCTCAATATATCCGCGTCATCGCCGGTGCAGGAAGTGGGAAAACCCGCGTTTTGACTTATCGCATCGCTTACCTCATCAGCGAAATGAAGGTAGATCCATCTCGCATTTTGGCTTTCACTTTCACGAACAAAGCCGCGAAAGAGATGAATGAGCGCGCGTCCAAACTCGTAAGCGAAATCACTTCTAGCGATGAGCCGCAGTTAAATATCTCAACCTTCCATTCTTTCTGCGCTCGGTTTTTGCGTTCGGAGCATCGCGCGATTAAATACAAAAAAGAGGTCAGGAACGTTTATTTCAGCGAGGCCACGGGGGAGGAAGTCGCCGACATTCAGGAAGTCGATGCCGTTTATCCTGCCGGTTTCACCATCTATAGCGAGGACGACCAAGCTCGCTTAGTGAAATCGATTGCGCCGGATTTGGGATACAAAAAGAGCGACGACATCGTAAAAAAAGCCCTTTCCTATATCCGAAAAAAGAAAAACGCCGGAATATACCCTGAGGATATCAATATTCATAACGTCCTATATGAGGATGAGAAAATCGGCTACAAGTTCTTTGCCGAGTACGAGAAGAAGAAAACGCAGAATATTGCTCTCGACTTTGACGATCTCATTTGCCGGACCTTGAGGATTCTTGAGGAATATCCGGATATAAGAGAACGTTGGTCGAACCGTTATGACTACATGCTTGTTGATGAGTTCCAGGACACAGACGACGCCCAAATGAAATTGATGCAGTGTTTGTTGCGCCTGGATTCATGCTTATTCGTCGTTGGCGATCCTGATCAGACGATTTATTCGTGGCGCGGAGCCAATCAAGGCATCATCGTCGATTTTGACAAACGCTTCCCTTCTTCCGTCACGATTGTTTTGGATGAGAATTATCGTAGCACCAAGATAATCCTCGATGCCGCCAATAGGCTTATCGCCAATAACAAAAAGAGAATACCGAAGGACTTGTTCACCAAAGCGCCAGGGGGCGATTCGATTTCGATAAAACGCACATCGACAGCCGAAAAAGAAGCCGAATGGGTTGCTGCGGAAATCAAGCGCATCGCAAGCAAAGAGAGGAACGTTTTAGGCGATCCGACTTATAGAAATATCGCCATCCTTTACCGCGCGAGCTACTTGACGCGACCATTCGAAGCCGAGCTCAAAGATCGTGGCATCCCTTATCGTATTTTCGGTGGTCTTCGCTTCTATGAACGCATGGAGGTCAAAGACCTTTTGGCGTATTTTTCTTTGCTGACGAACCCGATGGATAACGTTTCGTTTGAACGTATCATCAATGTGCCACGCCGCGGAATAGGG
>CAVHTL010000060.1:0-919 GCA_963638955.1 bacterium
GTCAAGATAAGAGCGTCGAGATGGTAGATGCGCTTTTTCCGCAAATATGGAACATCCACTTCTTTTCCGATATCGAAATAAGAGTTGCCGCCGGTATCGATCATGACGGTTTCAAAACCGCTCCTGAGCAAAATCGCATCCCCTTGCCCAACGTTTATAAAGGTCACTTCCTCGCTCAATGCGTTATCGATAGGCAAAGCATTTACTAGCAAAAAGGAAGCAAAGGAAAGAGGGGCGAGCCTCTTAAGCTTATTGAAACCGACTCTCGAGAGCAGGAAATAGGAATAGAAAAGAAAGTAATAGAGCAAATAAGCATATTCGTTGAGTTCCCCGAAAATGGGAATCGCTATGTCAAAACGCGTGAGAGAGGAAAGCATGGTTGAAATGAAAGAGGCGTAAGAAGTCAAAAAAGAGAAAGGGATGCTTATAAATGAGAGAAGCGAAAAAAGGATGAAGGGAAAAAGAAGCAGAGGCAAAAGAAAGGCATAGACGAGCGCAAAAAGATGATAAACCCCGCTTTCTAGCGATATAGGCAAAAGAAAAAGACGAAAGGAAAGCGAAGAGCGCAATTTCCGCTTTCTCTTCTCCATATTGGCGAAATAAGAAGAGAGAAAGGCATTGTTGAGCATGAGCCCGATGCCGATAAGGAAAGCGCTCCTCAAGGCATTCCTGTAACAAAGCAAAAGCAAAGCGATCCCCGTCAAGGAAGTTTTGCCTAGATTATCCATCCGCGCTTTCTCATTCACGAAAAGAAGGGAAAATAGACGCGAAATGAAAACCCGCTGAAATGAGAGCTTGAAAAGATAAAACGGCGAAATAAGAAAAAGAAAAGCAAACGAGCATATCTTGCTTTTCTTCTGGTCCAAAAACGAAGAGGATATCCGCTCGACGAGCATTGAAAGAAGCGAGAGATAAACTC
>CAVHTL010000060.1:929-1381 GCA_963638955.1 bacterium
GATAAACTCCGCTTGAGGAGAAGAGATAACTCACTCCCAAGGAAGAAGACAAAGCGATCGTTTCGTCTTTGCCATTCCTCCTATCGAAAAGAAGCGCATCGATGAGAGAAGAAGTTCCTTCATCGAAATTCGACAAAAAAGCTTTCTCTTTCGCTCTTAAGCGCAGAGGCATCAAAAATCTCTCTTCGGACGAATAAAGGGAGAAAGAATATTTGACCCCACGCGTCAACAAATAATCCTTGAAGGAGAACCTTCCTTCGTATCGCGTCTCGTTATATTCCCCGCAATACCCCTTCAAAAGCAATACATCCCCTACTTCCCGTTCCGTTCCTTTTTCGTAAACGTAATAGGAAACGCCTTCGCTTTTGAAGAGGAAATAGTTGCTTTTGCTCTCGATGACGATTCCCGAAATCTCCGCATATCCGCTGTCGATTGCTTTTAAAGGCAATGAA
>CAVHTL010000060.1:1391-7747 GCA_963638955.1 bacterium
TCTTTTTGCCTCTCCGATAAGCGCAGAAAAGGAAGAAGAGAGAAAGAGCAATGAAGAAAGGAAGCAAGAAATACCGCTTGAGATAAAAGGCGAAATAGCTTGAAAGAGAAAACCCGATAAGAGCGAAAAGAGCGTAGAAGCTCCTCTCTTTAGTCCATAAGAGTGACGAAGTCTTTTGCTTTTGCGAAGATTGCATTGCCGATGCCCGTCACGTTCTTAAGCTCCTCAATACGCGCAAAACTCGCGGTCGCTTCCCTATAATCAATGATGGAGCTTGCAATCGTGGAAGAGAAAGCACTCACCTTCATAAGCGTGGTTTTGTCGGCGTTATTGATGTTCACCTTCTCGATGGGGCTCGTGGAGCAGGTATTGCTGTTATCGTAAATCGGAGCGATGTAGAAGCTTTGCCCATTGCTTAAAAGGAAATCCGTGTTGTACGCTTTCGGATCAGCGTTCGTCGTGACGCCGTTCGCGGCTTCGATGAGCGTCAAAAGAGTGCTGCCGGACTCCAGAGTATAAGTGCCTGTTTTTCTCACTTCCCCCGTAATCGACACTTTGAGGGTATCGCCAGTACCGGTTGAAGCTTGCGAAGAGCCGCCCGAGACGATTTGACCTGTCACGTTATCAACGACCGCGAAACTCACAAGCCCCACAATCGTCACAATGACGGCGATGATAATGAATTTGACCATAATTACCTCCACCCATTACTAGAGGCTCGTCCTTTTCTTTCCCAAAAGAACTTCTTTCTTTTTGAAAAAGAAGATGAATCCATTTCTCCTTTAATCAATATGGGAAAAGAGGCATTCCAAACCTTGAAACTACCCTGCCACGATTCGTCTAAACATGAGGAAAACTCCATGGATGCGGTTCTTGAAGAAGCTACTATCCAAAGCAAGGATGTAACTAATCATCCTTTCAGCCACACAAAAAGAAATCGCCGCGAATTGCGGCGATGCTCTTCGTAAACGACAGTGCTTTATTTGCTGATTTCGGCTTTGGTGATCTCAACATCATACGGCGTGGCGGCTTCTACCCGCACCGTATCGCCAACCCAATGATCGATGAGGGCTTTGCCAATCGCGCTTTGATCGCTGATTGATGGCACTTCCCCGAAAGCATTCGCTTCGATCGTGCCAACAAGCCTCACAGTGACAATTTTCCCATCGTTGAGTTTTTTGTAGGTGACAGTATAACCGAGGTTGATTTTCTTGCCAGACTTGCCACTCTCTTCGATGATGACCGCGATATCCTTGATGTGCTCGATCTCGGTGATGCGGGCTTCGATCTGCGCTTGTTTGTTTCTTGCGGCGTCATAGTCGGCGTTTTCGCTCAAGTCGCCTTGAGAACGCGCGAGTTTGAGTTCTTCAATGACCTCAGGGCGCTCATTATCGATAAGATTGCGGTACTCTTTCTCTAACTTTTCCATGCCCTCACGGGTCATGACGATCTTTTCTTCTGCCATAGTGCTACTTCCTCCAAAAGGGGCAAAAAGATTATACGCTCTTTCCTACAAAGGAAAAGACGGGAAGTTAGGAGACCTCTTCATAATCTAAAGGCCTTCAAGGAGAAAGAAAGCAAGAGGGGGATAGCAAGGAAAGCAGGTTGCTTTTTGGGTTCGTTTTTCTCCTTGAATCCAACTTCGATTTATTCCTCGGTTCTGCTTAATTCGCTAGAAAAGAAAAAGCAAAAGGCTATGTAAAACGTTTCTTTCAATTCGCATTTAAAATGGCAAAAAGGCATTCATGGCAGTTTTGCGAGGATTTTCATCTTATTCAAGAAAAAGGAGCCTGTTTTTCAAGGCTCCGATTTCACATTCATTTCTACTATATCGCTTGAAAATTCGGATCGCTTTCGTAAGTCTCGAGCATCTCCGAAGCCTCTTCCATCTCTTCTTCGTCGGGCTCTTGAAGCGAAATTCCGTCAGAAGAAGTCACCACGAGCAAATCGTCCGGACTCTCGTCCTTATAGATGAAGTAGAAAGTTTTCTTTCTCTCTTCGTTCTCGTAGTAAAAGAGGATTTTCCAGACCTCTTCATTGCCTTCTTCATCGCTAATGATGATGGAATTGTCAGTGATTTCTGTCATCTTCTCTTCTCCTTTCGTTCATAGATTGTTCTTGATTTCTTCAGCCATAGCCTCGAATCCTACGCGGGTCTTGACTTGGCCTGAGGCCATCTCGACTCTTCCTCCGCCTCCCCCGCCAAGGCGAGCGGCAAGAGTCTTTACCGTATCCCCCGCTTTTGCCTTTCGCAAGGCGCTTCCCCCAAGAGCGACAATGATTGGGCGCGCCCCTTCTTGGCCGCCCAAAAGGATGATGAAATAGTCTTTCTCTTTGCTCTTGATGGTGTCGGATAAAGCGAGCAAATCGTCTTTGCTGGCCCCTTCTTTCACCAAAGCGAGGAAACGGATTCCATCAACGAGCGGGCTAGAGGCCATCTCTTTGACCTCGAGCGAGGCTATTTTCGCTTTCAGAGAAGCGTTTTCTTTATTAAGGGCCTTCTTCTCTTCGCTTTCTTTCTTGATCCGCGAAAGAAGAGATGATTCATCGATATCGTAGAATCTGAGGACTTCCGATAGCAAGGCTGCCTTTTTCTCCAGATACGATATGGCCCCTAAAGAGGTGTAAGCTTCGATGCGCCTCACTCCGCTTGCGATAGCCTCATCGCTCACGATGATGAATAAGCCGATATCGCTTGAGTTTGCTACGTGCGTCCCGCCGCAGAATTCCTTGCTGTAATCGCCAAAGGTGACAACGCGCACCTCTTCGCCGTATTTATCGGCAAATTCCATCTCGGCACCTAACTTTTTGGCTTCTTCGATAGGGAGGAGCAGCGTTTTCTCCTCAATTCCCATCTCGATGCAATGATTGACCTCGTCTTGGATTCTCTTTATCTCTTCTTCGCCTAGTTTCTTATCGGCATTGTAGTCGAAGCGAAGATAATCGCTATCGACATAAGAGCCTTTTTGCTCAACATGGCGAGACAAAATGTTACTGAGTGCGCTATGAAGGAGGTGGGTGGCGCTGTGGTTGCGCTCGATGAGCCTTCTTCTCTCTTTGTCGATTGATAAATCCAGCGTGTCTCCTTCCTTAATCGCACCATATTTGCTCTTGACGTGATGGAGATGCTGCCCGTTCGGCGCTTTTCTCACATCACTTACCTCAAATAAGCAAGAAGAGGAAGACAGTTTCCCCGTATCGCTCACTTGCCCGCCCATCTCGGCGTAGAAAGGAGTCGAGGAGAAGATTACGTCGCCTTCATCCTCTATTTGCTGCACTCTTTCCCCGTCAATGAATAAGCCGATGGCTTTTGAAGATGTCTCATCCTTATCGTAAAGGAACTCGCTCTTGCTCTTGAAGTCGAGCAAATCCTTCGACTGTTTGTGGAAGGAGTCGATCTCTTCGCGCGAGGAGCGTGCCCTTTCTCTTTGCTCCTCCATCGCTTTCTCAAAGCCCTCTTTGTCACATTTTACGCCGTATTCCTCAGCGATTTCATAAGTCAAATCGCTCGGAAAGCCATAAGTATCGTAAAGTTTGAATATCTCTTCGCCCGAAAGCTCCTTTTTGTCTTTAAGCAAGGAAAGAAGCAAAGATTCGCCACTGGAGAGAGTACGGAGGAATTTGCTCTCCTCGCTCTTGATGCTCTTGCTCACTACCTCTTGCTTAGAGAGAAGATAAGGATAGAAATCTTTGTATTTATCCACGACCTCGCCGACGATTTTGTACATGAATTCGCCCTCGATGCCGAGTTTTCTCCCGTATCGCATGGCTCTTCTTATGATGCGGCGAAGGACATATCCTCTGCCTTCATTGGAGAAAGAGGCTCCATCGCTTAAGGCAAAAGTGAGGCAACGCGAATGATCGGCGATGACCCTGAACGGCATCAAATTGTCGCCTTCGTATTTCTTGCCGGATAGTTCCTCGATTTTCTTGATGATCGGGGAAAAAAGGTCGGTCTCGAAATTGGTCTCCGCGCCCTGAAGAATGCACGCTATTCTCTCAAGCCCTGATCCCGTGTCGATGTTTTTGCTCGGGAGTTCCTTGTATTCGCTTCTTGGAATCGAGGGGTCGCAGTTATATTGGCTGAAGACGATGTTCCAGATTTCGATGTATCTATCATTGTCGATGTCATCGGCGATGAGTTTGCTCCCCATCCCTGATGGATCGTATTTTTCGCCGCGGTCGAAGAACATCTCGGTGTCTGGTCCCCCGGGCCCTTTTCCGATTTCCCAGAAATTGCTTTTCATCGGGACAAGATGATCTTCCTTCATGCCGCATTTTACCCACAAAGAATAAGTGGCCGTATCATGCGGCTCATAGGTTATATAAAGCTTATCTTTATCGATGCCAAAGCCTGTCTTTTCATTCGTGAGCAGCTCATAAGCCCAAGGGATGACCTCATTTCTGAAATAGTCGCCAATCGAGAAGTTGCCGAGCATTTCAAAGAAAGTGTGATGGCGCGCGGTGTGACCGACGTTTTCGATGTCATTGGTCCTTAAGCTCTTCTGGACGTTGACGATGCGACGGGAAGGAGGAATCTCGCTCCCGTCGAAGTATTTCTTTAATCCGGTGACGCCGGCGTTGACCCAAAGAAGCGATTTATCCTCGCTAGAAGGGATCAAAGGGACGCCTGGCAGGTATTTATGCCCTTTGCTTTCGAAGAAAGATATCCATCTTTCCCTGATTTCCTGCCCGCTTAATGGTTTCATTGCTTGCTCCTCCAAAAATAAAACACCCTCTATCTGAAGGAACGCTCTCGCGCGGTACCATCCTTCTTCACCTATGGGGTGCTCTCTTCCCTTCTTAACGCGAAGGCGCGGCGAAGTTACTCGCATTGCATATAGGAGTGGCGCGCCTAAAGAAAGGCTTAGTTCCTACGAGCAAGAGTGTATCACGCGCGCAAGAAAAGACAAGGAGGAGAGAAAGACCATTTCCCTATCCTTCCCCTCATTTTTGGAAAAGCGCGGAAGCGCTCATGAGGGAATCGTTGATTTTGCCAGAAAGCACGCCGTTATAGTGGCAAATGAAGACGCCGGCGATAAGTATCATCATGTATTCGCCATCAGCCTCGCTTGTTTCTTCCCCAAATACGTCCTTAAGGCATTCCTGCATGAGCTTTCGCCAGGCAGCGAATTCTTCTTTGACCATCTTATCGACGTCGCGATTATATCGGGCAAGGACGTAGGTCTGAACGGTAGCGACTGGTCTTTTTTCCCCTTCTTTGCCATTCGCGACATACTCCATAAAAGCGTTCATGTAGGCTTGCTTGTCCTTGTAATCATGGAAGTCGTGCTCTTTAAACCACCTTTTGCAGTGTTCGGACATGTAATTATTAATGTAGGAGCAATAAGCCAGTACGATTGCGTCTTTGCTCGAGAAATAATTGAGGAGTTTCGGATGGGTCATCCTCGCTTCTTTTGCAATATCGCGCAAAGAAATAGAGAAAACTGGTTTCTTCTTCAAACACGATTCGAAAGCTCTCAGTATCTTCTTTCTTTCTTCTTCTTTATCAACCACTAGCGGCATAAAATCCCTACCTCAAACAACTAACCTTATTATGCCTTAAAAAGTCTGAAAAAGGACATTTTTAAAGTTTGTGGCCTTGAACGATTGACAAAGGCGCAGCATCGCCATTTAATAATTACCACTCGGTAAATAAAAAGGAGAACCACATGAGTGAAAAGGAAATCACCAAAAAACTAAGTCAGAAAATCGATAAACGGACAAACAAAACCCTCTGGATTTGCTCGTTGACAATCCTTGCTTCCATCCTCATGCATGACGGCGATCATTTGCGACAGGCATTCAATTGGGGCTACAGTATACCTTTTGCCCTTCTCGTCCTTAATCTCGTCGTCTATTTATTGCCAGTCGTCTCAATATTCCTTATCAAAATGGGTCGGATGAGCTCAACACTCGTCACTGCTTTCACGGGTATCTTCACCACCGCCGGATTCCTCATCATCCATTTATGCGGAGCCTTCTCCGGCTTATGGGGAGTATGGAATTATTCATATTTCGACCTCATGAATGGCGTTTATTATGAAGGGGTCTATTATCAAGGGGTTGACATCTGGAGCTGGATCTTTCTTTTCGAGGTCCCGGCCCTCTGTATCCCTTCATCCGTCTTTTCTTTTATCGCCTATTTCAAGGCGAAGAAAGTTGATCAAGAAGCTAGCAAGGAATGAAACTGAGGCTAGGAATCTACGGCATGGACTGTGCCGCTTGCTCAAGACAGGTCGAATCGGTCCTCAGGAAAAGCGAAGGGGTAAAGAAAGTCCAGATCAATGTTCCCTCTTCCTCCGCCACAATCGAAACGGAAGGGGAGATAGATTTCCCATCGTTGGAAAAACGCC
>CAVHTL010000061.1:0-5567 GCA_963638955.1 bacterium
GTCTTTGACATTGAGCAGAGCGATAGCCTCGTGCAGCAAAACGCTTTTGTGCTTTTCCATTTCGCTATCACTCCTTTCCTAGCCCTTCGGCGATATCTTCGTAACGGCCTTCGTTTTGAGAGAGGTAGGTAGCATAGGCTTCTTCATCCCAGATCTCGAAATGGTCGAGCGCGCCGATGATGGTGACGTTTTTGCCTATTTTGCAGGTTTCGACGATTTCTTTGCCTAAGGCGATGCGCCCATGCGAGTCGACCTCTAGCTCATTGACGCTAGAAAGAGTCATACGGACATAAGCCCTGCTTTTCGTTTCGAGGTATGAGAGTTTCGAGAGGCTTTCGACGAGTTTCGAGAAATCGCTCTCGAGATAGACGCTCAAGCATCCTTCAAATCCCTTAAGCATGTAGAACTTTGTAGGGAGGGAGGCGATGAGTTTGCTAGGAACCTGAAGACGGTTTTTCTCATCGAGAGTTCTCGTATACGTTCCGAAGAAAATTCCCACTTTTTCCCACCTCGTTAAGGAATGCTATCATCCTCCGCTTCCCTTTGTAAACAAAAAACGTGCGAAAGAAAAGGGCCTATCAAGCGCGGCTATAGGCCCTAAAAGTCAATCGTTAGTAGTTTTTTAGTTAATATAAATACTACGTATTTAATTTGCTTTATTTATCATCGAAATCAAGGTCTTTCAAGGCTTCGAAAGGCGATGATTCGCCCTCGTTTTCTTTCTCTTTGAGATAGCTATCCTCATCATAGACGTTATACCCTTTCCCGCCTTTCGGAAGCTCGCTGTCGGGGCGAGTTATCTTAAGCGGCAAGCTCGAGACGATGAGGCTATAAGCCACCAAATCAAGATCGATGGAAGAGCCGGGCAAGATGAAGCCATCCCCGTTATCGTCCTCCTCTTCCATGATGTCGACTTCTTCCTCTATATGGATGCTCTTCTCGAAACTGATGCCGTCGCGGCTATCGTAGAGCTCGAGCGTGGCGGAAAGAGAATAAGAGAGATGCGGGTAAGAGAGAGGCCTGCTTCCTTTGACCTCGTAATGGCAGCTTTTGACGCTTTTGATGGGATAAGCGATGTCATAGTTAACGAAAGTCGTATCGTTATAGAAACTGAGCGTCCTCCCTTTCTGAAGGGCGCTTTTGGCGACTTTATTCATTATTTCCTGACCTCCGCGAGGAATTTCATGCGAAGAATGCCGATGATCTTTTCCATCACAGCGTTCACCTCTTCATCTTTCAAGGTACGCGATGGGTCGGAGAAGAGAATGGATAAGGCCACCGATTTCTTGCTGCTTGCGACGATGTCTCCTTCATAAACGTCGAAGATGTCGACGCCTTTGACAAGGGCGTCCGCTCTAGCGATCTCTCTTTTGAGCTCGGCGTAAGTCACTTTTTTATCGACTAGGAAAGCCAAATCGCGGCTCACGAGAGGGAATTTGCTCGGGGCTACCGCTTTGATTTGGCTCGTCTTCAGTTCAAGAAGCGCATCCAAATCGATTTCCATGGCCACCGCCACTTTGCCCAAGTCGTATTTCTTGAGGGTGAGAGGATGGAGCTCGCCGAAGATGGCCACCGGCTTTTTGCCGATCGTGACCTCGGCGCTTCTCCCGGGGTGGAATTCCTCTTTGTCGGACTTTAGAGGGGCGATCTGATAACGGTTGGCATTGATTCCCAATAGTTCGCAGATGGATTCGAAAACTCCTTTTGCGGTATAGAAGGAATACGGTTTTTTCTCCATCTCGCCCACTACGCTCTTATTCCCGATGAAGACGGAAGCAAGCCTATTGCCCTTTTCGCTTATAGTGTCGATATCGCTCACCTCGAAGATGGAGAAATCCTTCATTTGGCGCGATAAGTTGTACTGAGCCACCGACAAAAGGGAGGGGATAAGGGTCGAACGGACGTATTCGCGGTCATCGCTCATCGGATTGGAAAGACGGTAATTTTCGCCAGTCGATAAATAGGAGAATTCCTTGCTCATCCTCTCGCTAACGAGAGTATAGGTGAATACCTCATTCAGGCCAATCGAGCGCAAATAGGCTCTCACGGCTTGCTTTTTCTTCTGTTTCTCGGTGAGACCGATCAATGATGCGCCCTCTGGGAGAGAGCTTTTCACGTTGGAGAAGCCAAGTAGCCTGATGACTTCTTCCGATATATCGGCTTCACCCCCGATATCGATGCGGCAAGAAGGAATGGTCACGGAGAAATTCTCTCCTTCGCGCACTGGGGAAAGATGGTCTTTCTCCAAAGTCGAGAGGATCTCTTCCTCGCTGAAGCATGTCCCTAAGCGCGTATTGATGTAACGGAAGCTCGTCGTGATGGTCTTTTTGTCATGGTTTAAGGAGTCATAGACGAATTCCTGGCTCACTGAAGAAGCATCCGCAAGCTCGAAAAGCAAGGATGATGCGAGTTCCAAGACGCGGCTATTCTGGTCTTTGTTCACGCCCTTCACGAAACGGGCGGACGATTCGCTCGCTAAACCGAGGCGAAGAGAGGTGCGTCTAATGGATGGAGAGGAGAAAATCGCGGCCTCGATGACGACGTTTTTGGTGTTTTCGTCGACTTCCGCGCCTTTGCTTGTCATAATGCCGGCCAAACAAGCCCCTTCTCCCCCACTGGTGACCAAAAGATCGCCTTTTTTGAGGACGTATTCCTTATCGTCCATCGCCATGAAAGGGCCTTCATAGTCGTCTTTGACGATCAATTCTTTCGCCACGAGCTTATCGTAATCGTACATATTGAGCGGCTCACCGGTATATAGCATCACGTAGTTGCCGATATCGACGATGTTGTTGATGCTTCTGACACCTTCTGCGAGGAGTATTTCCTTGAGCCAATTCGGCGAAGGGAGAGTCTTGACTCCTCTCACGATGCGGGCGGAAAAGGCACTGCAAGACGGCGTTTCGCTACCCACCTTGAATTCCTCTTCTTTGATTTTGCTTGCATCGATCGCCTTTTTCTCGATATTCACCGGCCTAGACAAAAGGGTTCCGACTTCATAGGCTACGTTTTCCATCGCGTTTAGATCGCTTCTATTGGCCAAAAGTGATAAATCGAGGACGGTGTCGTCATACCCCAAATAGCCAAGCGGGTCTTCGTTTCCTATTAAGGCATCATCAGGCAATTCCTCGATGCCACTACACTGTTTTTCGCTCAGGAATTTCTTGTCGATCCCAAGTTCATATAGGGCGCAGCACATGCCGTCGCTTTCCACACCTCTGATTTTCCCTTTGCTGATTGTCGTTTCCGGGAGCACCGCCCCTTCTCTAGCGACAATCACTTTGAGCCCTTCTCTTGCGTTAGGGGCCCCGCAGACGATTTGATGGATCCCGTATTTATCGCCTTCATCGACACTCAATACATGGAGATGATCGCTATCGGGGTGAGGAAGGCAAGTCAATATCTTTCCGATGACGAGTCCCGTCGCGGAGGAGAGCTTGTCGATGCTTTCGACCTCAACTCCGGCGAAAGTGAGCTTGTCCGCGAGCTCGCGCGGATCGATATCATCGACTTTGACGTATTTATTGAGCCATTTTAGTGATACTTTCATTCTTCTTCCCTCCTCTATTTCTCGATGAACGGCTTAAGGAAGCGCAAGTCGTTCTGATATAGGCGCCTGATATCGTCGATCCCGTATCGGAGAATCGCGAGGCGCTCGACGCCGACGCCGAAAGCGAAACCGCTATAGACATCCGGGTCATAGCCGCACATCTTGAGCACGTTGGGATGCACTTCCCCTGCCCCGAGTATCTCAATCCACCCCGTGCCTTTGCACATGGAGCAGCCTTCTCCTCCGCATTTGGCGCAGCTGACGTCGACTTCAACGCTTGGCTCGGTGAAAGGGAAGTAGGAGCTTCTCATCCGGATTTCGCGTTTTTCGCCGAACATCTTCTTCACGAAGAGCTCAAGCGTGCCTTTTAAATCGGCCATCGAGACGTTTTTGCCGACCACCAATCCTTCAATCTGATTGAATTCATGGCTATGGGTCATATCGTCATCGTCTCTTCGATAGCATTTGCCAGGGCAAATCATCTTGATGGGCCCTTTTTCCTCGCGCTCGATCATCGCGTGGGCCTGAGCGGCCGAGGTCTGGGTGCGGAGAAGCAATGAATCGCTGATGTAGAAAGTGTCCTGCATATCGCGGGCCGGATGATCTTTTGGAACGTTCAATAGTTCAAAATTGAAGTGATCGCTCTCGATATCGCGCCCCTCTTTCACTTCGAATCCCATGGATACGAAGATGGATATCATCTCGTCGATTATGGCGTAGATCGGATTGACGGAGCCCACTGAATGGGTTTCGCCTGGCAAAGAGATATCGATGGATTCTTTCTCCAACCGCTCTTTTAGGGCTTTCTCCTCGATTTCCTTCTTTTTGGCTTCATAACGAGAAAGGATCGCGCCTTTCACTTCGTTCATCTTCTTGCCAAAGCTCGCTTTCTCCTCGTTAGGGAGATTCTTCATCGTGCCCATAAGGGCGCTAAGTTCGCTCTTTTTCGCCAAATACGTATTTCTGATTCTCTCGAGCATCGATTCGTCTTTCGCTTCCTCTAGCTCCCCTATTGCGCTTTCGAATATCGAATCCAGGCGCTTGCTTTCTTCGCTCATATTGACCTCCAAAAATAAAAAAGGCGACACGGGAGTGATTTGAATCACGGTGCCATCCCAATTCGATCGGCTTTTCGCCAATCGCTCTAGCGGCTTTAACCTAGCCAAGGGGAGACTCTCATCTCCGTTCTCCAGGACGAACTTTCATCGCTCTTCCTTAAGGCCGTCTCACTGTCGGCCTCTCCCTCATAAAGAAGTTATGCGATTACTCTTTCCCTTCTCCGAACGCCCCTATTGTAGATACGAAAGTGGCTAAAATAAAGCGAAATGAGCGATTTGAAGGCTTGTTTGATGCGTCTAAACCAAAACGGGGCTCCAGAAACGGCCAAGACGATCGATGTTCTTTCTCCGCTTATTGCGCAGGGCTCCAATATCGCCGAATAGTCGCAAGGCACTCATCTCGAGAGCAAATAGCTCTCCCATTCTTCCAGCGAGAATGTCTCCGCCCATCCTGCCTTCATAAATACTTTGTAATACCCCGAAAGATATAGAGCGTCTTCTTCCGTGTCGTAAATCTCTTTCGGGTAATTGTCTTTCAAAAGCCAAAGCGTGAATGTCCACATAAGCTTTTCTTTCTCGGTGAACTCGCTTATCGAATCGATGCTTTCGAGAAAGTGCTTATTGGTGATATTGGCAAGGTATTTCTCCGCTACATTAATTTTCATTGTCGTTTTCTCCCAATAATCTTAATCAATTTTTATCGGCCAGTCGACGGCACATATCCGGGAGCTTTCTAAACCCGATATTCGTACATAATGATTGAGGAAGCCATCGCCACGTTGAGCGAATCGATGCCGCTCATCTCGATGCGGACATTCATGTCGGTGGCTTTCAACGTTTCTTCTCTGACCCCTTTTCCTTCGTTGCCGACAACGAAGGCGATCTTCTTGTTCTTGTCGATGTTCGCTTCTTGGAGAGACACGGCGTTTTTAAGCGAAGTGCCGACCACTAAATACCCT
>CAVHTL010000061.1:5577-7493 GCA_963638955.1 bacterium
CTTTGTCTTTCAATTCTTTTATCGAATCAGGCAAAGAGGCGCTTTTGATGAGGTTTGTTTTGAATATCGCTCCTTGGGAAGAAGCGATTGCTTTGCTGCCGTAAATCGAGGCCGTATCATCGCTTGCGATAAGATCGCGGAAGCCAAAGGCCAAGGCACTGCGCAATATGGTGCCCATATTCCCAGGGTCTTGCACCCCGTCAACGATCATCACCCTTTTGGAGGATATATCGGATGGCATTTTCTTCTTGCATAAAGCCACGATCCCTTCTGAGGATACGACGCTTGAAAGTTTTTCCATCACTTCAGGACTCACTAGATACTGCTTGATCGCGCTTTCATACGGTTTTGTGGCGAAAATAGTCAAAGCGGAGCCTGATTGGACGGCCATCTCGACAAGATGAAAGCCATCGACGAGGAAATATTCGCCTTTTCCGCCTTTATATGAGGCGGCTTCCTTGATTTTGGGATTGGCTCTGCTGGTGATTTTTTCGTAATTCATTTGTAAACGTGTTTCCTCAGTTTGCCGTGATTTTCTTTATAAGAAGGATAATACCGATAGACAGTCTCATAAAAGGCGCGACTATGATCGAAGACGAAATGATGGGCAAGCTCGTGGACAATCACCGAGTCGATGATATCAGGCGAATAATGGAGTAGGGATAAAGCAAAGGTAAGGGTGTGCTTCGTTCGATTATTCACCCCGTATCGCGAGCTCATGTCGCGTACCTTGATAGAATAGGGCGTATCCACTCCCATAATAGAGCCATATTCATTGGCTTTCTTTTCGCAGTACGGGAGCAAATACGAACGCAAAAGAGCTTTTCGCTTATCATTTGATAGGGAAGAAAAGCCATCAATATGGCGCTTTTCGCCGAATATATATACATCGTCACCTTCAATCGGCTTTTCATATATGCTTCGCGCGTAAAGTTTTGGAAACACCTCCTGTATCTTGCTTTTGAGATATTCCTCTTTGATGCCAATCGGGGCGGAAACCCGTAGCGTCGAGCCATCTCTAGAGAGGCGGAAAGTTATCGTCCTCATCCTTTTGTAGGTGATTTCGCAGTTTATCCTCTTCTCTCCGTATGAGATTTCGCATACCCGCTTTTTCATATCCGCCTTATTATCCTCTCCCTCCTTTGTTCTAGAAAGAGAAAAGAGCCGCCATTGCGGCGGCTCATCTCCCTTTCTTTTAGATAAGCCCAGAATCCCTCAGAACTTTCTCGATGTCCGTGCCCTTAGTCTTTTTGAGGAGTTTCTTGAGGAGGAAGCGCTCGGCGACCGACAAATCGGTGTCGAGGATCTTTTTCCTATCAAGAGCGAAGTAAGAGGCGCGAAGCATCTCCCTCACATCGTATCGGGAGCCCCACACCTCTGGGACGGCGCGATCGACGTTCATGAGGGTATAGACTGCTTCCATGCCGCTCCTCATCGAATATTCCGTGGTGAAGATGGTATCGGCTGGGATTTCGGCGAATTGGCCGATGAAGGCGATGTTGACTGAGCCATTTGGCACCACGAGCGGGCGATCGCTGTTTTTGCGCGGCTCGAAGAAAGCATCGATATAAGGCATATAGGCCGTGGTAACGTTGCTATGCTCTTTGGCGTAGCTCTCAATCTTCTCCGTCGGCACGCCGATATGGTACATCCACTCTTCAGCGACTTCTAAGCCAGTGCACTCGCGCATCGGCTTTTTGACGTAATTGCCTGGACGATCGGTGTAAAGGCTATAGAACCAGATGAGCGTGCGGTTTTCGGGCTGAGATGCGAATTGGCCCTGGCGGTTGATGGTCCAAGAGCATCTCCAATAATCCCAGGAATCCTTGACGGTCACGATTCCGCCGGTGCAGACCTTGTGGTCGTGGGGGTTTCTCTGGGTGATGTTCATAATGTAAGGAAGCAAGGCATCGTCC
>CAVHTL010000062.1:0-668 GCA_963638955.1 bacterium
ACGGCGATGATGACCATGACGGCGGAGAAAAAAGCATCAAGGAATCCTTCAATGTCAAAAGGACGATTAGGGAGAAAGAGGCCTTCCCGCTCACTATAGGGAACATCAAACTCATCAATCTAAATAGGTATGAAGGAGAGAACGAGAACGACTCCTCCCTTGTCCTCTATAGCGAATTCCTCGGCAAGAAATGGCTATTCATGGGAGATGCATCAAGCGCCATCGAAAAAAAGATCATTGAGGATAACCCCTCTTTGGATTGCGACATCATAAAGCTCGGGCACCATGGGAGCGATACCTCTTCCTCTCTCTTGTTTTTAAAGCGCGTAAGTCCTGAAGAAGCCATCATCAGCGTGGGGGCGAAAAATAGCTACAAGCACCCTTCGAAAGAAGTGCTTCTGCGTTTGGAGTCACTAAACATCAAGGTGCGGAGGACCGATGAAGAAGGCAGCATCGTCTATAAAAGATCTAAATTTAGTTAAAAGCTATTTCATCAAGAAAAAATGGATATAATATAGGTATCAAAAGATACTTAAAAAGTGAGATGAGACATGGAAAAGGTTAAAAAAGCGAAAGAAAAACCATTGTTGAAGGAAGAGGAAATCAAGGAGATACGTTCCTCGACCCTCTTGAGTCAAAAGGAATTTTCGCTTCTCCTCGGTTTAGGG
>CAVHTL010000062.1:678-7347 GCA_963638955.1 bacterium
GTTTAGGGGAGATATCGATTACTCGTTACGAGAAAAAAGCCACTCAGAGCCGCACGATCGACAATCTCATCCGCTCCGCCAGCATCGATCCCGTCTTTGTCTACGACCGTTATCTCGAAAACAAGTCTTCTTTGCCTCTCTCTGCCCGCAAAAAGGCGATGAATTACATCAAAGAACTGCGCGAGAGCGAGCGGTCTAAAAAAGAGGCGAAGAGCAAAGAGCTCCGTTTTTTGATGCTCCCATATCTCGATGAGGCTTCCTTGACTGGCGATACGCCCTTGTCGCTTGAGGCGATTGCCTCCCTCATCTACATCGGGAGAGATAAAAACGGGACGATAAGCCGCAATGTCCTAAACAAATACCTCTTCTATTGCGATTTCCTGTCCTTTTCGCGTTTTGGCAAGGGCATAACCGGTTTAGTTTACAAGAAAGTGGAAGACGGGGTAGAGCCGCGCTTTTTGGACGAGATACTCTCTTACCCCTCTTTCAAGAGGAGCTGGAAAGTGGTTTTTGACAAAAGCGGCACCTCTTTCCTCGCCGAAAGAGTGGCAAGCAAAGAAAAAAGCATATTGAGCGTAGAGGAAAAAGAGATTGGCAAAACCGTCAAAGAGCATCTATTCTCCTATTCCGAACGCGAACTCTCTTTGTACGCATTGAAGGAAAAACCGCTCAAGAAAATAAAGAAAGGCCAACTCATAGATTATTCTCTTTCCCCTTCTCTCAGCGCCGCAAAATGGTGAAAAGGTTTATAATAACGGAGTTATGATCCAAGTCGTTTATTCCCCTGATCCCCAATTAGCCCAGATTGCCCTCTCGAAAATCGTCAAAAACAGTTTCGGGGAGGAACTCACCAGTTTGAATTCGGTGACTCTTGACATGGGGCAAGATTCTTTCTCGACTCTCGTGGAGGAATGCCTTTCTCTTCCCTTAGGATGCGAAAAGAAGGCGGTAATCGTCAAAAATTGCTTCTTTTTGCTTCCAAAAGCCCGTGGAAAAGGTGCGCTTAAGGTAAAAAAAGACGATGATGATGAGGCTTTTTTGTCATATCTAAAAAACCCTGACCCATCCATTTATCTATATATGGCCGCATATGGATCCAGCTTGGATCAAAAAAGCGAATACGCGAAGATTTTTGCTTCTTTAGGCATCAAACCATCCGCCGTGAATGAATTCTCGCGCGATGAGTGGAACAATTTCGTGCCCGCATATTTTGCGAAAAAAGGCATAAAGATCGATCCCGGTGCCGTCGAGGAGCTCATTGAGCGCCTTGCTTTGGATTACGGGCGTTTCTCCAGCGAACGAATCAAACTCTGCTCTTACGCCTCGGGCACTGGGCGTTTGACGCTCGAAGACATAAAGACGCTGGTTGCGGAGCCTATCGAAGAGAAATCCTATGCCCTCAATAACGCCCTCGTGAAGGGAGATGTCAAAGAAGCTTTCCATATTTACAGGGATTTGAAAACACAGGGATACGACGAAGTGGCTCTTCTCATTCAATCCGCGAATCAGTTCCGAAAAATGAATATGGTCTCCTATTTGTCCAGCGAAAGAATGGATGAAAGATCTATCTCTGAGGCCTTATCTTCCTCATATAAGATGAGCGTCTATCAGGTGAGGGCTATCATCATGAATTTGCGAAGAATGAAAAAAGGCGCGCCGCTTTTGGCTTTGGAAGAGATTTACAAAACCGAGAAAGCCATTTTCACCGGTGAAATGGACGCTCCGCTCGCTTTCTCGCTCTTTCTCTCTAAATTCCCCTTATGAAAATACTCATCGTGAGCGATACGCATGGCGATAGCGATAGACTCATGAATGTTTTTCTTCGTGAGCAGGACGCAGATATTTATCTCCATGCCGGGGATATTGAGGACAATAAAGACAATATAGCCCCTTTTGCGGGGGTAAGAGGCAATTGCGATGGATTCTATTCCTCTTTCTATCCTTCTTGTAGGATTGTTCCTACGCCATTCGGGAAGCTTTACGTTGAGCATCATCCGATCTATGAGGAAAATAGATTGCGCTCTTTATATGAAGACGGCGTGAGGATCTTCATCCATGGCCATACTCACAAGAAAGAGGCGAAAATAGAAGGCGGCATCCACATATTTTGCCCAGGGAGCTTGTCTTATCCGCGCGAAGAGGGGAATGGATGGTATCTAGTTCTGGAGATAAGCGAAAAAGAAGTCAGACCTTATTTCAAAGAATATTGATGGATAAAGAAAAACGAGGCATGAGCCTCGTTTTGATTTCTGCTTTGCCTTATTTGATAGAGGCGACGACGCGCGCAAGATGTGCTTTCTTGCGGTTGGATGAATTGACGGTGATGGCTCCGTCTTGGGAATATTTGTCGAGAAGGGAAATCGCCGTTTTCAAAGCTTCCTCTGCCTCTGCCTTTTTGCCTTCTGAAGCAAGAGTCTCTACTTTCTTGCTGGCGGTGCGAATCTCGGCTTTGCGGGTGCCGTTGAAAGCGGCGTTGCGGGCATAGATGGAGATGCGCTTTTCTTGTGATTTGATGTTTGCCATATCTTTACTTCCTGAAATGTTTGCTTTTTCTTGCGTAGCGATTATAGACTTCCTAGATGGAAGAAACAACACTTTTCCGCCTTTTTGGGTGGAGATTGTGCGCTTACTTGGCGCTTTTTTTCGCGCTTAATAGCTCAAGCACTTCCTCGGCGAAATCGTTGACCGTCAATAAGCGCCCGTACTTGGAGGCGGAAATGGTGATCTTGAAAGCCCTATTGATGTCTTCGACAAGCGAGACATAGCTCATGGAGTCGCCTCCTAGATCGCGCCCGAAATCGGCATCTTCGTCGATTTTATAAACAGGCATGAGAAGCGTGGAGGCGAATTTTTCCTTGAGGATCTTAATGACTTTCTTTACCTCTTTCTCTTCGTAACGAGAGAAATCGCGCTTTTTTTTCTTCGCGCTTCCGTTTTTCCCTTCAGCATCGATGAAATCCTCGAGATTCCCTTTTTCGAGGGCTTCTTTCAGGATGTAGCGTTTCACTTTCATGTTGTTGGCCATCGGCATCGAATGCTTATAGATGAGGAAACGCTGAACCCGTTTTTCGTTTGGGAGAGATGCGTTGATCGCTTTCGCATCGGAAATGATGGAGGGGAAAGAATCGCTTGTCGCGGAATTGTCGAGCTCGAAGATGAGAACGATTTCCTCTTCGTTGCTCCCTTCTTTTTTTACGCCAAGCACAACGTTATTGACGACGTGCTGGATTCCTTTGAAATAGAATTCGATCTCATCCGGATAGACGTTTTCGCCATTGCTATTGATGATGACGTCTTTCATTCTGCCTTTGATGTAATAGGAGCCAGTCGTGTCTTTTTCGGCGATGTCGCCTGTATGGAAGTAGCCTTCATCAAGGGTGGTCGCTTTCTCCTCCCCGCCAATTAACTCGCGGATATGGACGGTTTCGCTTTTCACCAAAAGCTCTCCTTGCCCCTTTTTCCCGCCATCGATAGATGAAAGCTTGAAACTCACGCCGTGGAAAGGGTGTCCGATTGAGCCTTTGAGGCGGTCCGAGACGCGCGGGGAGAGCTCAACGGAAACCACTCCTAGCTCAGTCATGCCGTAGCCGTTATACAAGGGGTAGCCAAGGCCATTGATGATATGAAGGGTTTTCTCATTCAGATATCCTCCTCCGGCGATGCAATATTCGATGCCGTTCCCGAGGATTTTGCCTCTGATGATATTTTGGACAAAACCCCAAGAAGCCATTCCGGCTTCCGCTTTCGATATCTTGCCGGTGTTATAGGCGATCATCCTCCGAAGCAAATCGGCATCGCGCTGTTTCCCCAAAGCCGCGCTTCGCTCTGCTTTTTGAGCGATGGCGTCCCAGAAAAGGGGGACGCTATAAACATGGGTGCATTTGCCTAGCCTTATGGCATTGAGGATATCGCGGTTCGATCCGCTTGAAGGATAGACGAGCGCCTTGCCGTAGAAGGTATACCAAAGAAACACCGCCACGAATCCGAAGATGTGGTGGAAGGGGATCATCGCGAGATTCCTGATTCGCCCTGGGTGCATGATGGTGAGCGATTCGTCCGGCATATCGAGAGAACAAGCGATTTGGCGGCACATCGCGTTCCCGTTATAGACCATCATCTTGACTTTGCCCGTGGTGCCGCTTGAGCAGAAAATGACTTCGTTGCCCCAATGCGGCGTGAAATTGTAATCCGGCTCGCTTTGGGTGATTTTGTTGATGCGGAAGGTCGATACGCTGTAAGTGAAAGCCTCATTGCAGATGATGGCTTTCGCCTTGCCTTGCCCAAGGAGATTCTCCGTGTTCTCGTAAGGAAGCTTGGCATCGATGAGAAGAGGGGAATGCCCGCTCATGAGAATCGCCCAGAACATATGGGGCCAAGAGGGGCAGTTGCGCAGTTTCAAGGCCACAACGGATCCCGCAGGGATGCTGGATAAGGCGGTGGACATCTTCTCGGCGAGCTGATAGGTGATGGTTTTGTAATCCTCGTAATCGTATTCGTGGACTTTGTCGTCCTCGTCCAAATAGACGGTGGAAACCTCTTTTCCGTGGAGATTCATCGCCATTTCGTAAATATCGTGGAAGCTGCGATTGGTATTGAGAAGAGCTTTAGCGGTATCAAGGAGCCGAGCCACCCCTTCGCGTTCATAATGTTTCATAATTTTGAGATTAGGCGCCTTTTGCGCGAGAGAAAAATGCCATAAACGATGCCTTGTCCTCTTATTCTAGCGGATTTTAACCCTGTCGTTATAATTAAAAGCGCAGCGGGAGGGTCTAAAACATGGGAAAGTTCACAAATAACAGCGAGGTCAAGGTCCTTTTCATGGGGACGCCGGAAATCGCGGCGACGGTTTTGAAAGCCCTCTTGGAGGCCTCCTTCGATGTAGTGGGGGTCGTATCGCAAGAGGATAAGGAAGTCGGAAGGAAGAGAACTCTCCGCAAAGCCCCGAGCAAAATCGTGGGCGAGGCGCATTCTTTGCCTTGTTTCTCCCCTCATAAAATCAAAGAGGATTACGAATGGGCGAAAGAACTCTCTTTTGACCTAATCGTGACGATATCATACGGCCAGATCGTGCCAAACGAGCTTCTCTCTTTGGCGAAAATCGGCTGTCTCAATCTCCATGGTTCCATCTTGCCGAAATATCGCGGGGCCTCTCCTATCCAAACGAGCCATCAAAGACGGGGAGAAAGAGACTGGCATCACCCTCATGGAAATGGTTGCGAAAATGGATGCCGGAAGGATATACGATGTGAGGAAAGTGGCGATTGAGGAAGATGATGATTATTCCTCTCTTTCTCGCAAAATGGGCGATGCTGCCGCATCTTTGATCGTTGATGATTTGCTTAAATACGCGAATGGCGAATTGAAGGGCGAAGAGCAAGACGAGAGCCTTGTGAGCTTCACTTCCAAGATAAAGAGCGAAGACGAGCATCTCCCTTTATCATTGTCTTCCGTAAGAAGCATCGATTACATCCGCTCCTTGTCCAAGGAACCGGGCGCGTATTTGTATTTGAACGATAGGAAAATCAAGATATACAAAGCCTCCGTTTTCTCAAGTGAGAGGAGCAAAGATATCGGTTCCCTCATTCTCGACAAAAAACATCTGCTCGTGCAGTTAGAAGACGGCGTCATTTCTCTCGACCTCATCCAGCCCGAGGGCAAAAAAGAGATGGATGGGGCTTCTTTTATCCAGGGCGCGCACCTATCTGGCGAGGAGAGATTCCGTTAAAACGATTTTGCCCATCAGCGGCATTTGTCGATGATCGAGATTAACTCATCGCCCACGTAATAGGCGTTACTAACAATCGAAGACAAGGCGACTATGCTCGCGGGCTTTTCCTTCACGAGACGCTCGAGCGCCTTATCGGTGAAAACCTTTCTTTCGCTGATGTGATGAGTCAATGAATAGGACAATCTGTATTTCATGAGTTCATCTCGTAAGGCCGTATCGCGCTCAGAATAGGCCTCTCCTTTGCTATCGGCGCCATATCTCTCCGCGTTATTTGCGCAATAGGAGTTATAGAGCTTTTCGCTTTTTTCGATGGTTTTTTCATCGAATTCGCCAAACGCTCTCTTTGTTGCGTTCGCGTATGATTTATCCCCATAATCGATTAAGTTCATCTGAATGTGGCTTTTGATGGAGTTAAAGGCCGTGTTGGTTTTCGTGTAATTCGAATAGGCGAGTTCCGGCTTATCGATTTTTGTCGCCTCGAAGTTAGGTCTCAAGCAGTTATCGATGATGGTGTCGAATAAGTGGAAGAGGGATGGGGCTAGCTCCTTATATGATTTCCGCTCATCGATGAAGGGAAAAGAGATAGCCATCTCATTGCCATAAAGATCAGAGGTCGCGGATGAGCCGCGGTATTTTCTGAGCGCCTCGACGTAAGAGGGGATGTAGGTGATTTTCATCAAGTAGCCGATTATCGCCAAAACGTAATACATGCCGTTTTTCACCAGTCCCTTTTTCGTGGCATCGCAAGCAACCTCATCCATTTTGCCGATTTTTTTCGCGTAGTCGCGGTAAGACTTCTCGAGAATCAAAACGCTTTTTAGGAATTTCGGGTCATATTCGTGATTCACGAATATCGTTTTGTATTTGCTCTGATCGGAGAGTATTTTGCTCACATTGTTCCTCGCTGGGCCAGGCTGAAGGAAGATGAATGAGTACAAATC
>CAVHTL010000063.1:0-7329 GCA_963638955.1 bacterium
TGAAAGCTCCAGCTGGGCAATCATCTTGAGACGTTCGTTGGTGACAAGGCAGAACAATGAAGCGTTCACGCAAACGATCAATGGTGCCTTTGCTTCCTGCCAAACGAACTCGGATCTAAATACTATGATATTGAGATAGCTGATCGCCATTAAGGGAGAATGAAAGCGAACCAAGTAGCAACGTCAAAAATAAGTGAGATTCTTCTCAAAGAATTCATGAAGCCGCTTAAGGTATCTGCACATCGGCATGCAAAAGAGATAGATGTCCCCGTCTCTCGCATGCAAGACATATTGCGTGATCATCGCCTTTTTCTTTTTGATGAAGCGCAAGAGTCTTTCTTTTGTTTTAATTTATAGTCTAAAGAAGACTATAATGAGTCCATTATGAGCAAAGTACTTAAGCATTTTCGCATTTCGATACTGATAACCGCGCTCATTGAGGCGATTTTGATCATCGCCGCGTGTTTATTTTGGTGGTTCGACTGGTTTTCGTTCAAAAGCTATGTGACCACAGGCTATTTGATGCTCTTCGTCTCCACTTTGGCCGTCTTCGATTTGTTTTATTTCTGGTTTGCCCTCATGAAAATCAATCATCTTAGGCAAAAGAACGATATCGAAACGGCCTCTTTGGTAAGTTCCGATATCCAGGAGGCTTATGATTTTGGGCAAATCGGCCTAGTGGTCGTCGACGAACACGGGACCATCATGTGGAACAACAGTCTTTTCAAAGAGAGGAACATCGAGCTTGTCGATATGAGCGTCTACGATTGGCTGCCTGTTTTGAAGGATTTGGTGAACGCCCCAGCCAATAAAGTCTTGCACGGAGTGGAAATCAAAGGCAGCAACTTCGATGTCAAATATCTAAGCGAGCCGCGCCTATTCATCTTCAAAGACACAACGAAATATGACAATATCGTCAACTATTCTCAAGAGCAGGCTTTGTGCCTTGGCATCGTCATGATCGACAACTTCAATGACGTCGCTTCCGAGACTGACGAATCGGCCGACATGGTGAACAAAATCAGAAACGTCATCACCGATTATTTCCGCAGTTTTGGTGTTTTGCTCCGTCGTGTCAGGAACGATACTTATTTCGCGGTTTGTATTTTTTCTTCGCTCAATAAGCTTGAGAAAGATGGTTTCAGCGTTCTTGAAAAAGTTCGCGCGGCTGGCAAGGGCGAAGAGAACCCTTTGACGCTTTCTTTGGGCTTCGCTCATGATTTCCCCGATGTAGGAAAACTAAACGAAATGGCCACAAGCGCGGTTGACGTTGCTTTATCGCGCGGCGGTGATCAGGCGGTTGTGAGTCAATACGGGGCCGAACTCAAATTCTTCGGCGGGAAAAGCGCCGCCTTTGAGTCGACGAGCAAAGTCAAGGTTCGCTCTATCGCTGACTCTTTGATCTCGCTCATCAAAAGCTCAAGCAGCGTTTACATCATGGGGCACACGGATTTAGATATGGATGCTCTTGGTTCTTGTTTAGGGGCCATGGCTATTTGCGATTGGTGCAAAAAGCGCTCGAAAATCATCTATAACCCGAAACAAGCCGAGAAAAAGACGCGCATCGCTTTCCAAGAGGCTTTTAGGAAAGAGCGTTTGGACAAGATAACGATTTCGCCTGAGGATGCGGTGAGCGAAATCAAAAGCAGCTCTTTGCTCATCGTTACCGACGTTTCGGTTCCAAAGCTCACGATGTGCCCGAAGATCCTTGAGAAGGCGCAAAAAATAATCATCATCGACCACCACCGGAGAAGCACTGAATTCATTGAGCGCCCGGTACTCACCTATATTGAGCCAAGCGCGAGCAGCGCAAGCGAACTCTTCGCCATGATGATCCGCTACGCCACTGCGAACCCGCGCATTGATGTTTCGCCGGAATTTGCGACCTTGATGCTCTCAGGCATCTTCCTAGACAGCAATTTCTTCAAGAGCAAATCGACTGGCATGAGAACTTTCGAGGCGGCTGAGATACTCAAAAATTACGGCGCTGACAACTCAAAAGCCGACGATTATCTAAAAGATGATTATGAGGAATATGTTCTCATCAACCGCATCATATCCTCGATGGTGAGCCCTTCATACGGAATAGTTTATTGCACGGCCGAGGAAGATGACTGCATTGAATCCGCTACCATATCGAAAGTCGCCAATAACCTCTTGCACTTAAAGCGCATCAACGCTTGCTTCGTCATCGGTCGCATCGATCAGAAGACTATTAAATTAAGCGCGAGAAGCGATGGCACCATCAACGTGCAGCTTTTGGCGGAAAAGATGGGCGGTGGAGGCCACTTCACGATGGCGGCTGCCGTCTTCCCCAATAGCACCATCAAGAAAGTTGAAGAGACCCTGAACGACACGCTTGAAGATTATTTAGAGGTTGCGCGCAACAGCGTCAATACTGAAGGAGATTGATAAAATGAAAGTGATTCTATTAAAAGATGACCGCCTAGGCAAAAAAGGCGCGACAATCAATGTGAGCGATGGATACGCCACCAATTATTTGATCCCGCGCGGAATCGCGGTCGTTTCAACTTCCGATAGCCAAAAGGTTTTGGCCCGTCAAAACGCCGAAGAAGAAGTTCGCCAACAAGAGATGAAAAAAGAGGCGGAAGAAATCGCCTCGCGCCTTGAACACATAAACGTTGAATTCAAAGTCAAGCCAGGGAGCGATGGAAGGATGTTTGGCACCATCAGCCCGAAAGAGATTCAAGAAGGTCTCAAGGCTCAGTGGGGAATCGAAATAGACAAGCGCAAATTCATCGATAAATATCCTGCGAATGCCTTTGGCTATACGCGCCTCCGTATCCTTTTATATAAAGGAAGCGCTGGAGAAGTGACTGGTACTGTCAACGTCCACATTGCCGAGGATAGATAATGGCTGAGAAATTCGTTTTGCCTTCAAACGTCACGGCTGAGCGCTGCGTGCTCGGCTCGATGCTCGTTTCTTCCGCTGCCGCCTCGGTCGCTTTGGCTGCCTTGACGGAAAATGATTGGAGCGATGTCGATCCGCGCAACAGAATCATTTTCAAAGCGATGAAGGAAGTGGCCGCAAAGCCAAGCCCGATTGATGCTCAAACCGTCAACGACCAGCTTGTTTTGACCAAACTCAAAGAAGAAGCTGGCTCACCCGATTATCTTTTCGAATTGATCGACGAGACGATCGATGCGAATAACGTCGATCATTATGTGAATATCATCCGCGACCAAAGCGTATTGAGAAAATACCTTTTGGCGATGGAAAAGATAAAAAAGGACTATGGCGAAGGGAACATCGAGAATATCGGCGATTTCCTAAACGCCGCTTCTTTAGAACTTGAGCAAATATCCTCTTCCCGCGCCGTCGGCGGCTTCAAGACCGCCAAAGAAGTCGGGGACGCTGTCAAAATCCGGCTCGAAATAGAGAAAAACCGGGCGAACAAAAAGCTATCTGGCGTCGACACAGGTTATTCGATGCTAAACGAATACACGCATGGTTGGCAGCCAGGGAGTTTGGTGGTAATCGCCGCTCGCCCTTCTGTCGGCAAGACTGCTTTCGCCATCAATTTAGCCTATAACGCCGCCGTTCACGAAGACAAAACAGTGGCTTTCTTCTCTTGTGAAATGCCTAGCGAAGACATCACGAAGCGCTTATGCGCAGCCGCCTCTTTAGTGTCCTTAGAGAAAATCCAAATGGGCGATTTCTTCGGCAATGAAAACGTAAAAGTCATGACGGCGCTTGATGATATCGCGCGAACTAAGCTTTATTTTGACGATACCCCCAACCAAAAGCTTGGGGACATCATCGCCAAAAGCCGTAAATTGGCGCAGCAACATCCAGATTTGTGCGCCATCTTCATCGATTATTTGAATATTATCGGCGTGGAAACCAAATACGATTCCCGCAACCTTGAAATCGCCGTCATCACGAAGACGCTGAAAGAGTTGGCGAGAAGCCTTAAGATTCCCGTCATCGTCCTCGCTCAGTTGAACCGTGACGTTGATAAGAGCGAATCTAAAGTCCCAAGCATGTCCCAATTAAAGGAATCCGGCTCCATTGAGCAAGACGCCGATATGGTTATCCTTATGTACCGTAAGGACTACTATCAAAACCTCAACCAGGACGTGAAAGGCAAAGGGCCATCAGAAAGCGACTACGTGAAGTCGCTTCAAAGCCAAGTGGATCAAGCCAAAGCAAAAGGGAAAGACGAAGGAAGCGTGTCCCTCATCAATATCTCTTTGGCCAAAAACCGCAACGGAAGAACAGGAAACATCACTCTCCTCTTTTCGAAAAACTATCAGCGTTTCGATAATCCGACCTTAGAGATGCAGCGCCAAGAAGCGAGCATGAATGGGGATGTAAGCGTAAACCCCATAGATTAAGATGATCCGTTTTCTTTCCATTGCGAGCGGCTCTAAAGGAAACGCCACTCTTATTTATGACGAAAGCACCCTTTTTCAGATCGACATGGGTCTAACCTTCACGCGATTAAAAGAAGGTCTATGCCGCATCGACAAAAAGGTTGAGGATATCGAGTCGGTTTTCATCACCCATGAGCATACCGATCATATCAAAGGCGTCCGCTTTCTTCTCGATCGCGAAATCCCCGTTTTTTGTAGCCGTCTCACGCCTTTAGATGGGGCCGAGCGTTTCGAAGACGACGAAGTGTTCCATTTAGGCTCTTTCTACATATACCCTTTTTTTGTCTCGCATGACGCTTCGATGCCTACGAATTACCTAATCGTCAATGGTGAAAGCTCGTTAGGTTACGTGACTGACACCGGCGTTTTGTCAAAGGAGAATCTTAAGCTTCTACAAAACTGCACCTATTACGTCTTTGAGAGCAACCACGATAAAAAAATGCTGATGGATTCCTCACGTCCGATGTGTCTAAAGAAGCGTATCCTCTCGGATTGCGGGCACTTATCCAATGAACAATCGGCCACATACATGAGCGAACTCATCGGTCCAGCCACCAAAGGCATCTATTTGGCTCATCTAAGCGAGGAGTGCAATAGTGAAGAAGCGGCCTTATCCACGTATCGGGAAATTCTAAAAGAGAAAGGCATTGATACCTCCAAAATCACGATCAAGTGTCTATCACAACACAAGATGATAGAGGGTGGAGACAAGTGAAAATCAAAATCTACGCCATCGGAAAACTTAAGGACCAGTATCTACGCGAGGCTTGCGCTGATTTTTCAAAAAGACTCAGCAAATA
This sequence comes from bacterium, assembly GCA_963638955.1. Classification (GTDB taxonomy): domain Bacteria; phylum Bacillota_I; class Bacilli_A; order RFN20; family CAG-826; genus UBA4951. Next base: position 5,199 of record CAVHTL010000063.1, read on the forward strand.
CGCAGATATCGAAATCATAGAATTCCCTGACCTTCCAATCGTTGAAAATCCTTCTAAAACGCAGATAGAAGAAATAAAAGAGAAGGAATGTGCGCGGATTTTGCAAAAATTGAAACCGCGTGATTTTGTGGTTTTACTCGACCTCAAAAACAAGCAAATGACTTCTTCCGAACTTGCGAATTCCCTTTCTTCCTGGTTCACGAAAGGTGGCAGTGAAGTGAGTTTCATCATTGGTGGTTCGCTAGGGATAAGCGATAGCGTCAAAAAACGCGGGAATGCCGTTCTTACTCTTTCTGAACTTACCTTTACTCACGGCTTTGCTCGCGTTTTGCTGCTTGAGCAGTTATACCGCTCTTTCAAGATTCTTCGCCACGAGCCTTATGATAAATAAATCAATCGATTAAGCCAAAATGCTTGAAGGCGTTGCTCCAGCCATCATCATCAATATCGGTGGTGACATAGTCGGCAACGCTTTTCGCTTCGTCAATGGCGTTTCCCATCGCGACTCCGATTCCGGTAAATAAAAGCATGTCAATGTCGTTATTGTGATCGCCGATCGACATGGCATTTTCCGTCTTGTAGCCGAAATATTCGAGAGCCGCCATGATGCCTTTGGCTTTGTCGCTGTCTTTTGGCATGATGTCGACGGCGTATTCGTCCCATCTAGCGGCTTTGCAGTCGCGCAGGTGGGGGAGGAAGAGAGATTCATCGAAGCTGTCGCAAAAGGCAATCATCTGATAAACGGTCCTATCATAAGGTATCTCGAATTTGCGCGGCTGCGGGAAACGGGTACCATATTTGGCGTGCGCGTCAATTACGCGGTCGTCGATATAATTGATGTGGCCTTCGCTTTCCTCAATGAGAGTCAAACCGAATTTGAGGCGGTAGGAGAATTTGATCATCGCCGAGACGACGTCTTGCGGGATTGGGTATTTGTAAATCGTTTTATCGCCTACGATTGTGGCCGCCCCATTCATCATGACGATGCCATCTGGTTTGATGATGTCGAGAATTCCTGTTTTGCGTATCAGGTAGTAGTTTCTGCCACTGCAGAGAAAAACCTTGATTCCGTTAGCCTGCAGTTTCTTTATGGCTTCGATCGCGCTTTCCGGCACTTTCTTGCTGCTATGCGAATACAATGTGCCGTCGATATCCGTAAAAACTATTTTGATCTTCTTTGGATCGATAGACATAGGCCCTCCTTTCTTTCTGCTAAGGGAGAATGAGTGTATATTTAGTGGGAAAATATATGCTTTACGAAGAATTTAATCAATACAAATCAGTTAGAAGCCCTCTCAATCCATTATGCCATTATTACGAAGATGAGGAAGGTGATTCTTTCTACGTTGAACCTGGTTTTTATACTTTGTTATTAGGGTATAAAGAGAAGAGGCCTGAGTGGATGAATAAGATTCTTGAGCGCATCGATTTCGAAGTAAAGAGAAACAAGAATGTTGTCTTCACCGCCGACTTTGAACATCCATTCATCGATCTGCCAGATTATATTTATCTCGAGATGAATGACATCACCGACCCTCTTGGCTGCACTTGGATTGACGATTCAAGACCAAGCGATTATGGAGACTAAACGGAAAAAAGGCCGTTTGCGAAGCCTCTCCTTTTATCATGAGCAAAAAAGGAGATAAGCTACGGGCCGCTGAATATAACAAACAACGTTATGCTTTAAAGACGTGCAGCTCACTAAACCCTATCCAGGCATTTATCTAACATCAATCCGGTTAGAAGAATTTAATGGCGAAAATAAGACCGCCGCTCTGTCGTTTATTCTTGATTTAAGCGCCATCTATTAAAAGAGCCGAATCGCTATTATCATACCAATTTTGAATTTTACGTTGGATTTTCCTGCTTATCAGGTACTGTTCCTTAAAACATATATTGCGTTTTTCCAACCAACATCTTTTATGACTTGTACGAGGAGAAGAGTTGCAAGAAAGTTTGTGTTTCAACTTTCAAAACCATAATTCTTCTTTCTTTTTAGGCTATTATCCAAAAGCCTGATTGGAATCTTTCTTCTTCCACATCCAATTAAAAAAGAAGCACCCCTTATAGCGCTTCTCTTTTGTTGATTGATTCTTATTGTTGATATGGGCGCAGCGTCTTCATGCTCATC